>CAZEYA010000041.1:0-18400 GCA_964516515.1 uncultured Kineosporiaceae bacterium | reverse complement strand
TGAGGTGGGCTGTCACACGAGGGGTGACGGTGAAGGAGTCAGCCGGTGGTGGCTACGGCTGCACTCGGCTCGGACTCCACGGACGAGGGGTCCGCGGTCGCCTCGACGACGGGTCCTGTCGGGTCCTCGGCCACGAGGGTCGCTGCGGCTTCACGTGACCCATTCACCCGCAGTTCGACCGACCACCCCTCGAACTGCGCTGTGGTGCGATCCAACGCGCGCGAGATGTCGTCATACCGGCAGTCGACCGTCGTTCCGCCGAAGAACGTCTCGTCCGTGTCCAGGACGACGACGCCGGCGGCAGAATCCATGGTGATCGCCAACGGCGGCGCGGCGCCGTCCTCGGCAAACTGGTTGACGAGGCCGGCTGCCCGTTCGTCCGCGCGGGGGCCCGCGATGAGCGCACGCAGGGTGCCGGCCACGAGCTGGTCCTCGGGGACCAGTCGGGTGGCCGCCGTGAGCCGGCGGCAACCGTCCTGCACCAGCAGGCCGTCCGCGAAATAGACCGTTACCTCGGTCAACGGGGTGACTGCACTCGCCGCGCCGTCTGCAGCGCTGCTGCTCGTCGGCAGTGCGGAGACGGGCGAGGATCTCGCGGTGAGCGGCGGCAGTGGTTCTTCGCTGCTGGCAGGACGCTCCGGCAGGGGTCGGGGGGTGCCGGTGAAGATGTCGGCGCCTGCCGGGCCGATGAGAACTGCGCCGAGGACGACCAGCGGCGTCGCCCCCAGGGCCAGGATTGCCGCGAGTGGCGCGGGCTTGCCTGCAGGTGCTTGGCGCCGGGTACCCCGGGCGCGGGCGATGACATCCCGCACCGGCGGCTGGTGGATCGTGGGGTGAATACTGCGCGTGGTGTCCTGGAAGAGCCGCCGGAGGTCGTCGTCCGGCTCACCCGGGCGGCCCAAGGAGTGCGTCATGCCGAGATCCCCCTCGTCGCTCGACCACCGCGGGGCCGCCTCGCGACGCCCCCCTGATCCGCGTCAGAGGTGGTCTCTGGGCTGGTCTCCGCCGTCTCGATGAGGTCCTTCAGCCGGGCCCTGCCTCGTGCCAGTCGTGTCTTCACGGTGGGCTCGGGAATCGACAATTCGTCGGCTATGCCACGGACGTCCAGATCGACGAGATAGTGCAGCGCGAGCACGACGCGGTACTTGACCGGCAGCCGCCGCAGCGCAGCTATCAGGGCCAGGCGCTCTAGGCCGTGGGCTTCCGGGCCGTTGGCCTCGCCTGGGTCGAGCTCACGGCCCCAGACAGCAACTGTCTTGGCTGCCCGGCGGGCGCGCCGCAGCGAACTGAGCGCCAGGTTGATGGCCACGCGCCTCACCCAGGCCTCAGGAGCGTCATAGCCGGCCAAGCTGTCCCACCGCTGGGCCGCGCGGACGAAGGCCTCCTGAACGACGTCCTCGGCCTCACTGACGCTGCCGGTGACCGTCGTCAGCTGCGCGACGAGGCGGGTGTATCCCTGTTCGTACATCGCGACGAAACCGGAAAGGTCAGCGGCTACGGCCCGAGGTCGGGTCACTCCGGCCCGATCGAGTGCGCGCCCGCCATTCATGAGCGCGAGAGCACCTCCTGGCGTCACGTACATCGTCGGCTGCCTCCGGCTGGCGCGCGAGGAGCAACGCAGGGTACGCGCTCCACACATACACGCTCGTCAGTGGTTGGCAGGTTTCACTTGTGCAGCCACTCTTGCACTGCTTCGGCCTGGGCGTCGAGACCGGCCCTGACCGCGGGTTCGATGGCCTTCTCGATGCGCCCCCCGACCAGTGGAATCTTCGCCGTGATGTCACCTCGCATGACCTCATGCGATCCGGTGGGCGTGCTGGCGATCGTGATGTCCGCCCGGTAGGTGACGGGGGCCCCTTCGGCGCGCATCTCGTAAGTGCCGCTACGGGTGCCGGGCTGGGATGTCGCGCTCCAGCGCACTTCCTCGACGAGGACGAGGGTCCGGCCGACGAAGCGCTTGGCGACGTCGGGGAAGTCGTCGGTCGGCATCGTGCGCCTGGTCAGGCTGTGACCGGAGCCGTCCGGCTGTGCAGTAGCCGATACCTCCTGCTCCACCGCTCCGGTGCGGCGGCACATGGCGGTCAGGAAGTCCGGGTTCAGCCGCAGGGCGACGACCGTGTCGGGATCGGTGATGTAGGTGGTCTCGGCGGTGACCTTCATGTCCGGACCGTAGCCGTGGGCGGGTCGTCGTGCGCGCTACGGGGGTGGCGGCTTCGGTGACCACTGGTTCGCGCGCTCGCCCCGGCCTGGGGACTGCGCCGTCTCGTCGATTCGGGCCGCTCTGGTCTGCGGCCGCTTGGCGAGCGCGATCCATCAGAGAATGCCGCGCTTGGCCGTGCGCGGGAAGCTGTCCCAGTTGGCGCGAGCGCCCGCGACGTCATCGAGTGCCGCGGCCAGGTCGGGTGGCACGACGAGGTTCTCCACGCCGTCCAGCTTGGCCCACGAACCGTCCGCCATCGCGGCGTCGAGGACGGCCTGGCCGGCCGGAGCTATCCGTTGCTCGGCGAGTAGCCGCTGAACGCGCTCCTTGTTGGGCTGTGACCAGCCGCTGCGCGGCTTGCGCGGGCTGACGTAGAGCATCGTTCGCTGGTCGTCGAGAGCTCGTGGCAGGCTGTCCACCCAGCCGAAAGCCGAAGCTCCGCAGACGATTTCGTCGTAGCTCGAGGTGGGTCGGCCTGCAGCCTTGCGCCATGTGATCACCCAGACGCCGGGGGCCTTCCCGTGGTTGTCGGCGAGCCAAGCCCGCCAATGCTCCGAGGTCTCGGGGTGGATGCGCGGCATCTCGTCCAGTGCCGCCATGGCTGAGACCATGCCGTCCCTTCGCGGTGTCGGCCAAGCCGTGCGGCAGGCTGGGTCCGTGACAACGTTCCACGACATCGTTCACCGCCACGCCGATCTGGGCGACGCCGACCGGGAGTGGCTGCGGCTCCTGGTGGCAGACTGGCAACTGGTCTCGGACCTGTCCTTCGCCGACTTGGTGCTGTGGCTGAGGGATCGCTCCGGAGGATGGTCGGCGATCGCTCATGCCCGGCCCAGCACTGCCTCCACCGCCTTCTACGACGACATGGTTGGTGCGACGGCGAAGCCACGGCTGTCGCTTCGGATGGATCATCTGGCCGGCGTGGGGGGCTGGGAGGCCGCCCGGGACGGCGAGGACGGCCGATGGGAGGACCTGTTCACGGTGGTCCGTAACGGCCGAGCGATCGGGGTCGTCGAGCGGGTCAGTGACCCGTCGTTCATGCGGGTCCCGGGTCGCCTGGAGCTGATGTACCAGGAGGCCGGTGACCTGATGCTGCAGATGATGAGCGAGGCAGGGTACCCGTACGACTCTGCTCCCACCGGCCCGCGTCGTGGCGCGCCACGAGTGGGCGACGGTTTCGTGCGACTCGATTCCGACGGCGTCGTGACCTATGTCAGCCCGAACGGGGTCTCGGCCTTTAGGCGATTGGGGGTGGCGTCCCTGCTCGACCGGAACCTGGCAGAGGTCGTGACCGCGGGATTGGCCGAGCGAGACCCGGTCGATGAGTCGCTGCCCGTGGTCATCACGGGGCGGGCGCCGTGGCGCTGCGACCTGGACATCCGCGGCTCGGTGCTGTCGCTGCGGGCGCTGCCGCTGACCCGCGGCACCGGGCGGTCCCGGTCGCGGATCGGAGCGGTGCTGCTGGTCAGGGACGTCACCGAGATCCGTCGCTCGGAGCGGGAGCTGATGACGAAGGAAGCGACCATCCGCGAAATCCACCATCGTGTGAAGAACAATCTGCAGACGGTGTCGGCGCTGCTGCGGATGCAGGCACGCAGGACGGAGTCTGGTGAGGCTAGGCAGGCGCTCGGTCAGGCCGGGCGCCGAATATCCGCCATCGCCCTGGTGTACGACGCGCTCGCCCGAGGCTTCGATGAGTCCGTGGACTTCGACCACGTCGTGGATTCAAGCCTCGCGGCCACCGTGGAGATCGCAGCTGGGATCGGTCGCTCGGTGGCGTTGCACCGGGAGGGTTCGTTCGGGCGGCTGGTCGCGGCGGACGCGACGGCCTTGTCCCTCGTCCTGACCGAACTGGTGAGCAACGCGGCAGAGCATGGTTTCAGCGACCCTGTTCTGCGGGACGAGGTACGGGCCTTCGCCAAGGCGGAAAGTGCTGCTCAGGAGGGTCTAACGAGCGGGCCGTCACCGCTGGGCGGAAGCATCGTCGTCCGCGCGCAGAGACGGGGCAAAGCACTGACCGTAGAGGTGGATGACAACGGCAGGGGGATCAGCGGCTCAGCGATCCCCGGGCTCGGTACCCGGATCGTCGAGACGCTGGTGCAGACGGAACTGAACGGCACCTTCCAGCGGGGCCCTCGGCCCGGTGGTGGCACGAGGGCCAGTGTGCGTGTGACGCTGCAATAAGGTGAACACGAAGGTGTGTGCGGGCGTACCGCACTCACTATCTGGGCGCGACACGCCAGGTCACGGGTGTCCGATTGCTCAGCCCGCCCTGCGCGCCCGCGCCGTACGCCGCTTCAGTGCCCTGCGCTCGTCCTCGGACAGCCCACCCCAGACCCCGGCATCCTGACCTGTGTCGAGTGCCCACTTCAGGCATGTGTCGATGACATCGCAGCGGCGGCAGACCTTCTTGGCTTCGTCGATCTGCTGCAGGGCTGGGCCTGTGTTGCCGATGGGAAAGAAGAGCTCCGGGTCCTCCTCGAGGCACGCAGCGCGATCCCGCCAGTCCATTGTCACTTTCTCCACTTCCAGTCAACGTCGCGGTGATGGGTCGGGTTCCGGTCAGGAGCGTCTTGCGTGAAGGGCCGGCTCTCGAACCGTGACGTCACGCGACCACACTGGGCGGGTCGAGTGCTCCCGCCGTCCTGCAGATATAAGACCACTGAGTGAACCGCCTCACAAGTGGAGGCGCGTTACTGATGTGTGCAAGTTCCGTCACACCTGTCATCCAACCGACCAATGACGATGTGTCCGGCGGTCACACCCGGTGATCGGGCACTGAGCGGCCGATGTCGCTGCCCATCGCGTCGCCGGTACCTTCGTAGAGTGAACGAGGACCGTGCGCTGGTTGTTCCGCGGCGTCTGGCAGCTGGCGTGTGCTGGGCCGAGGCGGCAGCCGTCCTGGTGTTCGCCACGCTGGTCGCGAGAGCGGGCGCCCGGGGCGCGGCTTCCAACAGTTCGGCTGCGTACACCCAGGTCGCGATAGCGGTGGTGATTGCCATCGCTATCGCCGGGCTCGGCGTGGCCCTGGTTCGTGGGCGTCGATGGCCGATAGGCCTCTTCGTCACCACGCAGATCCTGGTCGCTGTGATCTCTCTCAGCCAGGTCGGAGCAGCGATGGCCGATGGCTCCATTCGGATCGTCATGGTGTCAGTGCTGGTAGGAGGGTTGGTGTGTGCGGCCGCTGGACTGTGGTCGGCGGCAGGGATGGCGTCGGCCGGTCATGGCCCACCTGGATCCGTTCGGCGCGGCCGCGGCTGATCAGGAGACCGCGGCCCGGGGACGTCGTCGCCTGAGTTGGGCCGCTCGCCGCGTAGACATCACGGGCGTCGTGACGGCCCGGCCGGAGCAGCAGCCCGCTGCCGTGCCGGCGTACTTCGGCCGCGAAGCCACGGAACTGGCCGGCCAGATACGCGGTGGTAACCGCCACGGCTAACCCGAGATCGCGCGGCTGGAGGTCTGTCAGGCGTTCGCCGTCCTGGCTGATGTCAGCAGCATGGGTCGACCCGACCGACGTGCCGGCGGCCACGCCGGTCCCCGCGGAGCGGGCGATGGCCGCCGCCAGCTCATCGACGGCGGGTGGGCAGTCGTCAAGGTCATCAATGATCAACAAGCGGCGCGCCGTTCCGACGAGTTCGCTGCGCGCGCCGGGCAGGCCGGCCACAAGGGTCACCACTCCCGCGGTCCGGAGGTCTTCCCAGTCGGCAGAGCGGGGCGCCAGCACGACGATTGAGGCGCCGCAGTCGGCAGCCTCAAGCGCCAACAGGCGCAGGGCCGTGGTTCGGCCACTGCCGGCCGGGCCGCACACAACGACCCCTGGGCGCGCGGTGACGTCGACCCCAGCCGTCGCCCAGCGGGCGCCGGTGCCGGCGTCGGCGCCCGCCTCCGGAGGCCGAGCCTGCCCAGCCACGACGCCGAGGGTGAGGGTGGGCCAGGCCGAGGGGGCCAGGTCGGCGCCGCACACGCGCCTTGGTAACGCCGTCGGCAGACCAGGCGGCGAGGGCTCATCGACAACATCTGCGGCGCCCGCGGCCGGGGCGATGACCTGGATCTCGACGACTGATCCCGGGGGCCGGTTGGCCACTGCACGGGTGCCGTCCGGCAGCGTCCCACCGGCGAACTCGTAGCCCGTGATGACACCGCGGCCTGGCGGCCACGTGGTGGGAAGATCGCGTTGCGCTGCGCCGATCAGGGTGGCATCGAACGGGTCAGCAGGCCGCAGGAGAACCCGGAGTCGTCCACCCGTCGCCATCCGCGTCGTCCCCAAGCCGCGGCCGCCGACCATCACCAGGGCGATGCGGCCCGCCAGGGTGTCCTTGGACAGTGTGGTCAGGCGGTCGAGCACGTCCGGACGATCGGCCGTGGCCTGGAGTAGCGAGTCGCAGTCGTCGATTCCCAGCAGGATCCATGGCTGGTCGCTGCCACTCGATCGCTGGCACAGCACCTGAAGGACGTCGTCTAGATGGTCGCTGTCGCGCCAGTCCACGAGCGTCGTGCCGCGTGGCCACGCTGCCCCGGGACGCCCGGTGCACACCACAGCGGGCACGCGCTGGCGTAGCGCACCCGCCGCCAGGACCGCGACCGCCGTCGTCCGACCGCTTCGAGGACCACCCAGGATGATCAGGTGCCCATCACGGTCGGGAACCCAGTCCAGTGCGGCTCGACGCTGGTCGTCCGGGAGATCCGCCAGCGCGAACGGCAAGCAGGGCCCGGGCCCGCCGGGGGAGCCTAATGAACCGTCGTCGTGGTTCACGGCAACGTCAGCGGCGTCTGCTCTCGCTCCTGGCCGAGCCTGCTCAACATCGACGTCGGTGACGCGTGCCGGTAACGGCGGCAGCCACGCTCTCGCCGGAGGCAGACCAGCCGAGGTCACCGCCTCGCGGCAGGCTTCGACCAACGCAACGACGCTCACGTCGGCGCCGCCAAGGGGCGAGCTGCGGGCTGCGTCATCGGCACCGAGCGCCCGGCCGTCACATGCCGCAGGCCCGCAATGGTCGGCCCCGGCGGAATCGAGCAACCAGACCCTGGGTGGTGCAGTTCCAACCCCAAGGCGGCCGGCGTGTGCGGTCTGCACTTCCTCGACGACGCCGTCGCGCGAGATGATCGCTCGCCCCGGGCAGTCACGTGGTAGCTGGCTGGCGTCCGGCCGATCGATGACGTCGCGCGAGTCGGCGGCGTCCTGCACCCGCAACGCGATCCGCAACGCCGTGTTGGCACGGATGTCTGCGGACACGATGCCCGATGGCCGTTGTGTCGCGAGCACGAGGTGTAGGCCCAATGACCGGCCAACTGCGGCGAGGTGCACCAGCGCGTCCAGGACGTCGGAGGCATGTTCGGCGAGCACGCGGAACTCGTCCACCACGCATACCAGCCGGGGCAGCGGCTGGTCCGGCCGTCGTCTGGCGTAGGCGGCCAGGTCAGCCACTCCAGCGGCAGCCAGAAGCTGCTCGCGGCGGTGGATCTCGGCTCGTAACCCGGTCAGCACCCGGCGCGCCTCATGCAGATCAAGGTCGGTCAACAAGCCCAGGGAGTGGGGGAGCCGGTCGCACTCCGCCAGCGTCGCACCTCCCTTGAAGTCGACGAGCAGGAAGGACAACCGGGCCGGCGAGTAGCGGCAGGCGAGACCGAGGACCAATGATTTCAGCAGCTCCGACTTTCCTGATCCCGTGGTGCCCGCGACCAGCGCATGAGGGCCGTCCCTCACGAGGTCGACCACCACCGCGACGCCGACCCCTGCCGCCAGTGGCACTGACAGTCCCGTGTCAGCAGGCTCAGCCGCTGCCCACCACCGGGACACCTCGGCCGCCGTAGGAGGCCCCGTGTCGAGCGGGCGGGCCTGAGTGTGGACCCCCCTGAGCAGGTCGGCCAGCCCCACCCTGTCGGGCAGGCGGGCTGCAGCCGGGATCGCGGCAGGCCTAACCGGTGCCAATGCGCGCGCTAGACGCTGCACCCACCACGCTCCCACCTGATCCGCGATTGCGACCAGGCTGGCATCGGGCGTGCAGACTTCCACCCCGACACCCGCCTCACCGGCCGGCTGCAATCGGGTAAGGCAATCTCGAGGGACTGGGCCGTCCACGGCAGCGCTGACCAACAAGGCCACCCGTGCCGAGGAGTCCGCCGCTGCCGCAGCGAGTTCCGCAAGTCGGGGCAGGGCCGAGTCAGGAACATCGTCCACCACCACCACTGTCAACCGATCCGCCCGCGGGTGATCGCCTGGACTGACGCGAAGCAGATGGGTCAAGGTTCGCTCGAGATCTACGAGCCGTTGAGTCGTCACTCGGACGTTGTCGGCGTGCGGCAGCCATCGGGTCCATGCCCAGCGTCGGCTCGCCTGCGAAGTGCCTGGCACCACGACGACGCTCAGCTGATCCGGGCCGAGGGCGACAGCCAGACGCCCCACGATGTTGTTGCAGATCGCCTCCCGCCAGGGTGTCGGCCCACGCACGACCACCCCTCGCCGGAGGTCCACCGTGACGGGTGCGTGCGGCAGCACAGGATCCTCGCCGCCCGCTGTTCCGTTGGTGCCGCCACCGTTGAGGTCTACCCGAACAGGCGCGCCCAGGTCTGCTACTGCCACCCGAACAACCCAGGCGTCTCGGTCTGACGCTCGACGGGCCCAGAGCTGAGGGTCCCGGCACCGGGCGATGTCAAGCACGGTTGCCGGATCGGGGTGCAGGTGCAGTCGGCCATGCAGAATGTCCGCAGCCGACCGCTCCGCAGCCGCCTGGGCATCGGCAATCGCTTGTGCGTGCTCCGTAGCAGCCGCCGCAGCGACACGGCGAGCCTCCCGCCTGTCGCCGAGCACCGATCCGAGGATGATCACCGGGCCCGCCAGGCCCATCAGCAGGAAGAGCGGCGAGCCCCACCACAGAGCGATCGGAATCGACAGCAGGACGGGAAGACACGCGGCCAACCAGGGGATACGCCGCTTCGTCGGCGTCTTGAGCAAGGGCGCGACGGTGAAGACCCGCGATGATTCCTCGATGGCGGATCGGGGGGCGGCGGAATGCAGGACGGTCCCGTCTCCTCGCTCGTGACCCGCCACGGATCCGTGGCCAGGGTCGAGCCGGATCTGCAGCCGTGACGAACCGACCGCAATGTGACCGCCGAGCGCCACCCTGACTCCCATGGGGCCGCCTTCGGGGCCGTGTGGCGCCCAGGCGCTGGCGGGGTGGCCCCTCACCGGGTCTCTCGGTTGGGTCACCACGGTGCCGTTGGTCGATGACAGGTCGCGCACCAGAACTCCTTCAGGTGCCACTTCGATCTGGCAGTGCCGACGTGAGACGTCCGGGTCTTGGAGAATCAGGTCACACCCGGCGCCGCGACCCAACACCAGCCGACCGGGTCGAAGTGGGAGACTCCGGCCGGAATCCGGCCCTGATACGGCCACCAGGGTCACAGGCGCAGCGGACGGGTGGGCGACTCGGGCTTGTGACGTCCAGCTGGCGGGGGACGCCTCGATTTCGCAACCGTCGAGCAAGGGATGCACGCCCACCGCGTGATCCGGTTCGAGGCGAATCCCGGCAGCGCTGGCCGCGTCTCCGACCTCACAACCCGCGGCCTCGAGCACCTTCGACTCGACGTCGCGCCAGGGGGTGCCCACCGCGGCCTCGATACCGATATCGGCCCCCGGACTGCCAAGTGCCGCCCTGACGACGGTGCACCTCATCAACATGCGCCGAGCATGCCCGCGGAAAGAGGTTGGCCGCCGGCGGCACCAGTTCGGCTGTGGACAACCGACCTACGCTGACCCTGTGGATATCGGTCGGGGAGTGTTGAAGCTGCTCGTCGGGGTGACGGCGCTCGGCCTGGTGGCCGGTGGCGCCGTCGCTGTCCGCGCCATTGGTGACACCGACTGTGGCATGCCGGTCGTCGTCGGTCGAAGTGCGGACAGCGCCCGTGAGGTCCTCGCGACCGCCGAGGTCGATGCGGCGAATGTGACGCAGATCAGAGTGGCTGACGCCATGCCCCAGGGACTCGTGGTCCGGCAGAGCCCTTCGCGATGCTCCGGGCTCGTAGAACTGATCGTCAGTGACGGCGGCCCTGTCCTGTCGGCACGAGAAGTGCCCGAGCCTTACCTGCGCCTCTTGGGCGACCCCGAAGGGGATCAGCTCGTCAGGCGCATCACCACCCCGTACGGCGACGCGTACAAGATCGATGAGTTCTTGGTGGGCGATTGTGAGGCGACCCGCATCGCTGTCGAGGACGTGGCCGACGATGATTTCGACGTTCGGTGCCGACCTCCGCTGGAGGAGCGGCTGCTGCAGGTGCTGCTCTCCTCGACGACTACCTGGTGGGGTGAACCGCCGTCGGGCGGCGGCGGTGCACGATCAGGGATCGCGGAGAACTACATGGGAACCGCCTGGGGTGCACGGCTGCGCATCGACGGGTGGGAGCTGCAGGTTGACGTCACGATCTCGGCGAGCCGCGAAGCCGGACCAGGCCCGCTGCGCAAAGAAGTTGACCTTGTCTTCGATGGTGAGGCCCCCTCGGACCGCGTGAGACGAGCTGTCCTGACGGTCGCCGCGTCCTCGGACAACGTGGTCGTCAACGTCTGGCTCATACCTCCCCGCACGCTCCCGAGCGACTTCGAGGAGCCCGCCACGCTTGAGGAGCTGCGCGCCCTCGTGGACGAACTGCTGGTGCTGGCGAAGACGGGGTGACCCGGTGCCGCCGGGTATCCACAACCCCGGGGCAAGCGGCGTTGTGCACAACCCATCTGGCGAGCTCCTCCACCGCCGCCCGATTCGCCCTAGTGTGTTCCGGCGTCGGCAATGACCACGAGGGGTTCGGGGTCGCGAGGTTCAGCGGAGATGAGGGGGAGCCTGTGGTGGACGCCGTGAGTCTGGTGACGGACGAGGTGCGCGAGATCATCCGTCGAGGCGGGGTGGATCCGGTTAGGGACCCCGTAGGGATGCGTCGGTTGGTTCGCGATGCCGTGTCCGATTACGACGACCGCGCACTGACGAGGCCGCTGCCACCGGTAGGCGATGCCGAGTCGGCGATCAAGCGCGTGCTCGATGCCGTGACGGGCTTCGGACCGCTGCAGGCATACCTTGACGACCCTGAGGTGGAGGAGATCTGGATCAATGAGCCGGGAAAGGTGTTCGTGGCGCGCCAAGGCACGTCGGAACTCACCGCGACCCTCCTCACGGCTGATCAGGTGCGGGAGCTCGTCGAGCGCATGCTCAAGTCCTCCGGCCGTCGTGTCGACCTGAGCAGCCCGTTCGTCGACGCCACCATGCCCGACGGATCGAGGCTCCACGTGGTCATTCCCGACATCACGCGGGCTCATTGGGCCGTGAACGTCAGGAAGTTCGTGGTGCGCGCCGATCGGTTGGACGACCTCGTGCGGCTCGGGACCCTCAGCAACACGTCGGCGGCTTTCCTCGAAGCGTCCGTGGTGGCGGGCCTCAACATCCTGGTGTCAGGTGGAACCCAGGCGGGCAAGACGACGATGCTCAACTGTCTCGGTGCCGCGATTCCTGCCCGGGAGCGCGTCATCACCTGTGAAGAGGTGTTCGAGTTGAAGATTTCTTTGCGAGACGTAGTCGGGCTGCAGTGCCGTCAACCGTCCCTCGAGGGCACCGGTGAAGTGCCGTTGAGGCGCTTGGTCAAGGAGGCGCTCCGGATGCGCCCCAACCGGATCATCGTGGGCGAGGTTCGCCAGGCCGAAAGTCTCGACCTGTTGATTGCGCTTAATTCTGGGTTGCCGGGGATGTGCAGCCTGCACGCGAACAGCGCTCGCGAGGCCGTGACCAAGATGTGCACCCTGCCGTTGCTGGCCGGCGAGAACGTCAGCTCCCGGTTCGTTGTCCCGACCGTTGCCGGTTGCGTCGACCTGGTCATTCACATGGCCTTGGACCGCGATGGCCGCCGCCGTGTCCGCGAGATCGTGGCAGTGCCGGGTCGGGTCGAGGGCGACGTCGTGGAGATAGCACCGATCTTCGTCTCGGATGCCGAAGGCGCATTGCGCCGGGCGAGTGGTTACCCGCCGCACGCCGAGCGGTTCGCCCGCGCCGGGTTCGACGTGGCAGCCCTGCTGGCGAACTGACCATCACCTCAGGAGCCATCAGCGGGAAGGGGTGGACACATGGCATGGGGAGCGGAGGGAGTAGCGCTCGGTCTCCTGCTGGGCGCGGGACTGTTCTGCCTGTGGTGGTCGATGTGGTCCGACGAACAGGCGTCGGCGCGTCGTTCGGCGGGCTGGTACGTCCGGTGGCAGGACACCCTCGTGCAGGCCGGCGTCGAATCCGTCTCGCCCCTGGCGCTGGCGCTGGTGTGCGTGGGTGCAGCCGCGGCAGCGGTGGGCGTCCTCCTGGCGATCTCCGGTGCACCGGCCATCGCGGTGTGCTTCGGTGCCATGGCCGGGTTCGCGCCGGTCGCCTTTGTCCGGCACCGCGCCGAGCGGCGGCGAGCGGATCTGCGCGAACTCTGGCCAGACGTTGTGGACAACCTCTCCTCAGCCATCAGGGCGGGCCTGTCTCTGCCCGAGGCCCTTGCGCAGGTCGGTGAGCGCGGACCCGAGGCGCTGCGGGCCCAGTTCAAGCGCTTCGCGGAGGACTATCAGGCCACTGGTCGGTTTTCCGAATCCCTGCTGGCACTGAAGGACCGGCTTGCCGACCCTGTGGCCGATCGTCTCGTCGAAGCACTGCGCATCACCCGGGAAGTCGGTGGCAGTGATCTCGGGCGACTGCTGCGCACCTTGTCGGGATTCCTGCGCGAGGACCTACGCACTCGCGGTGAGCTGCAAGCGAGGCAGTCCTGGACGGTGACCGCGGCGCGCTTGGCCGTGGCCGCGCCGTGGGCGGTGCTGGCGTTGTTGTCGACGCGGCCCGGGGCCGTTGCGGCATACAACCAGCCTGCGGGAATCCTGGTGCTGGCGGTAGGTGCGGCGTCCTCCCTGGTCGCCTACCGTCTGATGTTGCGCATCGGCCGACTGCCCGAGGAAGAGCGGGTGCTGCGGTGATGAGCGCGTCCCCGCAGACGGGGGCCTTTGTCGGCGTGCTGCTCGGTGTGGGGCTGTGGTTGCTGATCGCCGGGGCGCCGATCGGTCGGCGAGTCGACCTGATCGCACGGCTGGAGCCGTACCTGCGCGACACCGTGCGCCCCTCGAGCCTGCTGGCAAGTGCCTCGCCAGCTGAGGGCGTGCTCCGTCGCGTGGTGTCACCCTTCATCAGCGACGCTGGGCGGATCGTCGAGCGGCTGCTCGGTGGCACCGCAACAGTCCGCCGCCGGTTGGAACAGAGCGGCTCTGGCATGTCCCTCGAGCAGTTCCGCGCGGAGCAGGTGGTGTGGGGTGTGGCCGGCCTCGGCCTAGGCCTACTGGCCGCCCTGTTGGTGGCCGTGACTCGGGGGCCTGCGGCGCTGCCGATGGCCGCGCTCGTCGTCATCGGCGCCTTGACCGGCGTTCTGCTGCGGGACCAGTCGTTGAGCTGGGCCGTCACCCGCCGTGAGACACGCATGATGCAGGAGTTCCCCACCGTGGCCGAGCTACTTGCGCTCTCCGTCGGTGCGGGCGAGGGGGCTATCGGGGCACTGGAGCGGGTGGCCGCTACGTGCTCGGGGGAGCTGTCGGCGGAGCTGCGCAGGACGCTTGCCAGCGCCCGGGCCGGTGCCTCCTTGCTGGACGCCCTGCAGGGGCTGGCAGAGAGGACCAGCCTGGCCCCGCTGGCGCGTTTCGTCGACGGTGTTGCGGTGGCCGTCGAACGGGGGACGCCGTTGGGTGAGGTGCTGCGAGCGCAGGCCCAGGATGTTCGTGAGCTCGGACGTCGACGAATGATGGAGGCGGGCGGCAGGAAAGAGATCGCGATGATGGTCCCGGTGGTCTTCTTCGTGTTGCCGGTGACGGTGCTGTTCGCTGTGTACCCAGGAATCGTCGCGTTGCGGTTGGACTTCTGACATGACAGTGGTGACCGACGTGCACAACGCCATAGGCGTTGAGTGATCGTGATGCCCGATAGGGTCACGAGCGGTTGCTGTCCGTATTGCGGCGTTCGTCGTTGACGGCATGATGTGCGACTGGCGGGCGACGTCCCGGGGATGTGGAGGGCAGATCGGTGCATGGGTGGTTTGCAACGATGAGCCGCAATCGGGGCGATGGTGGGGATGTCCCGGGATGGGTACTCGTCACGCTGATGACGGCGGGTTTGGTCGTGGTGCTGTGGGCAGTCGCGGGCGAGCAACTGACGCAGGTCTTCACGGAGGCGATCTCGAGCGTGACCGGTCCCGGCGGCTGACCCGCGAGACGGGCTCAGCAGTCGTCGATTTCGTGCTGGTCGGTGCCCTGCTGACGCTGATGTTTGTCGCTGTGGTCCAGTTGGCCATGGTGTTGCACGTCCGCAACGTCCTCGTCGATGCGGCCAGTGAGGGCGCCCGTCACGGTGCCCTGGCCGGCAACTCCCCGCAGGACGGCGCCGATCGCACCCGCGTCCTGGTCGGCAGCGCCCTGAACCCACGTTATGCCAGCGACGTCAGGGCTTCTGTGAACGGTGCCGGGGGCGTGGAGGTCGTCGTGGTGGAGGTCTCGGCTCCGTTGCCTGTCATCGGCCTACTTGGTCCGCGTCGGCTCACGGTCACCGGTCATGCGGCGGTCGAGGGGCGATGAGTCGGCCACGGCGCTGCGTCCGTTGGTTCAACAGACGGGTGGGGCGGGCTGCTCGATCGGGTAGCGATGAGGGCGGAGCCATCGTCGAGTTCGTTACAGTGAGTGTGCTGCTGCTGGTGCCCACGGTGTACCTGGTGTTGGCGCTGGCGAGAATCCAGGCGGGCGTGTTCGCCACCGAGGGGGCGGCGCGGTCGGCCGCCAGAACCTTCACCGCCGCGCAGACCGAGACCGCAGGTCGAGCGGCTGCAGCAACGGTCGTGCGGTATGCCTTGACCGATCAGGGTTTCGCCGACGACCCGATCGGGGCGACCACGGTGTCCTGTGCGGCCACGCCCTGCCTGACACCGGGAAGCGCGGTCAGCGTCACCGTGGAGATCGTCGTGCCGCTGCCAGGAGTACCCCGGTTCGTGGCGGCTGCCATCCCGGCAGCCGTTCCGGTCTCAGCCACCCACACCGCAATCGTGGACGAGTACCGGAGCGAACCGTGAGACCGGCATCTCGGCGACGTGGCGTGAAGCGTCCGCCCGGCGACGACGGGCAGATCCTGCTGCTCACCATCGCCTACGCGGTGATCGCGCTCCTGCTGGTCACCGTCGTCGCGGGCATCAGCGCCGTATACCTGCAACGCAAGCAACTGTTGTCACTCGCCGATGCGGCGGCGGTGGACGCCGCGGATGCGGCCAGCAGACCCGACTACTTCGCGGCGTTGCGCGGCGGCGACTCACTGGCAGCAGTCCCGCTGACCGACAGCACTGTCAGGACTGCTGCGCAGGACTATCTGGTGGCGGCCTCCGCCTCGGGCGTCTCAGGTGGCGGGCTCAGCGGGGTATCCATTGTCCTCGCGGACACGGGCTCCCCCGACGGTGAGAGCGCCACGGTGGTGCTGACCGGCACCGCACGTGTACCGATCGTGTCAACGGTGCTGCGTGGCGTGGGCAGCGGCATCCGATTGCGGGTGAGCGCCAGTGCCGACGCGCCACTCGACCCTTGACCGTGGCAGTACTGCGTCAGGGCGCGCACGGGGACCGCCGCTGCGTCGTCCGACCGTTCATGCGCGCCGGGCGAAGACCACGATGTTGTCCTGGTAGGAGCGCTGCCCACCGTCGAATGCCCCACCACACGTGATCAGTCGCAGTTGTGCGTCGGGCACGGGCCCGTAGACCCGGTCCGTCGGGAACTCGTTCTTGGGCGTCCTGATGGTCTGGGTGACGGCGAACTCCGTGCTGGAACCGTCGGAGAAGGAGACGGTCACGATGTCCCCGACAGCCAACTCGCCTAGGCGATAGAACACCGCGGGGCCGTCGAGGGAGTCGACGTGTCCGGCGATGACAGCTGGTCCTGTCTCTCCAGGCACGGCAGATCCGGTCAACCAGCCCGCGTTCTGAGGCGCCGACGGCACCTCGATGGAGCCGTCGGGGGCGGTGCCCAGCTGGACGAGGTCGGCGTCCAGCCCGATCACGGCGGAGGCCACCCTCGTCGGGCTGGCTGTGGTTACGCCGGAGGCGGTCGAACTCGTCGGGGACGTCCGCTCGGGCACACCCGGTACACCTGATGCCGGCGAGTCGACCGGAGCCGGCGCCGAGGTGACCGGGGTGACCGGGACGCCTCCGCTGAGATGGATGCCCGCAAGGAGGCCCCCGAGCACGGCCAGCATGGCCCCACAGACCGCGGCGCAGGCGATTGCCAGCCGTCCGCGCCACCCCCGCCGACGCGGGGGTACGGCATGTCGACCCTGGTCACCTCTATCGCCCGCCGACGGCCCCCCTCGTCGCAGCGCCGTCGGTACCCGGATGGGATGCACCGAGTCGGCCGGAACCCCGTCGAGCAGCACCACCGTGGTCAGACCCGGCGCGGGTAGGCCTGATGGCGGGCCCCGGCCTGACGGGTCCGACCGAACAAGGCCACTGCGACCGCGGCGATCAGCACCACGACGGCAACGAATGCGACGAGACCCGTCCCGGCGGCGCTTGCCGACAGCGCCTGCTCGGCCGTCCCGCCCAAGCCCGTGGCCGCACCTCCGATCGGCACCACGCCGCTGCCTGCTGCGTCGAGCACCGGAGCGACCTGCAGGCTGCCCGATGCACCCTCGAGCAGGAGCAGCGTGTAGACGGCCCCGGAGGCGAGGTCCACGTCGGTCGTGCCCTGCGCGGCGGCCCCGCTCGAGCCGGCTGCCGTCAGCGTCCATCGACCAGCCGGAACCCGTGCGTAGCTCGTGGGGACGGCATATTCCGCCGCCGTGGCCACGGTCGTGCCGTCGCTCACCCGGACATCCGCGGGCGAGGCGTTGCGCGCGGCGTTGACGACCCGGACTCGGCTAGACCCCTCGTCGGGCCGGTCGAGGTCATCGGTGAACAGCGCCAATGTCGCGTCGGACGCGGTGCCGACGCCTGCGGCCGGGTAGACGCCACCCGCGTTCACCTCGATGGTCGTGGCCAAGATAGGCGGATCAGCCGCAGGCGAGCCTGCGGGCCGCAGCGCGACCGCGTAGAACCCCGCGGCCACGGGAGCGTAGGCCCCGACATCGCCATAGCCGGCCTCGATCGTCAGCACCGGCGTCTGTGTGCCGGTGCCTGCTCCCGAGAAGCGGGACAGATACACATCCATCTCGGGAAGGTCCGGCACCAGGTGAGCTGCCCGGATGTAACCCTCCTGCGGCTGCGATGCCGCCGAAACGGTGGGCGCCGCGAGACAGATGCCGGCGGTCGCTGCCAAGGCAGCGGCCAGGACCGTGAACCTTCGTCGATCGTGCAGGGTCGAATGCCTCGTTGTGCCGCTCATGGGGCAGAGTGTTCGCCTCCGTTGCGGTTTGTCCTACGCAATGGGAGTTTCCACAGCTCCGGTTCGAGGCGCTGCATAGCTGATCCACAGCTCCTCACGCCCGACGATCATCACTGTGGTGGGTGCGTACGGTCCTCGCTGAGCGCGCAGCCATACGGCTCCGTCTGCCGCCGGCGCAGCCGTGCCACTCGGCGATTCGAGAACGACGAGTCGGGCGTCGGTGCCGGCGAGGTGATCCACCCGGAAGCGGTGGCCATCGGCAAGCAGAGCCAAGACCGCGATCAGCCGCCCGTCGACTTGGCCCGCGTCCAGAGCGGCCGCGCCCGCCGCGCACAACGTGATGTTCTGGTTGCGGCGCAGCTCAGCGGCAGCCTGAATCAGGGCGGAGTCGGCGTCCGCCGCCGTAGCCGGGGGGCCTGCCGCCGGACAGGGGTCCGCCGAGGGCGCACCGCTCGGTGGCCCGGTCTGCGTGGGCTGTGTTGTGCCACGCGCCACCGCGGCGGCGTGATCGACCGTTGAGGAGACCGGTGCCGTCGATGCAGCCGCGCCGCCCACCGCGGCCGCTGCGCCCGTGACGGCAAGGGTCAAGACGATCATACTGAGGGCTCGGCGGGAGGACGCTCTCGCCGGACCCGGCATCTGCTGACGCCTGGACCGCGCGGCCGCCGACACGCTGGCGGCCATGGCTGCCACCAGGGTGGCCACCAGCCCAGGGAGCGCGAGGAGGCCCGGAACGCTGCGCTCCACGATCGGTGGCCAGGGGGGCGACCAGTTGCCGGTCCACCACGTCAGTGCGCCGACACCGGCAGCGA
>CAZEYA010000040.1:0-26216 GCA_964516515.1 uncultured Kineosporiaceae bacterium | reverse complement strand
ATGCGTACGAAGCTCCGACCGCGGTGGGGGCGCTCATCACGACGACCTCCGCACCTGCTCTCACCCGCTCGCCATCCGGCATCATTCCCGGGTTGCCGCCGCCGAGACACGAACTCCAAACAACGCCATAATGCTCACGTCCGACCCGACCGCCGTGCCGTTCACGAGCAGGCTGCGTGAGGAATCGCGACTGCGATTCTGAGAGGGCTGTCCGCCAGCACGGCCGAGCGACAAATGGGCCGCGAGGCTCAGTGCTGACGACTCCGATCACGTCGTCATGTCATCTCGCTCCAACCTCGCAGCCATTGATGGTCCGGTGGAAGAACGAGGAAGCCACCGCGATGCCACATGATTTCGTGGGCGCGTCGATCGAGAACTGGAGTTCTGTAGAGCATTCGCACCCACCGGGGCATGATCCACGGCGCTGGCACGGCACCTCCGGGCGGAACCCAGTCCCATCCCGGTCGCTGACCGACTGGCGGCGTCCAGCCACCGGGCGACGGAATCAAGTCCTGTTCGGGGAATGGCCGGTTGAGCGGCTCCACCTGGCCAGTGTTGCAGCAGTGGCTCACCACTGCAGATGATGTTCGGTCGTGATCTGCGCCGACGACGCATGTGCCTCGGGCCAACCAGCCGGAACGGAACCCTCGACCCAATAGATATTCTCACCGGCCAAAGACCCCAGAGCCCGCCCTTCATCCCTACGAGCTTCAGGGAGGATGTTGCCGGCGTTGTCGCGACTTCGCCTGGAACAAGCGCATATCGCATATCAACGCTCGTCACGGGGACCGTCGAAGGGAGATTCTCAGCGGGCCTCTTTCTGTTCTACGGCCCGTCGCGGCCGACGAAGCGCCCCGTGCCAAGCACGTAGTTGAGTGCTCGCTGCACGTTGCGGTCGACGCTCTCCTCGGTCCTCAGGCCGTCGATGTAGCGGACGATCTCCTTTCGTCTTGACGGCGCCATGTCATCGAAGACCTCCCTCGCTGTCGCACCACCCGGTCCAACACATCCCGGGTGTACGTGACGGCAGTGGCATTGGCTCCGGTGCTGGTCATCGACACCAAACGGTCACCACCGTCATAGACGAGGGTGGTATCACCGAGGGTCGTGGTGTTCCCCCGACCGTCATACGCCAGGGTCGTGCCAAGGGCGCAGCTCCCGGCCGTCGCGGTGGTTCCGGCCCACGCCCCGGGTGGTCACGGTCTTGACCACCCGGTCGGCACCGTCATAACAATACGCCGTCACCTTCGCCGGGCTCGTGCCCGTCAGCGTGTCCGACACCCGCATCCGGTTGCCGTGCGACCCAGCACCGGGTGCGTACCCGGCCACCCCAGCGCACGGATCCGTTCCCGTATGCGCCGTAAAGCCATAGGTCAGGGTGTGGTCGGGGATGCTAGCGGCGGTCAGTCGACCGGCTGTGTCGTAGGTGTAGGAGGACACCTTCGATGTGGCGCCGTCGGTCACGGTGTTGGTCAGCACCCGCCCGGACGATGACCGGGTCACCACATCCGTCACCGCCGGTTGAGAGGCGGGGAACGCCCATGCCAACGACGCCAACTCACCCTTCGCGTCCCGGGTGATGCCCAGGGGAGTGCCGTTGCCGGAGGTTCCGGCCCCGGTCGGGTAGGACACCGCAGACACCTCCTTCCCGCTGGCCGCCGACGAGTACGTCACCGACGCCAGGGTCAACGCGTCCTTGGCCACCGTCAACACCCGACCAGCCAGGTCGTAGGTCCACGACATGGTCTTGGTCACCGGCGTCGTCGACCCGGCCGTCGTCGACGCGGAAGAGGTCACCCGCCCCGCCCGGTCATACGACGTGACCGTGGTGTACCCGTTGACGTCGACGTAGCGGGTGGCCCGACCCAACAGGTCCACCGTCGAGGTGACCGTGCCGGCCGGATCGGTGACTGAGGACACCAACGGGTTACCACCGACGGCGTGATTGGTGGTGATCGTGCGGGCCGCCTGGGACGTATACGCGGGCTGCACTTACCTGGGTGGGTCGGCCCCGCCCGTCATACGTGGTGCACGCCCACGCGGTGCCGGAATCCCAGGTGATCGCCAGGGTGGTCGCGTTACGCACCCCACGCCGTGACCCAGCGGGACGACCCATCCCGTCATACACGGCCTCGGACACGACCTGCTGGTTGGCGCTGTTCGTCGGCCCCACCGTGTAACGCACCGCACCGCCCTGCGCAGTACCCGTCGGCACCCCGCAGATCGCCTCGGTGGTGGCCGTCTGCCCACTCATCGCGACCCCCCAGAACTCGAACTCCATCCGCAGCCCCGATGTGTCCGGGCTGCCGTTGGGTAAGGCGCGCACCGTCTGCCGACGGTGGTCGTCGAATCTGGATCGCGTGGTCAGGTTCAACCCACACCGAACGGGTCATACAACCGGTACCCCTGAACACCCGCATCACAACCACCTCGTTGCGAACGACCTCCCCCCGCGGGAGGTGAGAAACCCATGGTCGACCCACCCCAACGCCTCCGCGAATAGTGACAAGGCGGACACGCCGCGTGACGGTCGAGTGTTCACGTCCTGTTCACCTGCTCGGGGATGGTCGTGGCCCAGTCGATCTCTTGTCACCATGGGGACATGAGCCGCCGGACGATGCTTCGGCAGGTGGTGCGGGGTTTCGCGGTGTCCGCCGGCCTGATCGGCATCTCCCTGGCGGCCATCGTGGTGGTCCTGACCGCCTGGCCAACCGACACGGCCGACGTGCTCGGGGTGCCGATCGAGGTGGGTGCCCAACAGCCCTCTGGCGACTTCGGCTGGCACGGGCCGGGCGTGCTCGAAACTTTCGGCCAGCCGGTCGACCTGCGGGCCGTGGACGTGGCGGGCCCGGTCAGGCCGTTCCTGGGCACCACGATCGGGCCCTACGACATGATCCGGATCGCCACGACCACCGGCGCCGCACAGCAGGCCGGCGACGCGCTGGTCGAGGCCTTCGCCCGCTGGGCGCTGCTGCGCACCCCAGTCGTCCTATTCGTCGGCCTGGCGCTGTTCGTGGCGATCGCGGCGTTGCTCTCCTTCGGGGGCTGGGTTCGGCCGTTGCGCCGCGAGGCGTGGCGGAGGTATCTCATGTGGGCGGGCGGCACGTCCGTCGTGGTCGCCGCGGTGTGGGGGGCATCGCTCGCCGCCGCCGCTGCGGGATCGCAGAGTCTGGCCCGGGTGACGTCCATCGAGGACGTCTTCGACTACGACGTGCTCCGCACCTCGCCTGCCCCGGCCGGCACACCGCGCACGGGCTACGACGTCGTGGTCATCGGTGACTCCCGGGTGGCCACCTTCGGCGGCGACCCGCTGCCGAGGGCCACACCGGAGGACGCTACATGCGAGCGCAGCCGGAACTCCCTTGCCGAACAACTCGAAGTGCTGGTGCCGGCCCCTGGGGTGCGCGCGCTGAACCTGGCCTGCGCGGGAGCCACCGTCGAGGAGGGCCTGTTGCAGTCCCAGCTGGTCGCGGGCCGGCGGGTACCGGCCCAGCTGGGGCAGCTCAAGCTCGTCCAATCACCCCGCGTGGTGGTCGTCTCGGTGGGCCCCAACGACGTCTACTGGGGGCCCATCGTCGGCAGCTGCTACGTCACGACCTGCAACGTCTCGGCGCTGGGCGCCACGGTCAACTCGCTGTTCGCCGACTTCGCACGCTCCTACGACGACCTGCTCGCCGAACTCGACCAGCTGGACCCCGCGCCGCAGGTCATCGTCATCGGTTCCTACGAGCCGTTCGCGCCCGGTGCCTCGTGCGCCGACACCCGCCTGCCCGACGGCGACGGATCGCTGTCGCAGTCCGAACTGGACACGATCGCGGACTGGCGGGCGCGGCTCAACGAGGTGCTGGCCGACGGCGCGGTGGCCCGGTCGTTCACCTACATCCAACCGAGGCTGCTGGGGTTGTGCGCTCCCGACGCCACCGGCCTCGGACCGGACGTCTGGCCGCTGGCCTCGGAGTACCGCTTCCACCCCACCTCGGTCGGGGTGCTCAAGACCGCGGCGGCGGTCGCCGACGCCATCGACCCCGAGCGGCTGACCCCTGCTCCGGCCGATCCAGAAGCAGCCGCCGATCCGGCGGCCGCTCCCACCGGCTGACGAGTGGGGCGGGCGCCGCTCAGCGCAGCGTGTCCAGCAGCGCGATCACTCGTTGCGGGTCGGTTGCGGGGTTGACGAAGGCCAGCCGCAGGACGGTCCGGCCGCGCCACTTGGTCGGCAGGCACAGCAACTCGCCGCTGATCGCAAGCTCGTGCGACCACGCGAGGTACCGCGCCTCGCCCCAGCCCGGCCGCTCGAACAGCAGCACCGACAGGTCGGGTTCGATGACCAGCCGCAGCTGGCCCGAGGCGCGGATCGCGTCCGCCACCTCGCCGGCGATCGCCAGGCCGCGCTCGATGGCCTCGCTGTAGGCGCGGGTGCCGTGCGAGGCGAGACTGAACCAGAACGGCAGGCCGCGGACCCGACGGCTGAGGTGGACGGCATAGTCGGCCGGGTTCCACATCTCACGGTCGACGGTGTCGAGGTAGCTCGCGGTCTGCGAGTGCGCGCCACGGGCGTACTCGGGTCGCCGGTACAGCACCGCGCAGCAGTCGTACGGCGCGAAGAGCCACTTGTGCGGGTCGACGATGAAGCTGTCCGCCCGCTCGATGCCACTGAAGCGGCC
The DNA here is from genome assembly GCA_964516515.1 of uncultured Kineosporiaceae bacterium. Taxonomy (GTDB): domain Bacteria; phylum Actinomycetota; class Actinomycetes; order Actinomycetales; family JBBAYJ01; genus JANNOG01. Next base: position 21,555 of record CAZEYA010000040.1, on the reverse strand, counting down.
GCGCACGCTCGGTGCGGCCAGTGCGGCACCGCCGTAGGCACCGTCGACGTGCAGCCAGATGCCGCGCTCGGTGCAGATGTCGGCGATGCCGCGCAGGTCGTCGATGATCCCGGCGTTGGTGGTACCCGCCGACGCCGCGACGGCGAAAACCCGGTCCTCGGGCCCTACCGTGCTCAAGGCGACCGCCAGCGCGGCGCCGGTGGCCCGGCCACGCTCGTCACCCGCGATGGGCAGGATATCGACGTCCATCACCCGGGTAGCGGCGACGATCGAGGAGTGGACGTCCGCCGAGCACGCGAGCAGCCATCGCCCCTCGGGTCGCGCCCGGCCGATCCGTGCCGTCTCACGGGCTGCGACGAGGCCGGCCAGATTCCCGGACGTGCCCCCGGAGACGAAGCAGCCACCAGCCTCGGCCGGCCAGCCCAGCAGCGACACCAGCCACGCCAGCGCCTCGTTCTCGGCGTGGATCGCCCCGGCACCGGCCTCCCAATAGGCGCCGATCATGTTGGCAGCGCTGGTGGCGAGGTCGAACGCGATCGCCGCCCGGGTCGGCGCCGCCGGTATGTAGGCGAGGTTCATCGGGTCGTCCTGCGCCCGGGTGGCCGGCACGAGGACTTCGTCGAACAGCCGCAACGCAGCGTGGCTGCCGATCCCGTCCGGGGTCACGGTGGCGCCGACAGCGGCCGCCAGCTCACTGGCGGGGCGCGCCGTGGTCTTCGGGTCCGAGGGGCGGACCACCCGCTGCTGCGCCCAGGTCAGCACGGACAGCACGATGGAGGACTCGTCCCCCCACGGTTCGACGGCGGTCCAGGGTGGGGCATGCACAGCCATGCCCGTCAGTGTCCCACCGCGGGTCCGGGTCACCACTGCTAGCGTTGTCTAGACAACTCGTCCGCACGGGACGACGGTCGCAAGGGAGCGATGGCGAATGATGCAGGGACACCGGGTCGCGATGCTGGGCACCGGCTTGATCGGTGACTTCTACACGATGACGCTGCACGGTCAGCGGGGCCGCGACCGGGTCGAGGTGGCCTACTCGCGCTCGGCCGAGCGCGGCGAGGCGTTCAAGCAGCGGTGGGCGGTGCCGCACGCCACGACCACCATCGAGGCCGCGATCAACCATCCCGACGTGGACACCGTGGTGGTCGCGCTGCCAAACGACATGCACGCCGAGGCGATCGCCATGGTCGCCGCGGCCGGCAAGTCGGTGCTGTGCACCAAGCCCCTGGGACGGACCGCGGCCGAGGCCAAGCAGATTCTCGACACCGTCGAGGCCGCCGGCGTGTTCGCCGGCTACCTCGAAGACCTCTGCTACACCCCGAAGACCCTCAAGGCCGTCTCGTCGGTGCGGGAGGGAACCATCGGCGACGTGCTGTGGGTACGCAGCCGCGAGACGCACCCGGGCCCGCACAGCGCGTGGTTCTGGGATGCCGAGAAGGCCGGCGGAGGCGCGATCATCGACCTGGGCTGCCACTGCATCGAGATCATCCGCAGCTTCGTCGGGAAGGGGAACCGGCCGGTCGAGGTGATGTGCTGGAAGGACACCCTCGTCCACCCCATCACCGCCGAGGACAATGCGATCGCGCTCATCCGGTTCGAGTCCGGCGCCGTCGGCCAGTTCGAGGTCAGCTGGACCTTCCGCGGCGGGATGGACCTGCGCGACGAGGTCGCGGGCACCGAGGGCACCATCTGGCTGAACCACTTCCTGCGTACCGGTTTCGAGATGTTCACCTCCGGCGCCGGGGCGGGATACATCGCCGAGAAGGCCGAGAGCTCCAGCGGCTGGTTGTTCCCGGTGGGTGACGAGGTGGCCGAATTGGGTTATGTCGACATGTTCACCGACATGTTCAATGCGATGGAGTCCGGCCGCGAACCGACCGAGACGTTCTACGACGGCTACGTGGTCAACGCCGTCATGGACGCCTGCTACCGCTCCGCGGCCTCTCGCACCTGGGAGCCGGTCGACGTCGAGTGGCGCGGCGGCGCCACGCCGCGCATCGCCCGGCCGGAACGCACCGAGGACGGCCTAGTAGTGATCAAGGAGGAGCACCTGCCTGATGGGCGGCGCAAGCTCATCCTGTCCGACCCGGCCAGTGGGGCACTGGTGGACCGGATCGTGACGTGAGCGAGCGCTCTGACAAGAGCAGCGGTCCTGACGTGCGGGTGCTGCCCGTCGATCGGTGGGCGGCGGTGGTGACGGACGCCTGGGTCGAGCGGCTCAGCGCGCGCCCGTCGCTGCGGATGTGCCTGCCGACCGGGTCCACGCCCCTGCCGGTCTACGCCGAGATGCGCAGCCGCCAGGTCTCGTGGGCCGCGGCCGAGGTACTGCTCCTGGATGAGTGGGTGGGCCTGCCGCCGAGCGAGCCGGGTGGCTGCGACGCAACGTTGCGGCGCGAGCTGCTCGACCGCGTCGACCTCCCGCCCGACCGGTACCGGCCCATCCACGCCGACGCCCCCGATCTCAGCGCCGAGTGCGGGGCGGTCGACGCCTGGCTGGACGGCGGACTGGACCTGGCCATCCTCGGGGTCGGGGTGAACGGCCACCTGGGAATGAACGAGCCCGGCACCCCCGCCGAGAATCGCACCCACCTGGCCACCCTGGCCGCCTCGACCATCGACTCCGCCGCGGCCTACTTCGGCGACCGCCCCCGGCCCGCCCACGGCGTGACAGTCGGCTTGACCGACCTGCTGGCCGCCCGCGAGGTGTGGGTGCTCGCGACCGGCGCCCGCAAGGCGGAAATCGTGCGTGAGTCCCTGCATGGCGAGGCGCGCCCCGCTGTCCCGGCCAGCCTACTGAGCGGCCACCCGAACTGCGTCTGGTGGCTCGACGAGGCTGCCGCGGTCAGCGGTCTGCCCCGGCACTGAATGCCACCTTGTCCAACACGGAACCCACGAATCGTCAGGACGTCCAAGCGGGCATGGTGACTCGCCGTGACGTGGGCGACGTGGATCTCCTAAGGTCGAGTGCGCACCGTCAAGCGGTGGTCGCAGGGGCAGCGTCCGAGGGTGCGGCTATGGTCCGCGCGTTCGCCATGGATCTGTTCGAACGCCCCGAGACCTCCGACGCCAACCTGGTGTGCTCTCCGTTCTCGATCGCTGCGGCCCTCGCGATGACGAGAAATGGGGCACGAGGCACGACCGGGGATGAAATGGACGCCGTCCTGCACGCCCCGCAGCTGGCTGAGCTGAATACCTCAATGAACTCGTTGATCTCAGCTGTCGAGGACGTTGCGGGTGAGCAGACGCGGGCCGACGGTTCCACGGCAACCGTCAGCGTGGAAGTGGCCAACTCGCTGTGGGGCCAGCTAGACCGCACTTGGGAGCCAGATTTCCTCGACGCACTCGCCGTGCATTTCGCCGCAGGCATGAGGCTGGTCGACTATGAAAAGGATCCTACGGGCGCCATCGACAAGATCAATGAGTGGGTGTCGGACCGGACGCACGAAAGAATCAAACAAACAGTAGACGCGGATTTGATCGAAGAGTTGACCGCACTCGTCCTCGTCAATACCGTCTATCTGAAGGCGCCCTGGGAGATGCCGTTCACCCCCAGCCTCACCCGACCTCACCTCTTTACCCGGGCTGATGGCTCGGCCGTCGCTGTCGATCTCATGACGACGTCGATCCGTCTGCACGACGCAATGTTCGGTTCGGGCTGGCAAGCGGCCCGCCTGCCCTATGCCGGGACGACCCTGGCCATGACCGTCGTGGTGCCCGACCTCGGCGAACTCGGGTCACTGGCCGAACTGCTCGGCGCCGATGGCCTGGAGCAGGTCCTTGTCGGATTCCGCGACGATGAGCAGGTGAAGCTCGAGTTTCCGATGTGGCGACTGGTCATAGACCTCAGGCTGTCTCAGGTGCTGATCGGTCTCGGCATGGCGAAGGCCTTCCAGAACAGCGCAGACCTGAGTGGGATGTCAATGGGCGGGCCGCCGCTGAGACTCAGAGACGTGGTGCACAAGGTGTTCATCGCGGTTGACGAGATGGGCACTGAGGCGGCCGCCGTCACGGCTGTGGTCGTGCAGGCGGTTTCGGCCAGGCCCCCGCCACGGGTATTCACGGTCGACCGCAGCTTCTATTTCGTGATTCATGATGTGGTCACCGGAACTCCGCTGTTCCTCGGGCGCGTCAACGACCCAAGCCAAGAGCACTGAGACACCTACCAGCCGCCCCCGACCTCGCGCTTGACCGCTTGACCGCTTGACCGCTTGACGACGATGGGGTGAAGTGGCGGATGGCCATCCCGCGATGGACCGACCCGTGCGGCGCGGCCGGGCTGGTGCTAGGCCGCCACCCCGGCCAGCAGGGCCGCCCCGGCCAGCGTGGCCGACGCCCCGAGCTCGGCCTGCACGACGCGGATGCCTTCCGTGACGTACGGCGGACCCACCCGCTGCAGTTCGGTGCGCGCCGGTTCGAGCAACAGGTCTCCGGCAATGGACAAGCCGCCGGCCACGGCGATCACCTGCGGCCACAACAGCACCGACCAGGTACTCATCGCCCGTCCCAACGCCGCCCCGGCCTGGTCGAGCAGGGTGATCGCGGCGGCCTCGCCCGCCAACGCCGCGTCGATGACAGCTCGCGCGCCGGAGTAGCCGTGGCCGGCGCCGGCCCGCGCCAGCGCCAGCCCGGAGCACACCGCTTCCAGACACCCGACACCTCCGCACGGGCACGGCGGCCCGGCCGGGTCGACCAGGACGTGACCGGCGTCGCCGAAACTCCCGAACGCGGTCTCGACCAGGTGGTCGTCGGTGACAGCACCGGCGTTGACCCCGGTACCGATGGCTACACATAGGAATCGCCCCACCCCGCGGCCTGCACCGAGGCGCGACTCGCCGATGGTGGCAGCGGACAGATCCGGGACGAGGGTGACCGACGCCGTCCGCACCGCTCCCATCAGCAACAGGTCCAGGCGTTCACCGCGCAGTGCAGGCAGCGACGGGATCGGCCCGACCGTGCCGTCGGGCATCACGTACGAGGGCAGCGCAACGAGGACATGGCGCAGCTGCACGCCGTCGGACGCCTCCTCGACGACAGAGGCGATGGCCTTGACCAGCGCCTCGCAGCTGTCGTGAGGCCACACCGGCAACCGGGCGGGCTGCTCGACGGGGCAGTGGGGGCCTGCCGCCCGGACCGAGCTCCCGCCGAGATCGACGGCGACCGAATGCGTCGTCATCCGCTCAGATTGACAGCGGGTTGAACCACAGGTCGATCGGCTTCGCGACCCCCTGCGGCCGGAACGGCAGATCGACGGCACGTCGCGACCCGGCCGACTGGTATCCCGCCACCATCAACTGCTGGGCGACGCGACCGTCCTCGCCAGTCGCCTGCGGCTCCTCAAGCCCCTTGATCACCCTTGCGAAGTGCTCCATCTCCTGCGGGAAGCCGTAGTTCCACAGCTCCTCGAAGACCGGGTACGACCACCCCTGCGTCGACGGGGCTTTCTCCACGGCATAGCCGTAGCCGCCCTCGGAGAAGGTCGGCAGGGCATTGCCCATGTGCAGGTTGCCGTAGGTCACGCCACCGCTGCCGTATACCTCGATCCGGTCGTCCATGCCGCCGCGACGGGCCCACGAGTCCTCGACATGGCCGACCACACCCCCGTCGAACTCGACGATCGCGAACGAGTGATCCTCGCCCCTCGTCAGGTCGCGATGGACGTAGGTGCCCATCTGCGCGGTGATCCGGACCGGGTTCGGCCGGCCGAGGAACCAGTACACGAACGCGAGGCCGTGGCATCCCATGTCCATGAACACCCCACCGCCGGACCGGTCGACGTCCCAGAACCACTCGTCGTGCGGCCCGAAGTGCATCTCGGACTGCTTCACCAGGTACACCTCGCCAAAGGCGCCCTGATCGGCCATCTCCTTGGCCTTGACGTACTTGGGAGTGAAGAACAGCTCCTCGGCGTACAGCAGGCGCACCCCGGCCTTGTCACAGGCCTCGATCATGGCGTCGGCCTCTTCCAGCGTCATGCACAGTGGCTTCTCGACGATGACGTGCTTGCCGGCGTGGGCGGCGTCGATGGCCATCTGCGCGTGCAGCACATTGGGGGCGGCGATGGTCACCGCGTCGACGGCTGCGTCGTCCAGCAGATCGTGGTAATCGTGATGAACTGTCGGGATCTCGTAGCGCTGCGCCAAGTGCTCGGCATTGCCCGGCGTCGGCGACGCGACGGCGGTCACCGTCGCGTGGCAGCCCATCCGGATCGACGCGGCGTGGATGTCGGCCTGGAAGCGCGACCCGATGATCCCGATGCGGACTCTGGACGACATCGTCGGCGTCCCCTCTCGTGTGTGTGGACTATGAGACTAAGGGCCCTAGCCAAGGGCGCCATCGCATCGCGGCGATGAGTCGCGTCACGCCGGAGGAGTTCACCGCGGTCGGTTCGAGCAATGCCAACTCGACGTGCCCCTGCGTTCGGCTACGTCAGGCGCGACGGTATGTACGGGCCGACGGCGTTGCGTGCGATGAGGAAGCCCTCCTTGACCAGGTCTGGCGTCGCCTCGAACTGCCGGTCCTCGTGCTCGACGACGACCGGGCCGGTGTACCCGGCGCGGTGCAGGGCTGCGATGAAGCGGGCCCAGTCCACGTCACCCAGACCCGGCAGCCGCGGTACCTGCCAGCCGATGCCCGAGGAGATCGTGCCGTTCTCGTACAGCCCCTCGCGGTCGATGCTGACGTCCTTGGCCTGCACGAAGTGGATCCGTGAGCCGAACTCCCGGATCACCCGCTCGACGTCGATCATCAGCCAGATCAGGTGGGATGGATCGAGGTTGAGCCCGAAGGTGTCGTCGTCGAACCAGCCCAAGACCTCGCGCCAGACCCTGGGGTTGTGGAAGATGTTGTGCCCGCCGGGCCACTCGTCGTAGGAGAAGATCATCGGGCAGTTCTCGACGGTCAGCTTGACGCCGTGGTCGCGCGCGACATCGACCAGACCGGTGAGGATCGGCTTGGCGTCGGCGAGGTTCTGCAGCGGTGTCTTGTGCTGGTCGGCCCCGAGGAAGGTGTTGACGACGCCGACCTGCAACCGGGCCGCCCCGGCGATCACCTTGCGAGTGTGGGCGGCGACGGTCTCGCGGTGCTCGGGGTCGGGATGCAGGTGGTTGGGGTAGTAGCCGAGCGCGACGATCTCGGTCCTGAGCTCGGCCACCTCGTCCCGGATCTCCGAGGCGCGAGCATCGGAGAGGTCGTCGACGTCGATGTGAGTGACCCCGGCGTAACGCCGCACCGCACCCGTCGTGGCCGGCCAGCACGGCACTTCAAGCGCCGGGAAGCCGTTGGCGCCCGCCCACTGCGCGGCGTCGCGCAGCGACAGCGTAGGGAAGGCGACGGTGAACAATCCGAATCTCACGGTGACTCCCTGTCGACTGTTGCCCAGCCGCGGGTCCGGGCGGACTCCGCGATCGCATCGCACACCACGGCCGCATCGTGCCCGTCGGCGAACGTGGGGTAACTCGGTTCGGCGGCGGGTGCGCCGGTCGCGATGTCGGCGTAGGCGGCGGCGAACAACCCGACGAAGGTGTCCGGGTACCCCTCGACGTGGCCGGCCGGGTACCGGGTCGCCGACGCGCCCATCGAGGTGAGCATCGACGGGTCGGTCGACATGACCTCGTTGGGCCGGCCGCGGTGCCCGATCCACAACTGTTCGGGGTCTTCGGAGACCCAGGCCATCGCCGAGTCAGAGCCGTCGAGTTGCCAGGTGACCCGGTTCTTCCGCCCCGCGGCGACCTGGCTGATCGAGGCGACGCCGCGGGCGCCGCCCTCGAAGCGCAGCAGGACCCCGGCGGCGTCGTCGGAGGCCATCACCTCCCGCACCCGCTCCTCGTCCGCGCTCACCGACGCAGCCGCGAACGTCTTGACCTCGCGCCGCGGGTGGAACCGCTGCGGGACGAAGGTGTGCAGATCCGCCAGTACCTCGGTGACCCGTTGACCGCTGATGAAACGCACCAGGTCCAGCCAGTGCGAGCCGATGTCGGCCACCGCCCGCAGACCACCCTGCCGCTTGGTGTCCAACCGCCAGTTCCAGTCCGTCTCCAGCAGCAGCCAGTCCTGGTGGTACCCCCCGCTGACCAGTCGCGGCTCCCCGATGGCACCCGCGCGCACCAGCCCCGCGGCCTGGTGGTTGTGCGGGTAGAACCGCAGGTTGAAGCAGGTGACGTTGACCAGCCCGGTCTGCCTCGCCAGCCCCAGCAGCCGGGCAGTTTCGTCCGAGGAGACCCCGAGCGGCTTCTCGCAGATCACATGCTTGCCGGCCCGTAGGGCCGCCTCGACCTGCTCGGCGTGCACATCGTTGGGGCTGGTGATGTGGACCGCGCGGACGGCGTCGTCGCTGAGCAGCGCCTCGACGCTCGGGTAGGCGGTGCCCAGGCCGAGGTCGGCGGCGGCGTCCTTCGCCGAGTCCGCCGTCCGCCCCGCAATGCCGCGGGGCGCAAAACCGAGCCGCCGCAGCGCCTCGGTATGCGCCCAGGCCATCCATCCCGTGCCGATGACGGCGATTCCGGGGTCGCGCAGTGTCGGCATCTCAGGTTCCCTTCTGGCCGGTGGCGCGCACATAGACCCACGCCAGGACGAGCACGATGAGGCCGTAGACGACCTGCCGGTAGGCCTCGCCGATGTCCAGCTGGACGAGCAGCCTGCCGAGGACGGTCAGGATCAGGGCGCCGAAGATGGTCCCGCCGTAACCACCCACCCCGCCGAGGATCGAGGTGCCGCCGATGACGGCGGCGGCGACCGACGGCAGCAGGTAGCTGTTGGTGGCGTCGGGCCCGACCGAACCGGTGGTTCCGGAGAACATGATCCCGGCCAGCGCGGCGAGCAGGCCGGCGATCATGTATACGGCCAGCAGTACCTGCCACACCCGCACGCCGGCCAACCGGCACGCCAGCGGATTGTCACCGACGGCGTAGATGCTGCGGCCGAGACCGGTCCGTGACAGGGTGAACAGCAGCAGCACCGCCACGATCAGCCACACCACCGTGTTGAGCGGAATCAGGCCCAACAACGAGGCGTCTCGCGACGCGAGGTTGGTAACTATGCTCGGCAACTTGGTGGATCCTGCCAGGAAGCCGTCGCCGACCAGCCCGATCGTCACGATGCCGAGCAGGATGCTGGCCATGCCCAGGGTCATGATCAACGGGTTGACGTTGAAGACGCCGACGCCGATCCCGTTGACGAGGCCGACGCTGAGGCCGACCAGGAGTCCCAGCCCGATCGCCGTCCAGGTGCCCGCGCCGCTCTGGTTGGCCACGACGTAGGCGGCGAAGTTGGCCGTCATCACCACGGACAGATCGATGCCGGCCGTCAGCATGGCGACGGTCTGAGCCGCCGCCATGACTCCGAGCGGTGCGGCGATGACGAGCACCGACCGGACACCGTTGAGCGTGAACAACGATCGGTCGGTGAAGATGGCCGTACCGAGATAGAGGGCGGCGAAGACCACCGCCAGCACGATGATCGGCTGGTCCACCAGCACCTGCCCCAGGCCGCGGCGCGGCCGATCGGTGGGCGCGGGAGCGGCGGCGGTCGCGGTCGTGCTCATGTCACTCCTCGTCGGGCCTGCAGCACACCACCGATGGCGACGACCACGATGATGATCACGCCGCGCGCCACCTCGGCCAGGTTGGGATCGACCTCCAGCCCGAGCATGATCGGTGCGATCAGGCTCAGCGAGAGCGCCGCGAGCACGGGTCCCAGCAGGCCGCCCACCCCGCCGCTGAGCAGCACCCCGCCGAGCACGACGGCCGCGACGCTGAGCAGCGTGAAGTTGGCGCCGATCGAGGCCCGGGGGTCGCCGCTGCCCAGGTAGGCGGTGGTGACCAGGCCACCCATCGCGGAGAAGAAGCCGCCGACGGCGTAGGCGGTGACGCGGGTGCGCGCGACCGGGACGCCTGCCAGGAACGCCGCGCGGCGGTCACTGCCGACGGCGTAGACCGCGACGCCCAGTCGGCTGCGAGCGAAGGGCAGCCACACGACGGTCAACACGATGACGATGACGATGATGGACGGCAGCGGGTCGGACAACCCTCCTACCAGCAGTTGCTGGAACCCGGGCGAGGTGCCGCCGCCGGGTCCACCCAGCACGGCCAGGGCTGCGCCGCTGAAGACGAAGCTGGCGGCCAGGGTGACGATGATGTCGGGGATGCCGGATGCGGTGATCACCCAGCCCATCAGGGCTGACAGCGCCATCGACATCGCGATCACCCCGATGGAGATCAGCAGGCAGGTCACGAGCGGCCGGCCCTGCATGAAGTAGGCGGCGACACAGTTGGTCAGCAGCAGCATCGAGCCCACCGACAGGTCGATACCGCCGGAGATGACGATGACCGCCTGCGCCATGGCCAGCATGATCAGGGCCAGCGTGCCGGCGGTCAGTGTCCGGATCTGGAACTCGGTCCGGTTCAGGCCCTCGCCGCTCAACCCGACGTTGGGGATCTGGGTGAACCGCCACACCAGCAGGACGAGGAAGATCAGGGCGATGGCGACGAGCCAGCCGCGCCGCCGGGTGAAGCGCGACCACCTGCTGGTGGGTTCGGGCAGCGTGGTGCGCAGTTCTGCCACCGGCCCCCTCGCGACATCCGGCTGCGATGCATCCGGCTGCGGCGCATCCGGCAGCGGCGCATTCGGCTGTTCGATCCAGCTCACGCCGCCGCCTCCAGGCCGTGCGCCGCACTCAGGATCGCCGATTCGCCGGCGTCCGGCGGCAGCTCCGCGACGACCCGGCCGGCATGCAGCACCGCCACCCGGTCGCACAGCAGGGCGATCTCGCGCAACTCGCTGGTGAACATGACGACCGCTGCCCCCTCGTCGGCGAGTTCGCGGACGAGGTCGTAGATCAGGTGCTTGGTGCCGATGTCGATTCCCCGGGTCGGGTCGAAGAGCAGCAGCGTCGAGAACCCGCCGACCAGCCAGCGCCCGATCGTCACCTTCTGCTGGTTACCTCCGGAGAGCCTTTTGACCTGGGCGGCGGCCCGCAGGTCGATGGCCAGGCGCCGGGTGGCGTCCGCCACCTCGCGCCGCTCGCGGCCCAGATTGATCGGCCCCCAGCGCGCCACCCGGTTGTACAGCGGGGAGGCGATGTTGGCGCGCACCGACTGTTGCGGGAGCAGGGCGGTGGCCCGGTCGGACGGCACCAGCACGACGCCGCGGCTGACGGCATCGAACGGGCTGCGGGCCCGCAGCTGGGTCCCGTCGACCAGAACCTGACCCGAGTCCGCCTTGCGAGCGCCCGCGAGCACCGAGAACAGCACGTCCTGGCCCTGACCCTCGAGAGCCGCCAGGCCGAGCACCTCCCCCGGCCGGACGGTGAAGGAGACATCGACGAGTTGCCGGCCCGCGGCGAGGTTGCGCACCTCCAGCCGGGCAGCGGCGCCGGCCAGCCGCTCGCGGGTCTGCGCCGCCGCTTCGGAACGCACCCGGATCTCGTCCCGTACGACTGCGGCGGACTCTCCCAGCATCGCCGAGATGATCTGTGACTCGCCACCCTGACGCGGATCGAAGACGGCGACCTGACGGCCGTCGCGCAGCACGGTGCACATGTCGCAGTGCTCACGTACCTCCACCAGGCGGTGGGAGATGAACAGGACGCTGCGGTTGCGGGCCTTCTGCTCGGCCATCACGGCGAAGACCCGATCGGAGAGGTCCGGTGGCAGCGCTGCCGTGATTTCATCCAGCAGCAGCAGCTGCGGATCCGTGGCCAGCGCACGAGCCAGGTCGAGCATTCGCAGGAACGGCAGCGGGATGTCCGCCACCTGCTCGTCCAGGTCCAGACCGTCGAGGTCCATGGCGGCGAGGCGGCGGCGGACCTCGACGAGGTTCGCGCCCGTCAGCCGCAGGTTCTGGACGATGGTCAGGTCCGGCACGAGTGCCGGGTCCTGGAACACCGTTGCCATGCCGTACCGCGCGGCGTCCGCGGGTCGGGAGATCTTCACCGGTTCACCCATGACGGCCACTGTTCCTGCGCTGGGCGCGTGAACGCCCGTGAGGATCTTGACCAGGGTGGACTTCCCGGCACCGTTGGCACCGAGCAGGGCGTGGACCTCGCCCGGGGCGACGCTGAGATCGACGGAGCGCAGCGCGACGACCGGACCGAACGTCTTGGCGACGGCAGTCGTGGACAGCAGGGCGGCGGTCATCAGCGCTCGCTTCCGGTTTCACGTCGGGCGGCTGGAACGTGCCGATGGGGTGCGGGGCAGTAGCACCCCACCGGCACGGGTCATGTGGTGAGCGTGACGGGGGTCGTCACTCGCCGGGACCGGCGCAGGCAAACAGCTGCTCCGGCGTGTAGTTGGTGTACCCATCGACCGTCGCCGCCGCGCTGCCCGTCTCGTCGCGCTCGGGGAAGCTGTTCGCCTCCAGCTTGTCGTTCGTGCTCTCGACGTCCCAGACCTCGGGGGTCAGCAACGTCTCCTGCTCGACCTCCTTGCCTTCGAGCACGTCCAGGGCGATCGAGGCACCGACGCCACCGATGACGGCGGGGTTGGTGACCGCAGCCCCGGGCTTTCCGGCCAGCAGCTGGGCGATGAAGCCGTTGGTGTCGGCGCCGACGACGGGCACCGGCTCCTTGCCGACGGTGTCGAAGGCGTTGACCACCGTGTAGTCGATGCCTGACGTCCACACGCCGTCGTAGTCGGAGGCGGTCAGCTCCTGCACCGCGAGCTCGCCGCCCTTGGTGAAGTCCCAGCCGGAGAAGACCTCCTTGACGGTGATCCCTGGGTTCTCGGCCAGCACCTCCTGCACGCCGGTGTCCCGGTCGGTGTCTGCGGGGACGCCGTCGATGCCGCGCATGTACAGCACGCTGCCCTCGCCGCCGAGCTGGTCGACCAGCCACTGCATGCCGAGGCGGCCGTAGGCGACCTGGTCGTTGGCGGCCAGATACGCGCCTTCAGCCGTCACCGCCTGGTCCACCGCGACCACGACGATGCCCTGGCCGATGGCCTCCTCGATGACAGGGTTCAGCGCCTCTCGGTCGGAGGGGTTGACGATGATCGCGTCGACACCCTGCGAGACGAGGTTCTGCAGGTCCTGCAGCTGCTCGGTGGGCCCACCGTTCTTGGAGATCGTGATGACCGAGCTGACGTTGCCCCGCGCCAGCGCCTCCGCCTTGACTGCGCAGATCATCTGCTCGCGCCACCCGTTGCCGGCCAGGGTGTTGCTGACGCCGATGACGAAGTCGCCGCCGGCGGCGCTCTCGTCGCCAGCGGCGGCGCTCTCGTCGCCGCCGGCGTCGGCGCTGGCGCCGTCAGTGGAGTCGTCCGACCCGCCGCAGGCGGCGGCCACAGTGGCCACGGACAAGGTGAGTGCGGCGATGGTGAGCCATCTGTTCCGCTTCATGATGGTTGCTCCTTCATTCTGGTCGGTCGAGTGTTTGGGTAGGGGGATCTGTCGTGGTCGGCAGCGGGGTCAGAACCTTGGCCAGCCGTCTCGCATGCTCGGCATAGGCGTCATCGAACAACTGCGTCGACTTCGCCACGCCGACGATGGATGCGGCCGTCAGAACGGGTTGCATGGCGCCACGGGCGAGCAGCAACTCGGCGGTCTGGACTTTGATCTCGTTGATGATGGCAACGCCGGTGACACTGCTGCCCGGGCCGACGGGGGTATCCAGGCCGTCCAGGGTCACCAGGGCGTCACCTGGCGGGGTGCCCAGGTCGATGACGACATCGGCGTTGTCGAGCAGCCGGGTCCCCGAGGAGTGGCGGACCTGGCTGGCCTGGGAGTGCTCGACCGCGGTGATGGCGATGACCGGCAGTCCCCGGCGACGGGCACCGATGGCCATCTCGATGGGGTTGGCCGTGACCCCGGAGGCGCTGATGACGATCATCGAGTCGGGCGGGCCGAGGGTGAAATTCGACAGGATGACCTCGGCCAGGCCTTCCACCCGTTCGATGAACATGGCTTGCCGTTGGCCGTTGGCGCCGACCACCTGGGTGTGGAAGGTCGACGACAGTTCGACGATGGGGTGGAAGCCGGGGTAGGAGCCGTAGCGGGGGAACATCTCCTCCACGGCCATCCGGCTGTGGCCGGTCCCGAACATGTGCACCAGGCCACCCGCGGCGATCGTGTCCGCGCAGATCCCCGCCGCCTTGTCGATGGCGGGAGCCTGGGTTGCCATCAGGCGCTCGAGCAGTGCGACGGCTGCGGTGGTCCATCGGCCGGCCGCGGTCATCCGCTCGCTCTCGAACCCATGTGACGCCGCCTCCTTTGGCATTGTCTAGACAACTAATCGGACCCTACAGTCGCTCTCGTGAGCCAGTCAACGAACCGGGCCGCACCGAGACAAGCTCGTTATCGAGAGATCGAGGTGTACCTCCGAAACCTCGTTGAGCAGGGAAAACCGGGGGACCCGCTGCCCACGGAGGCGGACCTGTGCCTGCGGTTCTCCGTCAGTCGGATGACGGTGCGCCAAGCGCTGGCGGTGCTGGGCAACGACGGCCTGGTGGAGCGGCGCAGAGGCCAGGGGACCTTCGTCGGACATCGGCTGCTGCACCGCCAACCGGGCTTGCTGATGTCGTTCACCGAGGAGATGACCCGACGCGGGCTGTCGCCGTCCTCGCGAATCGTCTCGGCAGGAATGGAACCGGCACGCGAGGTGGAGGTCGAGCAGTTGCGACTGGTCGACGGAAGTGACGTCGTGCGCGTCGTCCGGGTGCGATGCGCCGACGGTCTGCCGGTAGGTATCGAGGACACCGCCCTGGTGCCGTGGTTGTCGCCGGTGCTGGCCGCCGATCTGGCGCAGGGGTCGCTGCACCGGGCGATCGGCGACTGCGGAGTGCACCCCAGGCGCGCCATCGGTTCGCTGGCGGCGCGGCTGGCCGATCCCCGCGAAGGGCGGCTGCTCGATCTCAGTCGCCCGGCCGCGGTCCTCGTGGAGTCGCAGGTCATGATGAACGACGACGACATCCCGTTCGAGCGGACCGAGACGACATACTCAGGTGAACGGTATGCCGTGGACACCATCCACACCCGTCCCTGACCGCTCATCGGCCGGCCTCAGCGGTGCCGGGAGAACCGAAGACGAGCTCGCTGGCCAGCAACGATGCGCCCGCGACACCGGCTCGCGGACCCAGCTCGGAGAGCACGACCGGCAGGTTGTGCGTTGCCAAGGGCAGTGAGCGGCGGTAGATCACGCTGCGAATGTCGGCCAACAGGAGGTGTCCGAGCTGTGACAACCCACCACCGATGACGATCATCGAGGGGTTGAAGAAGCTGACGAGGCCGGCGAGCACAGCCCCGACCGCTCTGCCGCCGTCCCGGATCAGCCCCAGTGAGGCGACGTCGCCCGCGGCAGCGGCCTCCGCGACGTCCCGCGCCCCCACCGCCCCGGCGCAGGCGAGTCGTTCGGCCAGCCACGGCGAGGCGCCGGACCGGGCCACCGCGAGCGCGCTGCGACCGAGGGCGGCCCCCCCGAACACTGCCTCCAGGCAGCCCACGTGTCCGCAACTGCAGGCCGGCCCGGCGGGATCGGCCTGGATGTGGCCGATATCGCCGGCGCAGCCGTCGTTGCCGCGGTAGAGCTGGCCGTTGACGATGATCCCGCAGCCGATCCCGGTACCGATCTTGACGAACAACACGTCGTCGAGACTCCGCGCGACCCCGCCGTGCCGCTCACCCATGATCATGATGTTGACGTCGTTATCGATGGCCGCCGGACAACCGTTGGCCCTGGCCAGGGTGTCGCGGACCGGGTAGCCGTCCCAGCCGGGCATGATCGGTGGCGAGGCAGGGACGCCGTCCCGGAAGCTCACCGGGCCGGGCACGCCCATCCCGATGGCAGCCAGGCTGGAGTAGGTCCCTTCGGCCTGCAACTTGCCCAGGATCTCCTGCACCCGGTCCAGGACGGCAGAGGGACCGTCCCGGATGTCCGCCGGCTCCTCGACGAAGGCGAGGGGAGTCAACTCACCATCGACCACCTCGACCGAGATCGACGTCGCCCCCAGGTCGATGCCGGCGAAGCGCACCTGCGGGGCCAGGCGCACGAGCGTCGATCGGCGACCGCCCCGGGAGGCTGCGGGGCCTGCATGCTCGACCAGCCCGATGCCGCTCAGCCGCTCGACGTCAGCGGCCAGCCGGGCACGGGTCACGCCCAACCGTTGCCCGACGTCTGCCCGCGAGAGAGGACCCTCGTCACGAAGCATGTGCAACAGCCTGGCCTGCACCGGCGAGTCCGGACGGGGCATTCCGTCTGGGGCCACATCGTCCTCCTCGCACAAGAGAAGGCGCCGCACGGCGCGCGGTGCCTGGCGAGTTCGACAGTAGCCAGGTTCACGGGCGTCGTCTAGTAGTTGGGGGGGATCCGCCCAAACTTTCCGCTGCGAGGAGCAAAAGTCACCAAGGCGCGATTTGTCCCCGGCTGCTGCGGATCCCTGAACGCGGCAGCCGGGGAGGTCAGGCGGTCACCAACGACCGGGGCCGCTCCAGTACGGCGACAAAGAGCACCGGTCGATCAATCGCCGCTTCGATCCTGGCCTGCATCGCCAACCGTGTCGCGACGTCCTTTCCCAGATGTCGAGGGTCGGGCACGACGACGGCAGCGACCTCATGAAAGGTCGTCGCCTCTATGAGGGAGGCCAGCGCGGCGTCGGAATCACTGACGGCGACGAAGACCTGGGCCAGGACGAAGCCTTCGCGTGTCACGAAGTCGGTCAGCGCTTGCCGACACGAAAGGCCGGCCTGGTCCGGACTGTCGATCCACGCCTTCATGTACCCGAAGACAGTGGGCTTGACCAACACGCGCGCCTCCTACCGAGAAGCAGATTCTCATGACCGTGCACAGATCAGTGGTGCATGAACCTTGGTGGAGCCGGTTGGAACGCGGGTCGCGGCCCTGCTGGGCCGCGACCCGCGCAGTCAGGGGTGGATCAGGACAGCAGTTGGTCGAAGTCGCCGTCCTTGGCGCCGAGAATCAGCGCCTGGATCTCCGGTGCGGTGTAGACGAGCGCCGGACCGGCCGGGAACCGGGAGTTGCGTACTGCCACCTGCCCATCGGCCAGCTGGGCGAACTCCACGCAGTTGCCCTGGTTGGTGCTGCGGCGGCTCTTGACCCACTCGACGCCGCCCAACTCCACAGCGGGCACCCCGTTGATGATCTGGTTCATTTCGACCTCCTGAGAGACTGTGCCAGTGAACGAGCCGTTGTCTCGATCCATATGCACGTGCACCCGCCGGAGCGTCTGCACGTGAGTGACGCTAGCGGATGAGGATGAGGCTTGGCCAGACCCCGGAGGCGTAAAGGGGCAAAAAGCAGAGCCCCACGGCAGCTGCCGTGGGGCTCTACTGGGTGATCCGGAGAGGCGCCGGACCGAGTCAGGCCTGGCGCAGCAGCGACTCCAGCGTCTCGACCGTCTGATCGGGTGTCTGGGCATCGTTGCTCAGTTGGGTCATGGCCGCCGTGTACCGCTGGACGATGTCAGCACGATCGATGTACTGCGATCCAGCGAGATGCTCGAGGTACACCACGTCCGCCAACGCCTGTTCGGGGAACCGCAGAAGAGAGAAGGCCGAACCTTCGGCGCCGTGGGTCCCGAAGCCGAAGGGCATGACCTGAACGACAACCCTTGGGCGTTCCATCATTGTCAGCAGGTGGCGGATCTGCGCCCTCATCACACGTGGACCCCCGACCGGTCGCCGCACCGCCGACTCCTCCACGACGGCCCAGAGCGTCGGCGGCTCGTCACGGGACAGGATCGCCTGGCGCTGCATGCGAACGGCGAGCCGACGGTCGACCGAATCCCCTGCCGGGGATCCGGTCATGAACACGGCGCGCGCATAGTCCTCGGTCTGGAGCAGCCCCGGGATGAGCTGCACCTCATAGCTGCGGATCAGGACCGCTGCCGCCTCGAGTCCGATGTAGTTCTGGAACCAGGCGGGAAACGCGTCGTCGTACGTCTGCCACCACCCCGGATCGTTGGCCTCGCGAGCCAGGTTGAGGACCGCCTCGCGTTCCGCCCCTGCAGGGAAGCCGTACAGTTCCAAGAGGTCGGCGATGTCGCGTTCCTTGAAGCCGACGCGGCCCAGCTCCATCCGACTGATCTTGGACTCGGAGCCCCGAATGGCGTAGCCGGCCTTCTCCCGGGTGATGCCCTTCTCCTCGCGCAGCCGACGTAGGTAACCTCCGACGGCCATGCGCCGGATGGTGGGACCTTCAACTGGAGTCGACAGGGTGCCCCTCCCTCCCGCATGCCGTGTGACCTGTGACCTGTGACCTGTGACCTGTGACAACGCGCGTGCGCTGCGCCACCGTAAGTCAAGCACAGCCAGTAGGCGCAGGGCCAATACATCGCGAGCACATTTCGTGTCAAACCATTGACATGCACGTGCATCCGACGTCACCATTTGCAGTACTCCAGCAACCGTGCGTATGCGAGTGTCGGCTCCCCTGCGGGGACTGTCCAAGGCATCGGCGGCCGCGGGGCTACAGCACAGCGGGCTACGGACGACGAGAAAGGGGCGCGAGAGCATGGAGTCGGCTCCCCCGCCGCGTCCCCGGCGAGTAGATGTGGCATCGGGGGCCCGGCAACTCATCGCTGCGGTGGCCTACCTTTGGGAATCTGCAGAGGACGACCACGACCGGGTGGGCAGGCTGCGTCGCCAGCGGGCGGTCGCTCGATTCGCCGGCGTTCAAGGACTGCATGTCATGGAGACGTTCACGGACACGCCGACGTCGGGTGGCCAGGCTTACGACGCGATGACCTCACTACTGGAACTCGGCAGCGTCCGCCACATCATCGTGCTGGACGGCGAACACCTGGGAAGGGCTCACCTCGGGGGCGGCTGGCTGGTCCGTCGCGCACTG
Organism: uncultured Kineosporiaceae bacterium; assembly: GCA_964516515.1. Lineage (GTDB taxonomy): Bacteria > Actinomycetota > Actinomycetes > Actinomycetales > JBBAYJ01 > JANNOG01. The sequence continues at coordinate 2,765 of CAZEYA010000040.1, read as the reverse complement.
GAGCAGGAGATGCAGGTACGTGTTCACGTGGTCACCGAGTGATGATCGGTGATCGCTGACCGGTGATCGCTGACCGACAGTGACCAGCCAACGGCCGAGGACGGATAGGGTGGTCCCTGCCCGGCATGTCACGGTGGGCGACGAAGGAGATGCCATGAGCGCTGATCGCCCCCACGGATCCCTCGCCGAGACCGCGGACGAGGTGGAGACCACGAACGACGGACCGTGGTTATTGCCCGACCCGATCGAGGACTGGGTCCCACCCAGCATCGACACCAATCAGCCCAGCTCCGCGCGGGTGTACGACTACGCCCTGGGTGGCAAGAACAACTTCCCGGTGGACCGGGCCACGTTCGAGCGCATCTCGTCGATCTACCCGGCCTACCGCGAGTGGGCGGTGTCCAATCGGGCATTCATGACCAGAGCCGTGCAATTCATGGCGACAGAGGGGATCGACCAGTTCGTCGACCTCGGCACCGGACTGCCGACGTGGCCGGCGGTGCACGATGTGGCTCGCGAGATCACTCCCGACGCGCGTGTGGTCTACGTCGACAACGACCCCATCGTGATGGCTCACAGCAGGGCGATGCTGGCCCGCTTCGGCGGCGTGATCACCATCGAGGCCGACCTGCGCGAGCCGAACCAGGTCCTCAACGATCCGCTGGTGCGCGAGACGATCAGCTTCGACAGGCCCGTCGGGCTGCTGTTCGTCGCGGTACTGCACTTCGTCAAGCAGGAGCCGGCGCTGCGCCTGCTGTCCCGCTACCTTCCGCGGCTGGCACCGGGCAGTATGGTCGCGATCTCGGTCGCGACGCTGCCGCCGCAGGACGAGACCATGAGCGATGAGGACCTCGAACGTGCCGCCGCCATCGCGGCCGCGATGTCGATGCAGATGACGTTGCGCACCGCCGAGCAGACCGTCGAGCTGTTCGGCGGGCTTGACGTCGTCGACCCTGGCGTGGCGCGCATGGGGCTGTGGCGGGCCCAACCGGACGACCCCCAGGCTGCCGCCGATATCTGGGGGCTGGCCGGCGTCGGTCGCGTTCGCTGACCGAGGGTCGGCTACCCGAGGGCCGAGGCGGCAGGGCGCTCTCCCGCCCACAGCGCAGCACCGATCGCCCCTGCGTAGGGCCCGAGCGCGGCCGGAACGACGTCGTAGGCATGGCGCGGTACCAGCACCGCGAGTTCGGCGACGGCGTCACGCAACGGTGCCAGCAGCTCCTCGCCCGCTGCCGCGACTCCCCCGCCGACGACGATCCGTTCCGGGTAGAGGACGGTAACCAGATTCGCGACGGCATGTCCGAGGTAGTGGGCTGTCGTGCGCAGCGCGTCGGCGGCCCGCTCGTCGCCGTTGCGCGCCGCAAGGACCGCTTCGGCCGCCGTTGCGGTGCCGGCCCGTCGGGCCAACGCGGGCGCGGCGGCAAGCGACTCCAGACAGCCACGGCATCCCGCGCCGCACAGCGGACCGCCGACCTCGAGGATCTGGTGGCCGATCTCGCCGGCTCGCCCGTCCGGGCCGTAGCGCAGTCTGCCGTCCACGACGACACCGCCGCCGATGCCGGTGCCGAGTGCCAGGCACACGACGGTGTCGCAGCCTGCCGCGGCACCCATCCTGGTCTCGGCCAGCGTGAGCGCCCTTGCGTCGTTGATCATGGCGACCGGCATGGCCCACGCCTGGGTCAGGGGCCCCCGCACCGCCACGCCTGCCCACGTCCCAGGCAGGTTGGAGAACAGCACGATGGTGCCGGATGCGCCGTCGAACAGCCCCGGGACACCCACACCTGCGGCCTCGACACCGCCGTGCCCGGCCATCGCGTCGTGACCGGCGGCGGCAAGGCGGCTCATCACACCCTCAGGGCCCAGTTGGCCATTCGTCGGCACTGATGTCGTAGCCAACACGGTGCGACGACCATCGAGGACCTCCACCACCGCGGTCTTGATGTTGGTACCACCGAGGTCGGCGCCGAGGTAGCGGCTCACCGGTGTTCACCGCTGACCGTCCAGCCGCCGTCGACTGTGATCACCTGGCCGGTCACGGCCCGGCTGCCGGCCCCACACAACTGCAGCGCCACCTCGGTGACGTCGCTTGGATCAAGGAACCCGCCGGTCAGCGGCTGTTTGGCGGACGCGAACGCCACGCTGGCGGGGTCGGCGGCGGCACGCTGCGACATCGGCGTGCGCACCAGCGACGCGGCAATGGCGTTGACCCGGATCCCGTGCGGTGCGTAGTAGGCAGCCGTCGTGCGCATCATGCCCAACGCTGCGGCCTTGGCGGCGGCATAGGCGTGCGTGGCGAACAGTGAGGGGGCCGGGTCGAATCCGAGCACGCTGCTCATGACGACGATCGAGCCCCGGCTGCCAGTGGCGTCCGGCTGCTGGGCGAGCATTATCCGCAGGGCCTCGCGAGTGGCCAGGAACGCCGGGGTGAGGTTGAGGTCGATCGTTGCGGCCCACCCGGCCAGCGACGTCTCGTGGACCGGCCCGTCCCCGACCCGACGTCCGCTACCGCCGGCCACCGCATAGAGCGCATCCAGGCGCGGCAGCCGGGTGCCGAGCCCCGCAAAGGCCCGCTCGGTGGCTGCCTCGTCGGTGAGGTCGGCGAGCTCGTAGGGCATGCCCAACCCCTCACACTCGGCCCGGTCACGAGCGATCACGACCACGGAAGCACCCTCGGCCGCGAAACGGCGTGCGGCGTCGGCCGCCATGCCCGACGACCCCGTCACCGCGATCCCGCGCCCGGCCAGCAGACCCATCAGTCCTTCCGC
>CAZEYA010000039.1:8767-26412 GCA_964516515.1 uncultured Kineosporiaceae bacterium | reverse complement strand
TCTCCCAGCAGTGCCAGCAATCCGTGCTTGATGCTCATGCGATCCCCCCCCGGTGTGCATACCCCGTATCCCCAGCCACGCACAGGTATACCGGGTATGCGCCGCAGGCGCAAGCCCCCTTCTGCTACGCCGTCCCTGGCTGGCTCTTCATAGTATATTGTTGGAGTCATTCATAAACCCACTGGCGCGCAGGCGTCAGTGGATCACCGTCGAAGAGGGGCGAGCTCATGGGGCGACCGAGCCTGGCGCCGCAACGCACTGTCGAGCTGCTCGATGCCGTCGACCGGGTCATCCTGCGCGACGGAGTCGCTGGAGCGACGGTGGCCTCCGTGGCCCGCGAGGCCGGCACCCAGCCGAGCCTCGTGCACCACTACCTCGGCACGCGAGAGCAGGTCCTCGACGCCGCCGTGCGGCGAACTCTGCACCGCGTGGAAGATCTGGTGCTCACCGCGCTGAGAGACGTGTCGGAGGAGGATGGGCTCGGAGCCCAGCTCGACGTTCTGTTCGGCCCTGCACTCGACGACCCCTTGATCGAGCAGATGATCGATCACCTCGTGGTCGCAAGCTACCGCGATCCGGAGGTTCGCGACGGCCTCACCTCGATGTACCACCGCTTCGGCGACATCATCGAGGCCTCACTCGGCGCCGCGAGACCGGACATGTCACACGCCGTGCGGCGGGCGACCAGCCACGCCGTCGTCGCCCTCGCGCACGCGTCTCCCACCCTGGCTTGGTTGCGTCTGGACACCGAGATCAGGTCGTCACTGCGCTCGGCCGCCGGGGCACTGGTGGGCCAGCAGTGAGCGGCCGCGGACCGGGCGGTGCCGTGCGTTTTGGGAGCAGCGGCCACCACGGGTCGTTGAGGTTCGGCAGCACCAGCCCGCAGGAGCCTGCTCATGGCTGACGCTGTAGCGGGTGGCCGGGCCTTCGAACTGGCCCACGCGGCCGACCCAATCGAACTCCTGGAATCGATGGCCGGAGCCCGGTCCCTTGTCTATTGATGCCACGCTGTCACCGCTGCTCCCCCGTGAGATCGGTGCTGCCGCAGAGCTGCTCGCCTCGGCCCTCCATGATGATCCAGCATTTCGCCAAGCAGTGGCGGATCCGAATCGACGCCGTATTGCGCTGATCGGCATCACACGTATTGCCGTACGAGACGCTCTCGCCTTCGGTCACGTTCGGGCCGCCCGACACGACCAACGGTTGGCGGGGGTGGCCGTGTGGCTGCCCCCCGGCACGTACCCGATGGATGCGCGCCGGGAAGCCCGTGCAGCGTTGGCGATGATCGGACTCACCCTTCGCATCCCTCGTGACATCCGAGCCATGGCACGACTCGGGCAGTCCTTAGATGCGGTGTTTCCCACCGAGCCGGTCTGGTATCTCCAAGCCCTCGGGATTCTTCCCGATCTGCAGCGACGAGGTATCGGGACGCGCCTTATCCAGCCCGTGATAGAGCAGGCTCAACGCGCCGGGGTCCCCTGTTACCTCGAGACCGCAGAGCCACTCAATATCGAATACTATCGGCGGTTCGGCTTTTCCCTGATCGAACCTCCCAGACCCCTCTTCAACGGCGGATCCGCGATAGCCCGCATGACGACGAGGGAGGCGGGCGCCAGCATCGACGAATAGTGAGCGCTACCGGCCGCTCGCCAGGATCTCCTCCAGAAATAACCTGGACCTTCGCGACAACCGCACACCCCGTCTACGCCGGCTCAACGAGATCCAGGCCTTGGTCAACGGTGCTGTACCCGAGAACGCCCTACAGCAGGACAAGGTCGCTCGCGTCGGATCCGACGCGAGGCCGACAAGAACCCTTTGACGGCATCGCTGAGACACCCTTCGGGTCTGCTCTCCTGGGCCGCGACAGCCGAGGCCGCTCGTCTCACCGCGGGATAGCAGGGCGACTGCTGACGGGCGGTGCCGTGCATCCTCATGAGCGGAGTGCCCACCCATCACGGTGGGCGTAATTCTCCACCAAGGCCACGAACGCCGCCAAGGCCGCGCCCCGATGGCTACTTGTTCTTGCTCGGTGGCAGGATCTCCGTCTGGTTCCCGGCATCGGCCCTAGCGTGCTTCTCCGCCCGTCGGCCGAGCGTGACTCCTCGTACCAAGCGGTGCTCTCCGCTCAGGATCTGCTGGGCGACGGCTCCGCCTGCTCGAGTTCAGCGACAGCCTGGGAGATCCGGTCGGCGTTCTCCGCGAGATACGCTGCCTCGATCTCCTTGTAGACCTCCTCGTACACCGAGAAGTTCGACTGGGAGCACTCGGTCGTCGCAACGGCCAGGTTGCGCTCCTCTTCCTGGAGGGCCGACAGGGCCTCCAGGTCAGCGCCCTCCAACACTCTGTCTTGGTGACTGTCGAAGAATTCCTGGATCTCGGTCTCGGACTTGTCGGCGAAAAAGGCCTCCTGCTCCTCGGGGCTCATATCGGCCATCGGGTCTCCGTAGGGGTCGGCTCCAAGGATCTCGGTGAGTTGTTCGGTCATGGGTCCTTCTGCGTATTCGTAAACCGCCTCTTCGTTCTCGTATTCGTATCCCTTGTCCGACATGCACGCCGACCACTCCTTCTTAGCCTCCGTGAATCGGGGGTCGGCGTCTACCCGCTCGGAGATCTCGGTCTGGAATGGTTCGAGCGCCTCGTAGACCGCCTGATCATCACTCCCGACGCTGCGCTGCGCGTCGCCTCGGCATCCGGCGCCGGCACCTTCAATCGTTGTATACGTCTCGCCGCTCTCGGGGTCGACCTCGGTCGTCTCGTATTGCGCCTGCTCTTCGGGAGTGCCGTCCATCGCCTCGTAAAACGCCTGCATCTCGGCTTCCGACAGCGTCTCGATGTACTCCTGATTGGGGTCGAAGAACTCGTCGCTGGACGCCTGTACCTCGGCGTCGTAGTCGGGATTGTTGAACTGCAACGATACGCCCAGGCCATAGCGACGCGCCGACTCGACGGCGTCCTCCTCGCTGTATGTTGCCCCCTGGTCACCGGAATCGTAAATGACCGGCTTATATTCGAATCCTTGGTCGATCATGCACTCGGCGATGGCCTCTTCGACCCCGCGCTCCTCTTCGGCGAAACTGGCCTGGGTATCGGGGTCGGAGTAGTCGGGCAGCCCGAACTTCTCGTAGAGGGTGTCGCCGCCGGCGGCGGCCTCGTCCTGCGAGCCGCAGCCGCTGAGCAGGAGTGCCAGCGCGGCCGTTGCGATCAGGGTCAGCGCTCGTGGGTGTGATGACACGATCATCGGGTCTCCTTCATCGGTGGCCGGGGGCTATTGGCGGATGGACTCGTCATGTGCCGCTTCGCAGTGCATCGACCGGCTCGAGGGACGCCGCCCGCACCGCCGGGTACACGCCGGCGAGCAGCCCCGTGAGACCCCCCAGCAACGGAGCTCCCACCGGTATCCACGGCGCCAGAACGGGTGTCCACTGGCGCACGGCAGCGACGGCAACGATGGCGAGGACGCCGATCGTGGCGCCGACGATGCCGCCGAGGACACCCATGGCTGTCGACTCCACGAGGAATTGGGCCGCGATGTGACGACTACGGCCGCCCATTGCTCGTCGAAGACCGATCTCGCCGATTCTCTCGAGGACGCTGACGAGTGTGACGTTGGCGATGCCGATCGCGCCCACCAGTAGTGACACTCCGCCGAGAATGATGAAGAGGAAGTTGACGTCGACCTCCACCTGGTTACGCAGCGACCCTGGGGACGGAGGTTTGCTGACCCGCACCTGCTCGGGATCGTTGGGTCGAAGCGCGACGGCGGCTTGGCCGGCGATCAGGTCCGCCGCCCCGAGGGCGACGTCGACCTGGACGGTCGTGGCGCTGCGGTAGCCGAACGCGGCGCGTGCCGTGCCGTCGGGGATGATCACAGCGTCGAGCAGTTTCGTCTGCCGGTCGACGTCGGCAAGGATCCCCATGACCACGAACGGCTGCTCGCCGATGAAGACGACCGGCTGCTGATCCACCCGGACGATTGTCAGGGCGGCCGCGGCTCCGGGGCCGAGAACGGCCACGGTGTCGGCGCGGGCGTCGTGTCCGGCGTCGAACCAGCGCCCGGTTCGCAGCGTTCCCTTGACCGCCTCGAGCACACCCGGCGTGACGGCATAGACGTCGATGTCGAAGTCGTTCTGTCCGCGCGGATCGTCCAGCTTCACGGCCGAGACCCGGGCGTCGCCGATGTCCACCTCTCCCAGCGCGCCGGAGGCCTGGACCCCGTTGAGACGCCCGAGGCGATCCTCGACATCGGCCGGGAAGGCCACGCGGATCTGCGAGGCACCGAAGCCTGGTTGCTCGTTGCTGACGACGACCGACGTTGCTTCGAGCTGGTCGAAAGCACCGACGATGCGGTTGCCGGCGGTCTGGGCGATGCCCACAGTCGCAACGAGGGCGGAGACGCCCAGCACCGTTCCGAGGACGGTCAGAGCGGTACGTCCCGGTCTCGCTGCCAGCCCCGCAACTGCCTCGGACAGCAGGTCACGCAGGCTGAGCCGGGTCGGGGTCATGCCGCTACACCCTCGGACAGCCGGCCGTCGCGGATGCGGACGGAGCGATCGGCGCGAGCCGCCACGGCCGGGTCGTGCGTGATCATAATGATCGTCAGGCCGCTGTCCCGTAACTCGTCGACGAGACCCAGCACGGTGTCGGATGTTCGTGAGTCGAGATTCCCGGTCGGCTCGTCGGCCAGCAGGAGTGCCGGGCGGCTGACGATGGCCCGGGCGATCGCGACTCGCTGACGCTCGCCGCCGGACAGCTGGGTGGGCTGGAAAGCCGCGCGGTGGCCGATCCCCACGGACTCGAGGGCGTCGGCGGCGCGAGCTGACCGCTCACTGGCGGGCACTCCGGTGTAGAGCATCGCCAGCGCCACGTTCTCCAACACGGTGCGGTGGGACAGCAGGTGGAAGGCCTGGAAGACGAACCCGATGCTGCGCCCGCGAACGGCCGTGCGATCCACCTCGGTCAGGGTCGACACCTCGACCCCGTCTAGCAGATAGGAGCCTGCCGTCGGGTGGTCGAGTAACCCGAGGACGTTCAGCAGCGTGGACTTGCCGCTGCCGGAAGGACCCACGACCGAGACGTATTCACCGGCGTGGATGACGAGGTCGACATCGACCAGGGCGGGAACGGTGACCTCGCCACTGCGGTACTCGCGGCCCAACCCCGCCAGCTTCACGACCGGGATGGGGACGTCTGCCTCGTATTGATCCGGCCCGGCATCGGGCGAGCCCTCCCAGTCGTACAGCTCCGGCTGGGCCTGCTCGTCATCCGGGGGACGATTGCGCCGACGACGGCTCAGCCGCATCAAGCCCCTCCATCCCCACCACGACGCGGTCACCCTCGTCGAGGGTACCGTCGAGCGGCGCGACCTCCACTGAACCGTCGGTCGCCAGCCCGGTCTTCACGGTGACGAACCGGGTCTGTCCGGGAGAGTCTTCGACCTGAACGCGGACATCCCCGCTCGCCAGTGACGACAGGGCAGCCGCGGGGACCACGAGAACCTCCCCTGCCGTGCTCTCTATCGGGATGATCACTCGGACGTTGGCCCCCACCAGCTCTTCGGGAATCTGGTCCAGCGCTACCTCGATGTCGACACGATCCTTGCCGCCGGCATCCGGAATCACGCTGACCGTTCCCTCCAGTGGCACGGGCAGGTCGGCCTCGTCGATGCGGACGACGTCTCCCACCGCGACCCGCTTGAGATCGGCTGCCTGCAGTGACACGGTCATGCTCTTCTCGGCCCCCGAGACGGTAATGAACGCGGCGGAGAGCACGTCCCCGCGGGCCGTCTCGACCTTGGCGACCTGGACGGGGAGGGCGGCGACATAGACCACCTCTCCGGATGGCAGCCATGTCCCGATGCCGGCCGTCAGGTCGGCCAGGGCGGCGTTTGCGGCGGTAACCTCGGCGACGAGGTCCCCACGCACCTCGTCGTCTCCGGCCGCGGCGGGCGGGCTCTCGCGCTCCTTCAGAGCGGCGCGCGCCACATCAACGGCACGACGAGCCGCGGCCGCTGCCGAGTCTCCCTGTTTGGCCGTGATGGGAACGGCGGCCTCGGCGGCGGCCGAGGCATTGGCGGCGTCGGTGAGGGAGACTTGCGCCAGTGCCAGAGCGCTGTCGAGGTCGGCGACCTCCACCGCAGTAGGCGGCTCCCCAGTGTCCGGGTGGGTGCCGGAACGCGCCTGGGCCGAGCGGGCCGCAGCCAATGTCACGTCCGCCGAGGCGTTCGCGACCACCGCCGCAGCTGCCGTCACCGCACGTCCCGCCGCCGCATTGTCGGTGTCTCGTTGCAGCTCCGCCAGGCTCAGCGCCTCCTGAGCAGCGGAGACGTCGGAGCGCGCGGCGAGTAGCTCGGACTTGGTTGCCGCTCCAGTCGTACCGGTACCGGTTCCGGAGTCGAGTGCCCGTAGGTCCCGTGAGGCCTGCTGGACCCGGGCCCGCGCGGCCTCCAGAGACTCCTTCTCTTGGCTCGCCGTGGAGTTGGCCACATAGCCGGCGGCGGCGTAGAGGGCTTCGACGGCGCCGCCGGTGGCCGACGTCCACCGGTCATCCGCGCTGTCCAGGTATCCCAGCCTGACCAGTGCCTCCTCCAATTGGAGCACGTCGGCGCCAACCGCACCCGGACGCAGGTCCCGATAGGGCGGCAGGCCGCCCGCGAGAAGGAAGACCGGCCGACCGGCCACCTCGACGGCGACGTCGCCCTCGTCAAGGTCGGTCCCCTCGCTGGGAACGGATGTCACTACTTGACGATCGTCGGGATTACCGGTCGAGCCCGCCAGCGACAAGCTGATCGGGTCGTCGAAGCCGATCGTTCCTCGGGCGACGATGTCCGCCGACAGTACGGTCCGGTCGACGGCCACGGTGATCAACGACGCCTCCGGCGGTTGCGCCCGCGCGGCGATCTCGGCGGGAGAGGCGATCCTGGTGCCCGCGAACCATCCGATGAGGCCGGCCAGGACAACCGCGACGAGACCCGCGACGAGAACTCTGTTGCGGCTCATCACCGACCCCCTCGCTCCAGCGGCCCCCGGCCGCTCACTCGGCTACACCAAGCCAGCGGCTCCATCCTGGCACAACTCCCCCACCTGTCCGGCGGGGCGGCAATGTGCCAGTGGCACGACACGAGTGGGTCACTTCTCAGCCGCTTACCTGCTTAGCGAACTCGAACCACCAGCGATCCCGGGGTCTGCGTCCGCCCCGCTTCCGCCGAGGTCGTAACGGTAAGGGTGTTCCTGCGTGACGCGGGGCCTCGTGCTCGTCGCCGTCGGCATCAGCGGTGCCTTCGTTGCTCCGAGAGCACCCTTCTGGGCCGCCATTGCGCTAGGCGTCCTGGTGATCATCGCTTCACGGCGCCCTGAAGGACAAGCCGGGCCTCGGGCATCAGATAACCCCTTAACCCTGACGGACCAGCGCCTGGCGGGGCATACCGCACGCTTGTGAGTGGGAGTCATGCTCGCCACGACCCCAATCCACCCGGGCGGCCCGTCGGCGAGCATGAACAGGCTGGACATCAGGAGTGCCGCGAAGCATCGGCCGAGGCAAGCCATCCCGCATGGTGAGACCATGACCACCGAAGTCCCTGCAGCCGTCAACAGCTGTGGATGAGAAGTCATCCACAGCTCGGCAACTCGCTGGACAGGCGATGCGGTCGATCGGTCCACACGCCGTCCACAGGAACTGCCCCATCGTGCACAGGAAGATCCACAGGCAGCCGGCAAGTTTCGCGACGGCATTCATGACGAAGGCCTTGCGCTGCAATACCTCGCGGGACGATGGTTCTCGCACACCAAGGCAAGCGGTGGAGAAGAAAGGTCGAGTGATCGACCCGAAGACTCCTCCTAAGGTCGGGGTGGACGGTCTGGGAACGCGGTTCTCCGTATCTCTCGGTTCTCCGAGTTGGTCATCCGTGACGGGATGGCAGGATTGCTTGCGCCCCCGCACCGTGCGCGATCGATTCACTGAGAAGACGCCCGGTCGTTTCGGCGGCCGGCAGGTCACCCAGGGTCGGGCGGCACCCCGATGGACCGCCTCTCCGCATGCCGGGTGGCGTTCCTGGTCGCGTGAAAGGCGGGGCCCCTCCAGCTCATATCTGGAGGGGAACCGCCAGTCATTACTTGTGTACCGATTGCCGGTTTCCTCCGCCTGACGACGCGCCGAACGTGAGATGAATTTTTCGGGGTCCGGCGCCATGGCAGCCCGCAGCCAGGTGACGAGGATGTCGCGCTACCTGCTCCGCCCCGGGCGCCATCACGGGTCCAGAGTAGGTTGCACAGGGTCCGGCGCCCCTTGGATGCGTGCCCTGAGCCGGTCGAGAAAGACCACCTGCGCCGTCCGGATCCGCACGCGCGCTTCACCGTCGAGGTCGAACCAGACGGCCCGGTCGACCTCCGGGAAGCTCTGCATTCGGCGTGAGCGCGGTGGCCACTCCATGGTGAACTCGTTGCTCACCACCGCCGTGACGTCGACGTCGCCCTCGACGGCCCACACGGTGTTGACCTTGCCGCTCTTCTGGCGCGCCTGACCCAGCGGGACCGCCGGGCCGGTCGGGGCGGCGGTGCCGATCTCCTCGGCGAACTCGCGGCGCGCGGCAGTGAGCGGGTCCTCACCGTCGCCGACCTCGCCCTTGGGCACCGTCCAGTGACCGGCATCCTTGCGTGCGAAGAGCGGCCCGCCCGGGTGCGCGAGGAGGACCTGCACCTGGTCGCCTCGTCGTCGCCACACGAGCAGCCCTGCCGCCTGAAGCGCGCCGGCCATGCGATCGCCCTCCTTCACCAATTCAGAACGAGCAGTGTGGAACAGCCCCGTCACCTCCTCGTCAGAGAGTGCGGCCGCGACGTCGCCGATGCACACATCGCAAAGTCGCCGCAGCGGCCGGGCCCGGCTGGCAGGCTGCCGACATGGCCTGGTCCGTCGATCTCGAGGCAAGGCTGCGCCGCGAGGCGATGGCATGGCTCGCCATCCGGTCCAACGACGGCAACAACGCGCTGAGCAGGGAGGACGTTAGCGATTTCACGTTCGACGGCGAGCCGTTCCCACTCGTCGACGCGCAGCGAGGCATCCGCAAGCCGGCCCAGCTCCGGGCGGCGCTCAGCATCCTGACGACCTACACCCGTCCCGGCCGGCCGCGGCCGTACGACGACGCGATCGACCCAGACGGCATGATCGGCTATAAGTGGCGGGGCGAGGACGGCGACCACCCCGAGAACCGGGCGCTGCGGACCGCCCAGGCGACCGGTGTCCCTCTCATCTGGTTCTTCGGCGTCGGTGGCGCCCGGTACCTGCCGATCTACCCGGTGTTCATCGCTTCCGAGGAGCCCTCGCGACAACAGTTCAACCTCCAGATCGCCGAACTGCCGGTCGCGCTGCGCCGGGTGGCCGACGACTCACCGGCCGAGGCGTGGACCCGTCGCTACCTCGTCACACAGACCAGGCAACGGCTGCACCAGCCGGTCTTCCGCGCGCACGTGCTGCGCGCTTACACCCAGCGGTGCGCCGTGTGCTCCCTGGCGCACCCACCGCTGCTCGACGCCGCCCACATCGCCCCCGACGCGACCGAGGAGGGCATCGCGGCGGTGTCCAACGGCCTGGCGCTGTGCAAGATCCACCATTCCGCATACGATACGGACATCCTCGGGATCTCACCGGACCTCCGGGTCGACCTCCGGGCCGACATCCTCGCCGAGATCGACGGTCCGATGCTGCGTCACGGCCTGCAGGAACTACACGGCCAGCGGCTTCGCGTGGTGCCGCGTCGCGTAGCCGAACAGCCCGACCGCGGCCTGCTCGACCGGCGCTGGCAGCGATACCGGCACGCCGGGTGAGGCGTGCCGGTTCGGGCACTACAGCCAGGGTTTGAGGATGATCTTGCCAACGCTGCGTCGCTGCTCGATCACGCGATGCGCCTCGGCGGCCGCCGCCAGCGGCATGACATGTCCCACCGGCACCTTGACCCGACCCTCGATGATCCAGCCGATGAGCCGGCCCAGTGCCGCACCGGCTTCGGCCGGGCGCATCCCGAAGTAGAGGCCGAGGTTGAACACCCGGATGCTCTGATGCAGCGAGGGTCGATACAGGAAGCGCTCCATCATCTCGGTCGGAATCACCCCCGTCCGCCCGCCGGCCCGGCCCGCGACGACGAGCCGGCCGAACGGCGCCAGCAGGTCCAGTGCCTGGCCCAGCACCTCACCGCCGGAGACATGCAGCAGGACGTCGACGCCGCGACCACTCGTCAGGGTGCGCACCTGATCGGGCCAGTCGGGGCTGGTGGAATCGACGGCGTGCGCGGCTCCAAGGGCGCGGGCGGCTTGGCGTCGCTCGGCTGTGGCGGCCGAGGCGATGACGGCCGCGCCCAGCAGCGCAGCGATCTGCACGGCGAACCCGCCGGCGCCTCCCCCAGCCCCCTCGATGAGGACGGTCTCCCCGTCCTTCAGGTCGCCCTCGGCAGTCAGGCAGAGCAGGGCGGATGCGCCGGCGGGCGGACCTGCTGGAGCGCGCGGGCGAGCGCGGCGGGTGGCAGGCGTGGGCGGCCGCCGCCGCTGTGGCGGCCGATCAGGCGCACAAGGCCGTCCTGCTGCGCCGCGCAGCGCTCGCCGACGACCGGCATGGCACCGTGGCTCCGGCCGCGGCCACCCCTTGACAGTTCACGACGGCGGGCGGATCTTTTCCCCATGGTGCGCCACCGCGCTCACGAAGGTCCCAACACCGCGAAGGGATGGGTGCTGGACCGGGCGGACCGTGTCACGCCGGCCGAGCGCTGGACCCGGACGGCCTACCGGGGGCGGGCCTGGGTGCTGTGCCAGATCGGTATCCACTGGTGGGCGGACCGGAACAACCCCGAGGTGGGTGGTCGCCGCGCGCACTACCAGCAGTGCCGTCGGTGCGGCCACGAGCGCGACAAATACATGAGCTGGCGGGATTTCGACAGCTGAGCTCGCAGAAGTCAGCGCATCGTCATCCCGCCGTCGACCGCCAGCGTCGTGCCGGTGATGTACGAGGAGGCGTCGCAGGCCAGGAACAGCATGGCCGCGTCGAGTTCGCGCTGCTCGCCCAGCCGACCGAGCGGGCTCGCCGTCGACACGATCCGCTGCAGCGTCTCCGCCGGGATCTGCTCGGTCATCTCGGAGGCGAAGTATCCCGGCGCCAGCGCATTGACCCGGATGCCCCGACGCCCCGACCACTGCTGGGCGAGATCGCGGGTCAGTCCGATCAGGCCCGCCTTGCTGGCGCTGTACGCGGCCTGCGGCGCCCACGACGGCGACAGGCCGAGCACGCTGGCGACGTTGACGATGCTGGCGCCGGGCGTCATCACCCGGGCGCACGCCTGGGCCATCCAGTACGCGCCCTCCAGATTGACCGCGAGAACCCGGCGGAAGTCCTCGGGCGACTCGCGCAGCGCCGGCACGGCAGTCCCCAGACCTGCGTTGTTGATCAGCACGTCGACCCTGCCGAAAGCCGTCACGGCCGCCTCGACCAGCCGATCGCAGTCCTCGGGTCGGGTCACGTCGGTCGCGCACCACGCCGCGCGGGCCCCGGCCGCGCCCAGTCGGGTGGCAGCTGCCGCCAGCCGATCCGAGCGCCGAGCGCCGAGCATCACGGCCGCCCCGGCCCCGGCCAGCGCCTGCACGAATCCAAGTCCAAGGCCGGAGCTCGCGCCGGTCACCACCGCGACTTTGCCGTCGAGCCGAAACCAGCGTGTGGGGTCGGGCAATTCGGCCGAGCGTTCATCGGCCGGTTGGGTGGCGTCCACGGAGTAAGAATCGCAGGCGATCCCCATGGTCCGCCGGGCCGCCCGCACTGCGTCTGCGGGCGATCTCCGACGGCCCTTACACGCAACCGTCGGAAGCTGAGAAGGGGCAGCGGGGCAGCTGTGGATGTGCTGGGAGAGGCGCTCCAGCAGGACCCGGCCGGAACCAGGCCGGGCCACCTTGAAGTGGCGCACCGTTCGCCAGGCCAAGCCGACCTGGGCCAGAGGCGGGCTTGACCAGCGCAACGCATACGGTGGGTACGTGAGTCACCCCCACCCCGAACTCGGCACCCCGCCCAAACTCGCCCCCAACGGTCTGCGGATCGTCGGCCTTGGCGGCCTCGGCGAGATCGGCCGCAACATGACTGTCTTCGAGCACCAGGGCAAGCTGCTCATCGTCGACTGCGGCGTGCTGTTCCCCGAGGAGCACCAGCCCGGCGTCGATCTGATCCTGCCCGACTTCACCGCCATCCGGCACCGCCTCGGCGACATCGTCGCCGTCGTGCTGACCCACGGCCACGAGGACCACATCGGCGGCGTTCCCTACCTGCTGCGCGAGCGCAAGACGATCCCGCTGGTCGGCTCCGCGCTGACGCTGGCGTTCATCGAGGCCAAGCTCAAGGATCACAAGATCAAGCCCACGGTCCACGAGGTCTCCGAGGGCGACACCCGCACCTTCGGTCCGTTCGACCTGGAGTTCCTGGCGGTCAACCACTCGATCCCCGACAGCCTGGCGGTCGCCATCCGGACCCGTGCGGGCCTGGTGCTGCACACCGGGGACTTCAAGATGGACCAGTTCCCGATGGACGACCGGCTGACCGACCTGCCGGGGTTCGCCCGGCTCGGTGACGAGGGCGTCGACCTGTTCCTCGTCGACTCCACCAATGCCGAGGTGCCCGGCTTCACGCTGTCCGAGCGCGAGCTGACGCCGGCCATCGAGAAGGTGTTCCGGACCTCGCCGGGCCGGGTGATCGTCTCCAGCTTCGCCAGCCATGTGCACCGCATCCAGCAGATGCTCGACGCCGCCGCCGCGCACGGCCGAAAGGTCGCCTTCGTCGGCCGGTCGATGGTGCGCAACATGCAGATCGCGTCCGAGCGCGGCTACCTCGACATCCCCGACGGTCTGATCGTCGACATGAAGCGGCTGGAGAAGCTGCCGCCGCATCAGGTCTGTCTGGTCTGTACCGGGTCGCAGGGTGAGCCGATGGCGGCGCTGTCGCGGATGGCCAACCGCGACCACGAGATCCGGATCGGTGAGGGAGACACCGTGCTCATGGCCAGCTCCCTGATCCCCGGCAACGAGAACGCCATCTACCGAGTGATCAACAATCTCACCCGGTGGGGCGCCAACGTGGTCCACAAGGGCAATGCCAAGGTCCACGTCTCGGGCCATGCCAGCGCCGGCGAGCTGGTCTACTGCTACAACATCGTGCGCCCGTCCAACGTCATGCCGGTGCACGGCGAATGGCGCCACCTGCGCGCCAACGGTGACCTGGCGGTGGCCACCGGCGTACCAGCCGAGCGGGTCGTGCTGGCCGACGACGGCGTCGTCGTCGACCTGGTCGACGGGCTGGCGAAGATCACCGGCAAGGTGCCCGCGGGGTATGTCTACGTCGACGGCGGCAGCGTCGGCGAGATCACCGAGGCCTCGCTGAAGGACCGCCGGACGCTGGCCGAGGAGGGCGTCATCACCGTGGTGTGCCTGGTCGACGCCGACACCGGGGCGCTGGCGGAGCCGCCGGATTTCCTCGCCCGCGGTTTCATCCACGACGCGAAGACCTTCGAGCCGATGACGGCGCTCATCGCCGAGGCGCTGCTGCAGGCGGCCAAGGAGTCCATCGGAGACCCGCATCAACTCGAAGAACTCATCAGCCGGACCGTCGGGCGCTGGGCGCAGCGCTCGCTTCGGCGCAGCCCGTTGATCATTCCCGTGGTGATCGAGGCCTGAGCCCGGGCCCGCTCGAGGGGCTCAGCCGACGTCGTGCAGGTGGTGCACCGGTCCCAGTTGTCGAACAGCGGGTCGACCTCGGAGAGCATCAGGTGCAATCGGGTATCGAACAGCCGAAACACGTCCCGGACGTGGCAGGCGCTGCTGCAAGCGGCGATGGACCGGATCGGCGTGCAGTTGGTCGCCGATCTGGAGCGCCACCTGCGCCCGACGTCATCCCAGGCCCGACGGCTGCACGATGTGTGCGAAGCCCTGCTCGGGCTCGGTCCCGACGACCGGCCGGCTGTCGTCGTGTGGTTGCAGCGGCTGGCGCGAGCGGCGGTGGACCAGGCAACCGCAGCCCGGCATCACCAGGACTGGCAGCAACTCGAGGACGCCCTGGCCGCACTCGTGTCGGACATGCGTCCCGAGCTGTCCGGCGGCGAGACGAGGCAGGAGGCCGCCGGCCTGCTGGCGCTGCTCGACGGCCTGGCCGCCACTGCCGCGGGTCGAGCCGACCCGGCTCCCCCCGGACCGGGCGCGTGCCCTCCTCAGGGCTGCCCTGGACCGGTTGTCCGTCCCGGGAGACTGACCAGCCGACGCAGACCGCGATCAGGCAGTGATCACGAATCGAAGCCGAGCCCGAAGCGGTCCAGGGTGCGCAGCCACAGGTTTCGCTTACCGCCGTTGCGATCCGCCTGGGCGATCGACGCACGGGTCGCCTGGATGCCCAGCCAGGCCAGCGGCTCGGGCGGGAAGGGGGTGGGCTTGCTGCGCACCAGCTTCAGCTCCGTCAGCTCGGTCGGCTCATGGCCCAGCAAGTCCAGCATCACCTGGGCTCCGAACCGGGTGGCACCGACGCCCAACCCGGTGTAGCCGACGGCATAAGCCACCCGACTTCGCATCCCCGTGCCGAACATGACGCAGAAGCGGCTGCAGGTGTCGATGGCCCCACCCCAGCGATGGCTGAACCGCACCCCCGCCAATTGCGGGAAGGTCTCGAAGAACTGCCTGGCCAGAAGTCGGTAGGTTGCCGCCCGATGGTCGTAGGCGCTGGCCACCTGCCGACCGAAATAGTAGACGGCGTCGTAGCCGCCCCACAGGATCCGGTTGTCCGCGCTGAGCCGGTAGTAGTGGAACTGGTTGGCCGCGTCGGAGATACCGTCGCGCTGCGACCACCCGATCGACGCCAGTTGCTCGGCGTCAAGCGGCTCCGTCATCAGC
The DNA here is from genome assembly GCA_964516515.1 of uncultured Kineosporiaceae bacterium. Taxonomy (GTDB): domain Bacteria; phylum Actinomycetota; class Actinomycetes; order Actinomycetales; family JBBAYJ01; genus JANNOG01. The sequence continues at coordinate 11,524 of CAZEYA010000039.1, read as the reverse complement.
ACGTAGTCGTAGACCGGGACCGTGTACCTGCGGGCCGAGCGCAGCGGGTTCGCGAACGCGTTGGTCGCCACCGCAACCTGGGCGGCATGGACCCGCCCGCCATTGGTGACCAGGCCGACCGTCGAGGCCTCGTCCTCCAGGGCATGTACCGGGGTGTGCTCGACGATTCGCACCCCCAGTGACAGGCACGCCCGCTTCAGGCCCCAGGCCAGCTTGGCTGGGTGGACCAGGGCGAGGGTGCCAGCGTCCAATGCTCCACCGACGTAGGTCGGGGAGTCCACACGGCTGCGTACGTCCTCGGCGCTGAGCAGTCGGCTGCCGGGGCCCGCGAACCCGGACTCGTGCGCGCCTCGCAGCTCGGCCAGCTGCCATTCCTGCGTCGCCACGGTCAGCTCGGCGCGCCGCTCGAACTCCGCGTCGATGCCGTGGCGTGCCAGCGTCGCCTCGATCGCGTCGAGGTTGGCGGCGCCCAGCCTGTCGAGCCGATCGATCTCGTCGCCGAAGCGCTGCACGCCGTTCGCCCGGCCGTGAGTGAGACTCGCGGCGCAGAACCCGCCGTTGCGTCCAGAGGCCGCGCCGCCCACCTCGTCCGCTTCCAGCAGCACGACGTCGCGCTCGGGGTCGGCCTCCTTGGCCAGCAACGCGGTCCACAGTCCGCAGTACCCGCCGCCCACCACGGCGAGGTCGCAGCGGATGTCGCCCGCCAGCCGCGGGAGCTGGTCGGGCCTGGCCGGGTCCTCCAGCCAGAACGAGCGGGGGCGCGCGTACCGCAGGGCGGCGCTGATGTCCGAGCGTTTCACGTGGTGAGCGTAGGCAGTTCGCGCGAAGTGGACGACCGGGTGAGTGATCTGCTGCCTGTGCTAGCCTTGGCGGCGCTTGCAGTAGCAGTCCCCGATCGTTCACCAAACGCCCGCGGAGTTGTCTCCGGCGGGCGTTTGTCGTGTTCGACCCGAATGCGACTGCAGCAGCACCACCTCCACCTCACCAAACAGAAGGCACAGGCATGACACAGGGCATCGTCAAGTGGTTCAACGGCGAAAAGGGCTTCGGCTTCATCACCCCCGACGGCGGGGCGGCTGACGTCTTCGTCCACTTCTCCTCGATCCAGGCGGGCGGCTACCGCTCCCTGGAGGAGAACCAGCGCGTCGAGTTCGACATCACCCCCGGCCAGAAGGGCCCCCAGGCTTCCAACGTCCGCCCCCTCTGATCTGAACGCGCCGATGTGATGGCGCTGATCTGATCAATCCCGGCCGGGTGAGCAACCGCTCACCCGGCCGTCGGCGTCTATTCCGGCCTGTCCGTCGCGGCCGGTGGCTCGCCGATGCCGAGGGTGTGATGTGACAGGTCCAGCTGCTCCCACAGCCGTCGGATCCGCTCGTATGCATCGCTGGGCGGGATCTTGCCGCTGGTCTCGAGGTCGCAGATGAAGCCCACCCGGCGGGCGAACTCCTGCAGGTTTGCGTTGAACACCAGTGCGGCCGGATCCACCTTGCCCCGGTAGGTCGACGGCCGGTACAGGAAGTCTTCTTTGCTGACGGGCTGCTCTGACATGTGGCCTCCTCGCTGCCAGCCGTCGACAGTAGCGGCTCGTCACTCCTGGCGGTCTAACCCCGTGTCCATCGCCAGCCGCATCAGTTCATAGCGGCTGTTCACGTGCAGCTTGCGGAAGATGTTCTGGACGTGATTCTGCACCGTCCGGACGCTGACGACCAGGCGCTCGGCGATCTCGCGGTAGGCGTAGCCCTTGGCCACGAGGCGCAGCACCTCGGTCTCGCGAGCCGTCAGTCCTGATGGTCCGGCTATCGACTCCTCTGCGGACAATCCCGCAGCGACCCGGCGGAACTCACCGAGCACGAGGGCGGCCAGGCTTGGTGAGAACACCGGCTCACCAGCGATGACAGCCCTCACAGCGGACAGCAGTTCCTCCCCAGTGGCGCTCTTGAGCAGGTAGCCGCTGGCGCCGGCTTTCACCGCCGCCAGCACGTCAGCCTCCTCGCCGGAGGCCGACAGCATGAGGACCTTGCTCGCCGGTGAGCGTTCGAGGATGTTGGGGATCGCCGCCGCGCCGCCGCCACCGGGCATGTTCAGGTCCAGCAGCACGAGGTCGGGGCGGTGGGCCGCCGCTGTCGCGACCGCCGTAGTGGCGTCGGCCGCCTGGCCCACGACGATCAGGTCGCCGTCGCGTTCGAGGTCTGCTCGCACCGCGTCGCGCCACATCGGGTGGTCGTCGGCGACGACGATGCGATGCCTCATGGGGTGCCTCCTCCGGACGGTAGCGGGATGACTATTTCGAGTTCGGTGCCCTTCCCGGGGTAAGACGTCACCGTCAGGGTGCCGCCGACATCCTCGATCCGGCCCTGAATGCTGCTCAACAGGCCGAGGCGGCCGGCGTGCCGCAGGGCCGCGGCGTCGAAGACGAAGCCGCACCCGTCGTCGCGGACGCTCACGACGAGGTTCGTGCCGTCCCGCTCGGCGAAGACCCAGGCGCGGTCCGTTCCGGCATGCGCGACGACGTTGCGCAGCGCCTGCTCCACCGCCGCTGCCAGCGAGTCGGCAGTGGCGGCCGGCACGGTGACGTCCTCCGTGGCGTTGACGACCACGTCGAGCTCACTTCGCACGGTGGCCGCCGCGGCGGCGAGCGTGGCGGGCACCGAGGCAGCACCTACGGGCGGTGCTGTCGTGCGCAGCAGCAGGTCACGCAACGCCACCTGCTGCGCGGCAGCGAGCTCGGCGAGCCGGGCGACGTCCGAGCCGGGC
>CAZEYA010000039.1:0-8667 GCA_964516515.1 uncultured Kineosporiaceae bacterium | reverse complement strand
CGCCACCTGCTGCGCGGCAGCGAGCTCGGCGAGCCGGGCGACGTCCGAGCCGGGCGACGTCCGAGCCGGGCACCGCTTCCTGCGCCGCCAGTTCGCGACCGCGCTTGTGGACCATCGTCAGCGACTGCAGCACGGAGTCGTGGATCTTACGTCCCAGGCTGTCGCGCTCGGCGAGGCGGGCCGCGGCCTCACGGGCGGCGAGCTCCTCGGCCTGCGCCGCCAGCAGCGCCGCCGTCGATCGGCGCAGCAGCGAGGACACCACCCCCACCCCGCTGATCGCCAGGATGATCGTGAAGGCGTCGGAGACCACGTACATCGTGGGTGCCCCCGGCTCCAGGCCGAGGACCAGGTGAGTGCCGATGAGGACGGCCGCGATCGCTCCGCCGGCGAACAGGCCGTGCCGGAAACCATGCACCGCCGCCCAGGTCAGTGGGGCGGCGATCGGGTAGATGGTGGCGAAGTAGCCGGTCTCGACGTCGACGACCAGCAGGGCCACGGCAATGGTCAGGTCGACCGCGAGCAGCGGGATCGACCAGCGCGGCCGCGTCATGGTCAGCGCGACGGTCCAGCCGGTGATCAGCGCGAGCACGACCCAGCCGAGCCAGGGGGTGGCGAACTGCGGGATGCCGGTGGCGACCAGCACCGCGAGCCACGCCAGCGCTCCCCACCGGAACACCTGGGCGGCACGGACCAGGGCGTTGGGGCGCAGCGCACCGTCGGAGGTGTATGCCACCCGATCCAGCAGTCGCACGTCCGGCTCCCTGTCGCCTGTCGGTAAGTATTCCTACCCACCCGCAGTGAGCATCCTCCCGCGCCAGAGCTGAGTAGAGCAGCGCTGCCGCCGCTGGGGTGGCGGCGGCGACGGTGAACAGACACCGACAGCCAGCTGTGGAGGCCCCCAGTGACATCGCCCACCATGTTCCTGACAGACATCACCACTGCCACCCCCGCCTCACGCGACCGCTACGCGGACTTCCTTCGAGTGGCCTCGATCGGCGTCGTCGTCATCGCCCACTGGCTGCTGGTCCTCGTCGTGCTCGACGGCACCGACGCGCTGGGTGCCAGCCGCATCGCACAGCTCGTCACCTGGGCCGTGATGGTGATGCCCGTGTTCTTCGCCGTCGGCGGCTTCTCGCATGCCAAGACGCTCACCTCGGCCCGTCGCCGCGCCTACCGCGAGTTCGTCGGGGCGCGGGCCGCACGGCTGCTCGGGCCGGTGCTCGTCCTGCTGCTGGTCTGGGTGGCGGCGGCGGTGGTCCTGGAGACCGCGGGGGCCGGGGGCCGGCCGATCGAGCTTGCGCTGGACCGGGTCCCGACTCCGCTGTGGTTCATCGCCGTCTACCTGGTGGTCGTCGCTGCGGCACCGGCCATGCACGCCGTGCACCGCCGGCTGGGGCTGTGGGCATTGCTCTCACTGGTAGCCGTGGTGGCAGTGCTGGATGCGCTGCGCTACCTGGCCGATGTGGCGTGGGCCGGGCCGCTGAACATCATCGTGGTGTGGCTGACCATTCACCAGCTCGGCTTCGGGTGGGCCGACGGCAGCCTGACCCGTAGAGCCCGCCCCGCCGTGCTGGCGCTGGCCGGCTTCGGCGGCGCGGTCCTGCTCACCCTGGTCATGGGCTGGTACCCCGTCGACATGCAGGGGCTGCCCGGCAGCAGCGCGGCCAACTTCGCTCCGCCCAACCTGGCACTGCTGGCCCACGGCTTCGGTCTGATCGGGGCGGCGCTGCTGGTGCGGGCACCGGTGACTCGATGGCTGCAGCGGCCGAAGCCGTGGGCAGCCGTGGTGGTCGGCAACTCGGTGATCATGACGCTGTTCTGCTGGCACCTGACCGCTGCTTTCGCGGTGCAGGGCCTCCTCCTGCTGAGCGGGGTGTCGTTGCCGCCTGCGCTCACGACGGCATGGTGGGCGCTGGTGCCGGTGTGGCTGGTGGCCTGCGCGGTGCCGATGGTCATACTGGTCGTCGCCTTCCGCCCCTCGCCCTTTGTCGACAAAAGCACCCCGGGCGGCTCCGCGACACCCACATTTGTCGACAAACGGCGAGTGGGGGAGGTGGTGGCGGTGACCGCAGTGGCGTTGACCGCAGGGGGCCTCTTCGTGGTGTCGCAGGTGGGGCTCGACGGCTTGCTCTCCGGCCGCCCGGACCGGGTCTTCGGCATCGCGCTGCCTGCGTGGACCGGACTGGTGACGTTCGTGATCGGGTCGGTGTTGTTCCGGCGCCGCCCCGCCGACTCGCCCGCCTGAGGTCATCGCGCGCGGCTAAAGCGTCAGCCGTCGCCGTTGGCCCAGGCCACGGGGGACGACCAGTTCGGGCCGACGTCCGGGTTCACCCCCGGCCGCGTTCATGACGGGCCGGCGACTGCTACCGGGTCCGTGTCCGCACTGCCGTGCCCGCACTGCTGTGGGCCGCCACCTGACGTTTGCCAGGTTGCCGCTACCCGACGGCTGCCATGTCCGAGTCCGTTCGCCCCACGACCGTCGGTCGGCCGGCCAGCAACTCGCGGGCCTGTGCCGGCCAGTTTTCGGGCTGGTGCATGGTGTACCGCGAGCCCGCGGTGGCCAGCATGTCCCGCAGCCGCTCTATCGGGGTATCGGCCATTGCCTGCCAGGTCGTGATACCCGCCGCATGACACAGCGACTCGATTCTCGGCCCGATACCCTCGATCAGCGTGAGGTCGTCGTGGTCGGCCTTGCCCCGGCCTTTGCCGTCACGGGCACGCGGGATACCGTTCGCGATGATATTCGCCGCCTCGAAGGCGGCGATGTCCACCGAATCCACTGCATCCCCCCGGTCTGGTGAATCCGACGGATCCGCGGCCGCGGGCTCACTCGTCCCCTCGGGCGCTGCCTCGTCGATGACCACCTCCTCCACCGCCAGTGCGTGCGCGACTGCCAGTACCGCTGCGTCCCGCTCCCGCCGCTCAGCGAGCTGTTGCCGGAGGTCAGCCACTTGGCGATACAGGCGCTCTATGGTCACCGACTGCTGCTCGACCTGCCCGACCCGGTCCCGCAACTGTCCGACGTCGGCCACCTGGGTCTGCAGTCGCTCCAGGTCGGCTGCATCCACGGCACGCGCCTGGGTGAGCGAGATCACCTCTCGCTCGTTGCGCTGGCTCGCGGCGCGGCGACGGTTGAGCTCCTGCCGGGCGTCGGCCAGCGTGTGCGTCACATGCCGCTGCATCATCCACCGCCCGATCGTGATGCCGAGGCCGAGGACGGAGCCGGCACCGAGGAGGATCAATACGACTAGACGAATATCTGGGTTCACGTTCGTGTCCGTTCCCTCTGCGGTCGGTCGACGTCCTGCGGCGGGCTTTTCTTGATCAACCACCACATAGGCGAAACATATGGCGGCATGCGTTCGTCCTTCAAGAGGACGTGCCGGATATACCGGCCTACGCCACATAACCGGCAGCCAGGTTTGTCCGATGGGATGATGCCGATGTGACCCCGCAGGAGTTCCGAGTGGCCGCGCACGCGCTCGTCGAGTGGATCGCCGACCACCGGGAGCGGATCCCGCTACTGCCCGTGGCCTCCCGCGTCGCGCCTGGTGAGGTGGCGACCGCCCTGCCTGCGGCGCCCCCGGAGACCGGCGAACCGTTCGCAGCGCTGCTCGCCGATCTGGACCGGATCGTCGTGCCGGGCATCACGCAGACCCAGAGCCCCGACTTCTACGGGTGGTTCCCCTCCAACGCCTCGCTGTCGTCGGTGCTGGGTGACTTGGCCGCCGGCGGCCTGGGTGCGCTGGGGATCACCTGGGCGTCGGCGCCCGCGCTGACCGAGGTCGAGGAGGTCGTGACCGACTGGCTGCGCGAGCTCACCGGGCTGTCGGCGACCTGGCGCGGCGCCATGCATGACACCGCCTCGACAGCCTGCCTGGTCGCGCTGCTCGCCGCCCGTGAACGCGCGAGCGACCACAGCGCCGCTCGTGGTGGGTTGCAGGGCGAGCCGGCGCCGCTCGTCGTTTATGCCTCCACCGAGGCCCACTCCTCGATCACCAAGGCGGCGCTGCTCGCCGGGTTCGGCCGGGACAATCTGCGGCTGATCGAGGTCGACCCGCGGACCTACGCCATGCGTCCCGAGGCGCTCGCCCGTGCCCTCCAGCGGGACGTCGCCGACGGACGGATACCAGCCGCCGTGGTGGCCTCGGTCGGCACGACGGGCACCACGGCGGTCGACCCGGTGGCGGCCGTCGTCGAGACGGCGGCACCGTATGGCGCCTGGGTTCACGTCGACGCCGCGATGGCGGGCGCCGCGCTGCTGCTGCCCGAGATGCGCCCGCTCGCGGAAGGGGTCGACGGTGCGGACTCGTTGTCGTGGAACCCCCACAAGTGGCTGGGCACGATCCTCGACTGCTCGCTGCTCTACGTCCGCGATCCGGGCCACCTGATCCGGGTGATGGCCACCGATCCGTCCTACCTGCGTTCCGCCGCTGACGGCGAGGTGACCCAGTACCGGGACTGGGGCATCCCGCTCGGCCGCCGGTTCCGGGCGCTCAAGCTGTGGTTCCAGCTGCGTCTGGACGGTGTGGACAGCATCCGCGAGCGGTTGCGCCGCGACCTCGCCAACGCCCAGTGGCTGGCCGAGCAGGTGCGAGGCGCGCCGGGCTGGCGAGTGATGGCCCCGGTCGCACTACAGACCGTCTGCGTCCGGCACGAGCCGGAGGGCGACATGGATCCCGACGCGCTGGACAACCACACGCTGGGCTGGGCGGCCGCCGTCAACGGCTCCGGCCGGGCCTTCGTCACCCCCGCAATCGTCGACGGCCGGTGGCTGGTCCGGGTGTCCATCGGGGCGGAGGCCACTCAGCGCCACCACGTAGACCAGCTGTGGCAACTCCTGCAGGCTGCCGTGACCGGTGCCCCGCTGGCACCCCGCTGATCATCTCAAGCAGCCCGGTACGGCTGCCGACATGATGAGAGTGGGCCGCAAGCGGACGAATGCCGAGAACCAGGTCGCTGACCTGTTGCACACCGCTCGCACGTCCCTGGGTTTGAGCACGGCTTTCCTGTCGCGGCTCGACGGGACCACCCAGCACCTGGAGGTGGTCGACTCCGCCGTTCCGCTGCTGTTCCCCGAGAAGGTGACGCAACGGCAGTCGACGTCGCTGTGCCAGGGGGTGCTCGACGGCGAACTGCCCGCCGTCATGCCTGATCTCACCGCTGTCCCAGCCGCCATGCGACGACCCGCAGCCTGGCTGCCCAGGGTGCGTAGCTTCATCTCGGTTCCGGTGACGCTGAGCGACGGGACTCTGTATGGCACGTTCTGTGCAGCGGGCCTGTCGACCGACGAGCAGCTCACCGACCGGGATCAGGCCCTGTTGAAGGTGCTCGCGCACGCGGCCGCACTCGTCATCGAACCGGAATTGAGCGAGCAGGCGCAGCGCTCGGCGGTCACTGCCAAGCTGGCGCCGGTGATCGCTGCCGGCGGTCCCGAGATCGCCTTACAGCCGATCGTCGATCTGGCCACCGGTCGTCGCGTCGGCGCCGAGGCTCTCGCTCGTTTCCCCGGAGCCTGGCAACAGCCCCCTGATGTCGTTTTCGCCGATGCCCACCGTGTCGATCTCGGTGACGAGCTGGAACTGCTGGCGTTGCGACGAGCGGCTGAAGCCCTCGGCGCAGTCACTGGCTACGTGGCGATGAACGTCTCACCCGCCACATTGCTCCTGGCGCGCGTCCGTCGCTTCCTCCGCCGCGCTCCGCTGCAACGGATCGTCCTGGAGCTGTCCGAGCACGACCCAGTAGCGGACTATGAGGAGCTGCTGGCCGCGCTGGCCGCACTGCGCGCGGCGGGGATGCGGCTGGCGATCGACGACGTGGGAGCCGGCTTCTCCTCGCTTCGCCACATCGTGCTGACATCCCCGGACGTGCTCAAACTCGACCGCACGATTGTCGCCGGTGTCGGCGACGACAGCGTGCTCACCACCCTGGTGAGGTCGATGGTCGACTTCGCCCGCGGGTGCGGCGCGACGGTGGTGGCCGAGGGGATCGAGACGGCGGATGACGCCCGCCGGCTGCGGAGCTTGGGCGTCCAGCACGGCCAGGGCTGGTTCTTTGCCCCTGCGGGTCACGGCGCCGCGTTGCGCGAGTGCTACGAGATGCCCGCCCGGACGACGGTGCCACGTCCCCGTTCCCCGGCCAGCGCAGCTGTCATGCGCTGACGCCAGGCCATCATCCGGTTGCCGGCTCATCTCCTCCGGTGCCGGTGGGAGGCGATCGTCGGGTACTCCCGAGCTGTCCGAGTGGGGGATCAGGTGTGGGTCAGTGGAGCGAACCCGGATCTACGTCACCGACGTGACGCACTGGGCGGCAGTCGGCCGGGTTCATGGCGAGGTCTTCGGCAGCATCCGGCCGGCGTCGACCATGGTTGCGGTGGCGGCACTCAACGATCCCGCGCGGCTGGTCGAGATCGAGGCGGACACCGTGAGGGGTTATGGCCGGCGACCGAAATGAGTAATGTGAAGCGAGCCTGATTCGACTTGTCACCGGGGGTCCCATGTTCCGTCGCGCCGTCACCGCAGCCGTCGCCGTCGTCACCCTTGCCGTGGTCCCGGTGCTCGCCGTCAGCGCCGATGCCGCCACCCGTCGCCCGGCCTCACCGGGAGCTCCCGGGATAGGTGATCCCTACTTCCCACTCGACGGCAACGGCGGTTATGACGTCAAGCAATACGACCTCGACATCCGGTACACCCCCGACACCGACGTGCTGGCGGGTACCGCGACGATCACGGCCCGGGCCAAGCAGCGACTCTCGCAGTTCAACCTCGACCTGGACGGCCTGACGGTGAACTCGGTGCGGGTGGAGGGCCGTCGCGCGTCCTGGCAGCGCTCGGGCGGTGAGCTGACGATCAAGCCCCGCCGCAGCTTGGACTCCGGCGAGCGGTTCACGACCGTCATCCGCTATGAGGGCATTCCTGCGCTGTACGAGAACCCGATCCTCGGCACGGCGGGCTTCTTCCACACCGATGACGGCGCACTCGTCGTCGGGGAACCAGACGTGGCCGCGTCCTGGTTCCCGGTCAACGACCACCCGAGCGACAAGGCCTCCTACCGCATCGCCATCACCGTCCCGGAGGGCTTGACCGGCGTCTCCAACGGGGTGCTGAAGAGCTCCCGGACGCGCGGCGGCTGGACCACGTGGACGTGGGACCAGCGTGAGCCCATGGCGTCCTACCTGGCCACCGCCACCATTGGCGAGTTCGACTTGCGCGCCTACCAGGCCGACGGCATCAAGTACTGGGATGCGTTCGATCCGGACCTCTTCGGGTCCATCGCTACGCCACGTACCGGTGAACGGTTCGCGTTCTCCCAGACTGCGGATGCATCCTACAAACGGTTGACGAGGACGATCAGCGTTCCGGCTGGGGGTGCGCAGTTGTCATTCTGGATCACCCGTTTCACGGAGCCGGCCTGGGACTACGCCTTCGTCGAGGCACACGCGCCGGGATCGGAGGAGTGGACCACGCTGCCCGACCAGAACGGCCACACCAGCACCGACACCGGCTTCTCGTGCCCGACCTGGTTGAGCCTGCACCCCTTCCTGAGCCACTACCAGGGCGACAACGGCGACGGCACGTGCGCGCCCACCGGGACCACGGGCTCCTGGAACGCCGCCACCGGCAGTAGTGACGGTCCCGAGGCGTGGTCGGTGGATCTCTCGGATTACGCCGGAACCGAGGTCGAGGTCTCGATCAGCTATGCAAGTGACGAGATCATTCGGGCGGCCGGTCTCTTCGTCGACGACGTCACGGTATCCACGGGTGAAGGCACGACGTCCTTCGAGGACGACGGTGACACGTTCGACGGCTGGACCGTTCCCGGGGCGCCCGCGGGCAGCCCCGGAAATGACAACGACTGGATCGCCGGGACCAGCGCGGACGGCCTCAACCCGGTGGGGCCGGTCGTCGAGCAGTCGTTCGCTCGCCAGCCGGAGATCATCGCCTTCCTGTCGGACAACTTCGGGCCGTACCCCTTCAGGGCGGCCGGCGGCATCGTCGACGACACCGAGGGGCTCGGGTTTGCGCTGGAGAACCAGACCCGGCCGATCTATGCGCAGGAGTTCTTCGGCGACCCGATATCAGGGGAGTCCTTGATAGTGCACGAACTCGCGCATCAGTGGTTCGGCGACAGCCTGGCGGTCGAGGAGTGGCAGCACATCTGGCTCAACGAGGGCTTCGCCACCTACGCGGAGTGGCTGTGGTCCGAGCGGGAAGGCCTGGGCACCGCGCAGGAGACGTTCGACTTCTTCTACGGCGCCATTCCAGCCGACGATCCGTTCTGGCAGCTCACGATCGGCGACCCGGGCCCGGAGCGGCTGTTCGACGGTGCCGTGTACACCCGGGGAGCCATGACGTTGCACCAGCTGCGGCTGACCGTCGGTGACAGGACGTTCTTCCGGATCCTGCGCAAGTGGGCGGCGCGGTACGAGGGCGGCAACGTCACGACGGCCGAGTTCATCCGGCTGGCCGAGCGGCAGTCCGGGCAGGACCTCGACGGGCTGTTCGACGCTTGGCTCTTCTCGCCCACGAAGCCGGACGTCGCGCCGCGGGCGATGCCGCTGGCCCGGACGGCTGCTTCTACAGCCCTGCAGCCGCCCGCCGCAGCCAGCATCGCGACCCGGTTGCGGATGGCATCTCACCGCTGACCCCCGGCCCCGTCCCTCTACGC
>CAZEYA010000038.1:0-26627 GCA_964516515.1 uncultured Kineosporiaceae bacterium | reverse complement strand
AAGAATGGAACGAGGTCGACAAGTAAGCTAGGGACTGCTGGCGGGATCGCGATTCATCACCCTCGTCCCCAAGGACGCCTTCGAGAAGATCGAGATCTCCGCAGCTCGTGCGCGAAGCTGTTCGTGGCCGACGGCTTCGCCAGCTACGGAGTCGTGGTGGTCAGGCGCGTCCTTCCAGGAAACCACCGGGGTGTTAACGGAAGCGGCGATCAAACGCCGAGTCCGACCCGTTGCTGGGTCTGACGGAGAACGCCAACACCGGAAAGCTGATCCCGGCGGACACTGGCCTGGCCCTATGCTGCGCCGTTCGGGTGGAGCCGACGGAGAACGCCAAGGCGGCGATGTACACGCTGCCGTCGTACGACGACCTGGACTACGCGCACTTCGGTGTGGGCTCCGGTCAGGCTGTCCCGTTGGAGGACGTGGACTACGACCCCTACCGCTGACCACCTACTCCTGAACGACCGTCGGGCCCCGTCACGCACTGCGTGACGGGGCCCGACGCCGTTACAGGCCGTGCCCGATATGTCTTGTGCCGAGAAGCGGGCGGGGCCCTCCCTGTCAGGATGGTGTGAGACACCCCGGTAGACGGGGTTGGCTTGCGGAGGGCGTTGGATGGAGACCCGATCATGACGGATAAGTTGGTGCAGGACCCTGCTCCTCGTCCGAGTAGGCGTACGTTCACTGCCGAGTACAAGGCCCGGATCCTCACTGAGTATGAGTCTGCGGCGCATGGAGATAAGGGTGCGCCGATCGACGCCTGAGCCGCAGCATCAACGGTGCTGACGGTGCTGGTGTTGGTCATGCAGGGCTCCCGGTGAGCAGGCTGTCGTAGTCGGCCAGCGTCGGTGCCGGACGGTCGTAGCGGGCCAGGGGCCCGATCGCGACGACCGGGACGGCGGGGGTGGCGCCGCGGCGGGCGTCGATGATGACCAGCTGTGGGTCCAGCGCCCCGGAGGCGACGGCCCGGTGCATGCCCGCGGTCAGTGCCGCTGCCGGGTGGGTGCGGTATGCGAGGAGTACGTCGATGAGCCAGCGGGTGCCGCAGGCGTCGCCCTTCGCCATGCGGGCGGCGTCCCAGTAGGCCTGGTGAGCGGGGGTGAACGCCCCGGACTTCTTCGCCTGGACCAGGGCGGTCGCGCCGGGCAACGCGCCGGGCTTGGTCTTCAGGACCTCGAGGTAGTGGTCCAGGGTGAGGACGTCGAGGAACTTCCCGACCGCCCGCTCATGGGTCGCGACGGTCGTCGCGCCGTCGATGACCTCGACGGTGGCCGCGCCGAGACGGACGGTCAGCCGGCGTCCGGCGAAGCGGGCGGGGACGGAGTAGGTGCACTGCCTCACCGACACCCTCGCCTTCGCATCGACCCGAGCCTGCAGCAGCCGGGCGGTGTCGAACGACTCACCCGGTAACGGCATCAGCGTCGCGGCCTCGCCCGCGAACGAGGCAGACACCGTGGACCGCCTGCCGGTGATGACCCGCCCGTCATCGACGACGTCCCCAGCGCTGATCAGCTCGTTGAGTGCGGTAAGGCTGGTGGCGGTCGGGACGGGGACGAGGTGGCGGCGTCGGAACCGGCCGATGTCACCCTCGACACCGCCCTTCTCGTGAGCACCGGTGAGGCCGGGCCGGCAGAAGAAGCTGTCGAAGCCGTAATGGGACCGGCAGGCGATGAACCGCTCGGTCTCAGTGCGGTCGCGGCCCTTCATCACCCGCACCACCGCGGGTCGCAGGTTGTCGTAGCGGACCACGGCCGGGACGCCACCGAAGTGGGCGAACGCCCGCACGTGACCGTCGAGGAACTCCTCATGGGCTTGGGTGGCGTAGGCGACGTGGAACGCCCGCCCCGAGTGCGACAACCGCATGACAAACATGTGGCACTTCACCTGCGCGCCGTCGATCGAGGCGTAGAACTCTCCGAAGTCGACTTCGGCCTCAGCGCCAGGCTGGTGTGTCTGCGGGATCGTCACCTCGACCCGATTCAGACCCAGCTCGCGGCGGCGGGCGGCGACGTAGCGGGAGACGGTCACCTCCGAGACCAACGCCCCGTGCTCAGCCACGAGGCGCTGCCAGACCCGCCGAGCGGTGTGCCGCTGCTTCCGCGCCGCCGTCACATCAGCCGCCAGCCACGCGTCCACGATGCTCGACCACGGGTCAATCGCCGGCCGCGGCCGGCGCGCATAGCTCTTCCGCGGCGGCGGCACCGCATCCTGCAGTGCCTGCCGCACCGTCCGACGATGCACCTCGTGGCGGACCGCCAGCTCCCGGATCGACAACCCCTCCCGGCGGTGGTCCCGCCGGATCGCCTCGAACAACTCCACCCTGCACCGCATCCTGACCGACCCTCCGCGCCGACGACACCGACACGGACGATCTGAGACCTGGGTGGGGCCAACATTCGTGACGACACACCGCCCACCACACGTGCGGACGTCACGCTCCAGGTGGGGCCGAAATCCGCGAAGACAACAGCGCCAGGTGGGGCCAGATCAGGTGGCCGTCGTCCTCGGTGTCGAAGCCCCGCAGGGCCTTCCCGCTCGGCAGGCGAAGTACCGGCTGAGCAGGTCGTCCGAGGCGCGCGACCTGGATGTCGCGGACTCGTCCCCGGACCCGGAGCCCCGGCTCGAGGTCATGGTGGGTCTCGCGGAGGTGGACCTCGCCGTCCGGTCTCGTGACGCGGAGGCAGCCGAGGTCGACGAGCTGGTCACGCTCGATCGAAAGCCCGCAGCGCTCGTGCTCCCAGCCACCCACTTCCACCACGACGTCCACCTGCTGATGGTTACCAGTGGCGGCCTGTGGGCATGAGGGCTGCCGCGGTGACTGGGGCCGCTGCTCGAGTCGGTGACAGCGGACCGTGGCGCCCGCCCGGCTTCCCGGTTGACGATCGGCCATCAGGACGACTCGCGGAGGACACCCGGCGCTAGCTAGGGGTGCTTCTCAGAGTAGGCAATCAACATGCGGCAGTCCGTGGTGCAACCCGAGGCTCCGTCCTGGCTCCCGGACCTTACTTCAGGAGGCGCCGAGGAACATCAGTCGCGGTCCCGTTCGTCGAGCGACCGGACGTCACCCACATCCGGGCCCGACCTGCAACGACCCACGGCCGCGACGGGGCACATGGCAGTGAGGATGGCGGAAACCAAGACCTCGATCGGGGCGGCCCGGCCGATGCGACGAGGTCGCCCCGGCCAGTTCGCACCAGGTCCACAAACGACTCCGACACGCCCACCAGCCACCCAACGCTGGCGGGAGGTCTTAGCCCAGGTCAGCGGCCGTTTCTGAGGCCAGGACGAGGGCTCTGTTCGACCTCTTAATCCGTCGGTCGTGGGTTCGAGTCCCACCCGCCCCACCACTTGTGACTGGGGATTCTCTCAGCGCACGCGCTTCATGGCCGGTGTGTGACACGAAATGTGATTCATATCAACTACGTCGGTCGCTATGACTCAGGGGGAGGGCCGACGGAGATGGTCGCGGGGGACCGTCGATCAGCTCCCGAGCCCGTCGGCCGTGGAGGTGAGCCCGGCACCGGGTCTTACGGACAGCGACAGGGTTCACGCTCTGCCATATTCAGCTTTCAGCTGGAGCGCAGTCCGTTCAGGAGAGCATGCACGCAGCAACCCGCTGCCGCCAGACACCGTCGGCGCCGAGACACCGGCCGATCATGTCGGCGACCGAGGTCAGCGGGTCGAGTTGCCGCGGCTGACTCAGGCGTATTCTGCCCTGGTGAGCATTGACCGCGAGGAGTTGCATCGGCTCGTCGATGCTCTGCCTGAGGAACAGGTGGCCGTGGCGATGGCGGACGTGCGTCGCCGGGTCCGCCCCCAGGTGCCTGGTTCGTGGCCACCGCCCTGGGTAGGCTCGATCATCGCTGGCAGAACGGACGTCGCCCGCAATTACGACGACATCTTGGCTGAAGGCTTTGGCCGGTCCTGACGTCAGCTCGTGATCCTCTGCGACACGGGCCCGCTCGTCGCGGCGGCGGTTGCCGACGACGCTGACCACGTCGCGTGCGTAGAACTATTCGCGCGACTACGGACTGCGGGACGCGAAGTACTGGTACCGACACCGGTGGTTGCCGAAGTCGGGTACCTCCTCGGCCGGCTCGGTGGACCGGATATCGAAGCAGACTTCCTCCAATCCGTCGGCGAGGGCGCCGTCACGCCGGTGGACCTGCTGTCGGAGGACTACCTGCGCGCCGCCGCGCTCGTCCGCAGTACGGCGACTTCCCTCTTGGGACGACCGACGCCGCCGTTCTCGCGGTGGCGGAACGGCTGCGCATCGGCGATGTCGCAACGCTCGACCACCGGCACTTCCGGGCGGTGCGCCTTACCTACGTCTCCGCGCTCACCCTCTTCCCATGATGCAAACCCGCTCAGCGGGAGCCAGGGAGTACTCGGCGACGGGCACCTTTACGAGGGCGTGACACGAGGCGCGACGCGGCTTGAGTCCATTCGCTGCCGCCGTGACCTCGCCGTGGAATCCCTTGTGGAATCCCTGACCGCGTTTCCGCAGGTCGCTCCGTGCCGTCAGCACCGTCGGCCGCGAGATCAGTGCTGCTGGGGCCATACCCGCCCTCGCCGCGGCTCACTCCTAATCCGCCGGTCGTGGGTTCGAGCCCCACCCGCCCTACCATCAAGCCCGCAGCTCAGAGGGCGGCCCCTGTCATCGGCGTCTTCAGGGCTCGATCGTGCCCGTCACGTGAGTCCCGTCCGGCGAAGCCCAGAAGGTCGTGTCAAGCCGTGTCAGGCCGGACCTCATACAACCTTCATCGGACGGACCCGAACTTCCGACCCGGCACCGCGGCCACGGGTCCGACTCACCGGCTCGGCTCGGGTCCGACTACTTGAGGCGGCGAGGCGCTCCCGCTCGCCAGGTCACGTCATGTCGAGTTGGCCCGAGGAGTAGGCCGGTCGCGCACATACACTTGTCTTGTGACTCTTAGGGTCCACGTACCCGATGACCTGGTCGGTCGTTTGGCTGCCGAGGCGGCTCGCCGCGGAGCCACGATCGAAGAGCTGGCAGTGACACTGCTCGGTCACCAAGTGCAGGCACTGGGCGAGGGGACGCCGTCTGGTGACAGGCTGGCCCGGCGCCGATTCCCCTTCATCAGTGTCGGTGACTCCGGCGAGGGCGGCGGACAACTCGCTCAACAGCACGACGATATCCGCCGAACCGCGTTCGCCGACCTCACCGCGGATGAGGCTTGATCGTCCTTGACACGGGCGTCCTCTACGCCGCCGCGGATCGCCGCGACGACCGTCACGGTGATGGCGAAGCGTTCTTCGTCCCCCACGTCGACGATGACTTCGTCTTGCCGGCACCCGCAGCCGTCGAGACTGCCTGGCTCATCGGTACCCGCCGGGGAGCTCATGCCGAAGCCGTGTTTCTGTCCACGATTGGGGCTTGGGGCGCCACCGTGATCGCGATGTTGAACCACCGAGACTTCCGGGTCGTGCGTCCCGCCCATAGCGAGGCCTTCACCTTACTGCCGTGACAGCGCCGTGGATTCCCTCGTGGAATCCCGATCGCGTTTCCCCAGTACAGGAGGCGATCGTCGCAACCGTACGATCGCACTGGGGATTGGCGTGGCGAATGCTGGCCGCCATATTCCTCGGCGACGCCGACAGCGTCGAGCAGGAGCGGCTGGCGCGCTATCAGCGGGCCGCGGCCAGCCCGAAGACCGCTGCGGCACTGCTGGGGCTCATCTATCGCAAGGACGTGCGAGCAGAGATGGAACAGATACGCGCGCCGACGATGGTCGTGCACCGCCGCGGCGATCGCGCGATCCCCTACCGTTTCGGCCGGGAGCTCGCGGCGGCGATCCCCGGTGCCACGCTGATCCCGCTGGAGGGAAACGCCCATTTCCCGTGGGCCGGGGACACGCCCGCGGTGGCGCTCGCGTTGCGTTCAGTTCTCGCTCCCGAAGCGCCGGTCCCCGTTGACAGGGAGCTTGCGGCGGTGCTGCTCTCCGGCCGAGAGCGTGAAGTCCTGGGCTTGGTGGCGAGCGGGTTGAGCGACCGGGAGATCGCCGAGCAGCTGGTCCTGAGCCAGCACACCGTGCACCGCCATGTCGCGAACATCCGACACAAGCTGGGGCGCGGATCTCGCGCGGCTGCGGTCGCTGAGGCAGCCCGCCTGGGCTTGCTTTGAGAACGGTCCCCCGAACGGGCCATTTTCTAAGGATGGCCCAGACGCGCGATGCCTTACCGCTGCGCCCGGCTCATGATCCCCTTCATGCACAACGAACTTTCGAACGTCACGCAATCGTGGAGGTCAGCAACTTGGGCGCGTGTGTTCGCGGTCGTGTACGACCCCCTCCTCTGGGTCGGCGAGCGCTTCGGGCTGCGGGCTCAGCGCAAGGAGTTGCTCAGCCGGGCACGCGGATGCACCGTCGAGATCGGTAGCGGCACGGGCCTGAACCTGCCCTACTACCTACACGACATCGATGAGCTGGTCCTGGCCGAACCCGACGCCTCGATGCGCTCCCGCCTGGAAAAGAGACTCCGCGCCGGCGGCCGGCCGGCACGGCTACTCGACACAACGGCAGATCAGCTGCCGTTCGCCGACGGCTCCGTGGACACAGTTGTGTCGACCTTCGTGCTGTGCACGCTCGATGCTCCAGATCTCGCCCTGCGGGAAATCGTACGGGTGTTAAGGCCCGACGGTCAGTTGCTCTTCCTCGAGCACGTCCGCTCTCACTCGCCGACACTTACCCGCTGGCAGGACCGCCTCGCGGGGCCGTGGCGTCCCCTTGCCCGAGGCTGTCGTTGCAATCGGGCAACCGCCGAGCTGATCGTGTCCTGCGGCCTTCAGCTCGATGCCGTAGGCCAGGCGTCATGGCGTGCGATGCCGCCGATCGTGCGACCGCTCATGATCGGCCTGGCACACCATGGAGCCAGCGATGGCGATGCCGGCTTACTCCTCGTCCCAAGTGCCATCCGCGAACAGAAAGGGCGAGGCGTGGCTGGGTGACGTCCGCGTCAGGCTGTTCCCGCCCGTCGATCAGCTCACCGACGGCCCGGTCGTGCATCGCATACTCGCCCGCGCGGCCGACGAAGGCGTCGACCACATCTGTGTCGGCGATCACATGAGCTTCCTCGCTGGGGCAGGCCCGGACGGGCTCATCTCTGCGACCTCGATACTCGCAGCTCAGCGCGAGCTGCCCGAGTACGTGGGCCTCTACCTGCGGCCACTGAGCCCGCCGGTTGCGCCTGATGAGCAACTCGGAAGTCGTCGGCCAGGTCGTCTCGCTGCGGTCCTCTGGCGCGAGAGCAACGGAAACGTTGTCACCGACGTCGATGCCGAAGTCGCGTCGCCACGTGGGATCAATGACGATGCCGTGACCCCTCCCGAGCGATTCAACGTCTGACGTTTGTCCGGTCGGGTGGTCCAGAAGCCCGATCAGCTGCGGAACTCAGGCTTAATGACCTACTCGACATGAGAGTCTGGGGAGACGCCTTTACGTCGTCCGACCAGGACCATGCATAGGTGTTGAGGAACGACTACGCTCAGTAGGCGAGTCCGCTGGGCTCGGGTCCGAGGGGGGCTTCCTTCGGGTCGACGACCTCGAATCCATTCGCGCGATAGGCCTCGTAGTCGAAGCGCTCGCACTCGTCGTAGCCGGTCCAGTGGTAGTCGTAGAAGCCTTCCCACTCCTCATACCCGTCACCGAGCGAGTGATCGAGGAAGGCGTCCGCCATGGCCATCGCGGTGCGCGGGGCCACGTAGAACGCGCCCATCGCCAGCACGTTGCAGTTGTTGGCGGTCGCGCATCGCAACGCTGACGCGACGCTCTCACAGACGGCCGCATGCACGTGGGGGACCTTGCTCGCCGCGATGTGGATGCCCATCCCCGTGCCGCAGAAGATCAGCGCTTTCTCGAACTCCCCCTCGGCGATCCGCGAACCCACCATGAAGCCAACCCTGTGGTACATGGGGATGCCGTCCAACGACGGGGTCAGGTCCGTGACATTCCAGCCCCGTTCCGACAGGTGCCGCTTCACGGCTTCCTTCAGTGGGTAGCCGGCAAAGTCGGCTCCGACAACAACATGCCTATCGCCGTGCGCCATAGTGCGATTCCTTTCCAGTCGACAAACCGCGCAGCCCGGGTGCAGCCAGGTCGGCTCCCCGTCGCCCAAGATGCGGTCTGAGCGTATCTCCCGATGCCGTTGGTCGATCGGGTCGTCGCACATGGCCTGGCCATCGAAGTGGTTGAAGACAGCCCACACCCTCAGCCGTGATCCCTCGAGCAGGTCGAGCCTGCCCTGGAATGTAGGCGTCGTCGTCGGCGCTCCGCCAGGGGTCTTGGTGGTCGCCCCAGCAGGCGATCTCCAGGCGGTCGAAGCGCCACTCCGAAGCCGGCCGCGCCACCTCGTCGAACGGCAGGTCGGCCCACTGACCGGTGAACAGCGTGTGTGACCGTGGTGCCATGTCAGATCTCCTCCTCGGTACTGCGGCTCAGTGACGAGGATGCGCTGGAACCTGCAACCCGTGGATCTTCGGCGGTGTCGTAGCTCCGCCCCTCGGCGACGAGCTGGCGCGCCAGGGCGATGGCGGGCACACGCCGGCACGTGAAGCCCATCGTCGCCCTCACTGCGTGCGGCGCGGCACGCTTGGCGGCGTCGTGACCGCACTGAGGTCGTACCGGCCGGACCCGAGATCCAGTCGGATCCCGCCCGTGTCGGCGCTGACCTGCGCGATGCCGGCGACCGGCTCCCCGGGGACCCCGGAGTTCCACAGGACCGCCGCACCTTCCCGCACGACCGCCGTCGCGGGCACCGGCAGCAGCAAGGACGCGGTCGCGTTGGGCGGGACGACGACGGTCACGTCGACCCCCGTCTTCGTCCGTGTCCACGACGACCGCAGCGGACCCCTCGGGGTCCGCAGCGTGCAGTCCACCGAGTGCAGGCCGTCGGGCATCACGGGCTCGATCATGACCTTGCCGAAGCCGGGGGCTTCCCACGTGGGCGCGATGCCGCCGAGGAAGCGGTAGAACCACGAGTCGACGGCGCCGTACATCGGGTGGTTGTGCGAGCCCATGCCTGCGAGCACGCCTCCGGTGACGTGCTCCCACCGCTCCCAGATGGTGGTCGCCCCCATCTCGATCATGTACCCCCAGCTGGGGTACGTGCGCTGCCGCAGCAGCTTCATCGCCACGTCTGCCCTCCCGTACCTGCCGAGGACGTCCATGACGTACTTCGTGCACAGGTTCCCGGTGGTCAGGTGGTGGTCGTGCTCCTCGATGTCACGGACCAGGCCGTCCAGCACCTCCTGCTCCAGCTCGGGTGGCACGATGCCGAGGTAGAGCGGAAACGCCATAGAGGACTGGTTCCCGGGGTGGTACCGCGCCGGGTCGCGGTCCAGGTACCGGTCGTTGATCGCGTCACGGACAGCGGCCGCCTCGCGCTCATACCACGCGGCGTCGTCCGTGCGTCCCAGGAGCGTCGCGAACGTCCCCATGAGCACGAGGTCGAGGTAGAGGAACCCGGTCGAGATCAGCCCGCCCGGCGTGACCGCCGACATCGCCCCCGAGCCGGCGCTGCCGGCCACCGCCTCGCTGACCGGCGGCGCCCAGTCACCGATCTCGGAGTGCTCCACGATGCCGTCGTGGCGCAGCGACGCCAGGTAGGAGACCCAGCGGACCAGGTCCTCGTAGTGCCGCTCGATCCACCGGCGTTCGCCGTAGTGACCGTGCAGCAGCCACGGCACGAGCAGGAAGCTGCTTACGACGGGGTCGGCCGGGCGTCGGCCGTACCGCACGTGCGGCGCGGTGTCGGCGATGGCGCCGGTCGCGGCGCCCTGGGTGTCCAGGATGTCGGTGAACCACTTGCCGTAGAGGCGCGCCAGGGCGAAGTTGTGCACCGCCTGCTCCCCGCGCACCGTCATGTCATTGAGCCACGCGAGCCGCTCGTCCCGCTGCGGGCAGTCCGTCGGCAGGCCGTGCAGATTGCTCGCCTCCGTCCACACGACATTGCGGTGGAGCTGGTTCAGCAGGTCGTCATCGCAGCGGAACTCGCCGATACGCTCCACCGCCGAGCGCACGACGCGGCCGACGACGTCGTGGGCGGTGAGGTCCGCCGGGTGCCCGTCGACCTGGAGGAACCGGAAGCCGTGGTAGGTGAAGTGAGGCTCGAACCAGCGGGCGGCCCCCCCCGCGAGGATGTACCTGTCGGTCGCGGCGGCGGACCGCAGGTTGACCGTGTTGACCCGACCGTCGTCCCCCATCAGCTCCGCGTGACGCAGCGTGACGACCGTCCCGGGCCCCCCCGCGAGATGGATGCGCACCCACCCGGCGAAGTTCTGGCCGAAGTCGACCACGTGGGAGTCCGGGCCGAGCCGCCGCACGGTGACCGGGGTCAGCTCGTCGACCACGCGGATCGGCTCGAGGGCCTGCGCCTGCAGCACCCCTGCCGGCGGCTCGACCGGCAGGGCCCTGCGCCAGCGGGCTCCTGAGGCCCCGTGGCGGAGTCCCGGCTCGGCCCAGCCCTTGATCTCGCGGCGGGCGTCGTAGGTCTCACCACCGTAGATGCCGTGGTCGATCACCGGGCCGTCGGCGGTCGCCAGCCAGGCGCCGTCCCGGTCTGTCACCACGGCCACCCGGCGCCCGTCGGCCAGCTCTACGTGGAGCTCGAGGATGACCTGGGGCTGCAGCTGGCTCGGCACAGCAGAGGGTGTCGGCTCAAACCACCCGTTGCCCAGCGCCACCCCGATCGCGTTCGCTCCCTTGACCAGGTGCTCGGTCACGTCGTAGGTGGCGTAGAGCACCCGCGACCGGTAGTCCGTCCACGCCGGGTCGAGCACCGAGTCGCCGACCCGGGTGCCGTTGACGAACAGCTCGTAGTAGCCGATCCCGCAGACGTACGCGCGGGCACGGACGACGTCACCGTCGAGGTCGAACTCTCGCCGGATCAGCGGGGAGGCCACCGTGGGGGCCATGACGACGCAGGCCAGCCACTCGCCCGACCACTCTGCAGGGTCGAGGAAGGCGGTCTCGAAGGTGGCCAGCTCGCTGGTCGCCTCCGTCCCGTCGGCCGTGCGGACGCTGACGACCCACCCGTAGCGCGTGCGGCTGGTCAGCGGCGCCCCGGTGTAGACGACACCGAGCTGATCGGGGCCGGTGACCCAGCCGCTGTCCCAGGCCTCACGACCGGCGTCCCGGCTGCCGTCGAGCTCCCGCACCGTGACGCGGTATGCCGTCTGGCGGACGGCGCGGCGGTCGCTGCGCAGCTGCCAGGAGAACCGGGGCTGCAGCTCGTCGATGCCTAGCGGCTCGTCCGCATGGTCGGTGCGCAGCCCCGTGACCTCCAGCGCACCGGGCGAGACCGCGCCCTGTGCCCTCACCGGGCCGGGCCGACGAGCGGGCGGAGCGTGTCGCGCGCGATCTCCAGTCCTCGCTTCACGCGGTCCGGGGTCCCGCCCCAGACCGGGTCCTCGTGCTCGACGGCGATGTGGCCGGTGAACCCCCCCTCGTCCAGAGCGTCGATGACGGCGCGCCAGTCCACCTGGCCGCGGCCGGGCACGCGGTACCGCCACCAGCCGACGTCCCACTCGTTCGCCCGGCCGATGGTCCTGCCGAAGACGCCGTGACGGGTGCGGGCCTGGATGTTCACCTCGGTGTCCTTGGCCTGGGCGTGCACGATGCGCGACGTGTAGGGCCGCAGGGCGTCGACCGGGTCGATCCCGAGCCACACCAGGTGGGAGGGGTCGTAGTTGAGGTAGAAACCGAGGTCGAACATCCACTCCCACAGCTCCGGGGAGTAGGCGAGGTTGCCCGGGTACCCGTCCGGGTGCCACCCCTCCATCGGACAGTTTTCCACCATGAGACGGACGCCGTGGTCCTCGGCGTAGCGCGCCAGCGGCGGCAGGACCCGCTCGGCCTCGCCCAAGTTCTCCACCACCGATGCGGACGGCTCGCGGCCGATGAAAGTCCCGACGTAGGGCACTGCGAGCAGGGCCGCCGCATCCACGCAGCGCCGCAGGTGCTCGTGCGTACTCTGCCGCACCTGCGGATCACCGATGAGGTTGTTCTCGTAGTACCCGAGGCCGGAGATCTCCACCCCGGCGTCGGTAACCACCCCGAGCACCTCGTCGGCCCGGCCCTGGTCGAGCGTCGCGACGTCGATGTGCGATGGGAGGCCGCCGCTGGACGGCCACGCCGACACCTCCAGGGAATCGTAGCCGGCGGCGCCGGCCCACGCGGCCACCTCCTTCAGCGGTGCGTCCGCCATGCAGGCGGTCACGAATCCGAGCTTCATTGTGTCGTCTCCTTCGTCGGGCGTCGTCAGGCGTTCGTCAGGCGGGCGACGAGCTCACGGGCGGCGGCCAGGAGCCGGCGCGGGGGCAGACCCCTGGCGAGCATCTCCAGGTCGTCCACCACGAGCGTCCCCAGGTCCCACATCCCGTCTCGCAAGGAACCCGCCCGGTGGGCTGACAGGACGGCGGAGTCGATCCCGCGGATGGGGTGCTCCTGCGGCATCGGCTCCTCGGGGAAGACATCGATCCCGGCCCGGAACCGACCCTGCGCGAGCAGGTCGGTCAGGGCGTCGAAGTCCACGACGTGGGCGCGGCTGATGAGCAGCAGCACCGCGTCCGGGCGGATGAGCTCGAGGAGCTCCCGGCCCAGCAGCGCCTTGTTCTCCGAGCTCGGCGCGGCAAGGACGAAGATGAACTGGGACTCCCGGAGCAGGTCCTCCAGACCGATGGGCGTGACTCCCCGCGACCGCAGGTAGCCCTCGCCCAGCCAGGGGTCGTAGGCGGAGATGGTCCCCCCGAACGGGACGAGCAGCGGGTGCAGCGCCTGGGCGATGGCGCCGTAGCCGATGATGCCCACCGGCTTGTCGTAGAGCATGAAGGTCGACTCGTTGCCCTGGTGCAGGTACCGCTCGCGACCCTCGCGCAGCGCACGGTCGCCGATCGCTATCTCGCGGCACGACGCCAGTGCCAGGCCCAGCGACATCTCCGCGACCTGCCGCCCGAAGCCCGGTGCGGCGGTGAGCACGTGGATGCCCCGGGTGTACGCCTCGTCGTAGTTCAGGCCCCGCGGCAGACCGCCGGCGACGTCGATGATGGCGCGAAGGCGCGGGAACCGGCCTCGCAGCTCGCCGTAGCGCCAGCCGGAGCAGACGACGAACTCGGCCGTCTCCAGCGCCTCGGCCGCCTGTTCGTCGGGCATCGGCTCGTCACGTGCCCAGACGACCTGGACCGTGTCCCGGAGCCGGCGCTGGTCGGGCTCGGAGAAGATCTCGTCCACGCGACGGCCGTACATGTCGATGACGGCCTGCGGAGGTGCGGTCATGTGCTGCCCTTCCTCGGGTGTCGGTGGTGCTGCTCGAGCGTTCAGCCTTTGACTGCGCCGCTCGCGAGGCCTTCGAGGAAGTTCCTCTGGAAGGTCAGGAAGAGGATGACGACGGGGAAGGAGAGGATGAGCACGGCCGCCGAGAGCAGGCCGTAGTCGGTCGCGAAGCGCCCGGTCAGCAGGAGCATGCCGACGGGCAGGGTCCGAACGTTCTCGCTGGTGAGGAACACCAACGGGAGGATGAGGTTGTTCCACGTCCAGAGGAATTCCAGCAGCGCCACCGTGAACACGCCGGGTCGGACCAGCGGCAGCATGACGCTCCAGAAGAGCCTCAGCTCGGAGCACCCGTCGACCCGCGCCGCGTCTTCCAGCGCGGCAGGCAGCCGCAGGAAGAACGCCCGCATGATGAACGCGAAGAACGGCGCGCCGATCGCCACGTGCGTGATGACGACGGAGGCGTACGTGTCCAGCAGGTTCAGTTCACGCATAACCGAGTACAGCGGCAGGATAATCGCGGTGATGGGAATAGTCAGGCCGATGAGCAGCGCGGTGATGACCACCCCACGGCCCCAGAACCGCATCCGCGCCAGCCCGTAGCCCGCGAGCGGGGCGATGACGACCATCGCCAGCACCGAGGTCACCGAGATGATCACGCTGCTCATGAAGTACTGGCTGAAGCGCCCGCTCGTCCACGCCTCCTGGAGGTTGTCGATCACGGGCGGGTTGGGGAAGCCGTAGGGGTTGGAGACCACCTGCGCGCGGTCCTTGAAGGCGGTCATCCACGCAAGGAGAAGCGGCAGCAGCGAGAAGGCGGCCACCACCGTGAGGTAGACGTACAGGCCGACCATGCCTCCCCGGCGGCGCCGGAAGCGGGTCAGCGCCGAGGCGCGGGCCGGCGGAGCGGTTGTCGTGAACGCAACCATGGTCAGTCCTCGTTCCTCTCGCGGACGAACAGCGAGACCAGGGCGGCCGTGAGGACGACGATCATCAGGGTGACGGCCACCGCCGCCCCGTAGCCGAACTGCGCCTCGGTGAAGCCGCGTTTGAACATGTAGGTGGCGAGCACCTCGGTGGAGGAGATGGGCCCACCTCTCGTCGTCGCCCAGATGATGTCGAACGTCTGGAAAGCGCCGATCATCTCGAGCAGGAAGACCACCGTGACGACCGGACGCAGCTGCGGCACGGTCACGTTGAAGAACATCTGCCGCACGTTCGCGCCGTCCACCTTGGCCGCGTCGTAGAGCGTCTGGTCGATGCCCTGGATCCCGGCCAGGAAGATGACGACGGAGAGGCCGAACCCCGACCAGGCCGCCGCGAGCGCCAGGGCAGGCAGCGCGGTATCGGGGTCCCCGAGCCAGCCCCGCGTGACGAAGCCGAGGCCGACGACCTCCAGCAGCCTGTTGAGCAGTCCATCCGGCTGGTAGATCCACTTCCACACCAGCGCTGTCACGATCGACGCCTGCACGACCGGGAGGAAGAAGATCAGCTGGAACAACAGGCGCCCGCGGGGGGCCCGCGCGAGCGCCGACGCCGTGATCAGCCCGACGATCACGTTGAAGGCCACCAGGAGCACCACGAACACCAGGTTGTTGCGGAAGGACTTCCAAAACAGCGAGTCCGCGAAGAGCCGGCTGAAGTTGTCGAGCCCCACGAAATCACGCGTGGGTGACACACCATTCCAGGTGAAGAATGACATGCCGAACAGCTCGAACATGGGGCGCACGACGAACATCACGTAGAGGATGAGTGCCGGCGCGAGGAACGCGTAGGCAATGAGCGTGCGCCGGCCCCCGCGCCGAAGGCGCCGCCGGCGGGCCTGCTGATGCTGGGTGAGGGCTTGCGCCCGTGTCGAGGTAGCGGCCATGGTCAGCCCTGCCGTTCTCGTCGACGGGTCCTGGACCGCTGGCCCCGGTCCAGGACCCGCGCCCTCGTGGGGCAACAAGTCGTCCTCAGGTTCTCAGCACTGTGGTGCATCGCTGGCGTCGAGGGTGTTGCCCGCCTCCTTCTCGGTCTCCCAGGCGGTCTGGACCGACTGAGTGAGCTGGTCGGGGCTGGTCGACCCGGCCAGGACGCCCTGAACGCCATTCATCATCTCGTCGAAGATCGGCCCCGGGGTCAGCCCCTCGATGAAGGCCGGCACCGTGCCGTTCTCCCGGTACTTGTCCTGCTCGGAGAGCAACTCCTCCAGGACGGAAGGCAGCTCGACCTCCGTCACGTCCACCGGCCCGACCGGCACGAGGCCCCCCTCGAGGATCTTGGTGCGGCTCTCGTCGGTGAAGAACAAGAAGTTGATCAGGTCGGCAGACTCGTCCGCGACGTCGGAGTTGGCGTTGACGTACCAGCCCTCACCAGGGCTCGCGTTCGCGTAGATCGGCCCGTCGACCACGCTCGGCAGCGCGAAGACGCCGATGTCGTCGAAGTTCTCCCCGGCGTCCTCCTGGGCACCGGGGATGACGAAGCCGCCCGTGTACGTCATGGGCACGACGCCGTTGTAGAAGTCGGCCATCGTCGCCTGGTAGGTGTAGGCCAGCGGCTCCGAGCCGAAGTAGCCTTTCCCCTGCAGGTCCGCGAACTTCTGGGTCGACTGCTGAAACCCGTCCTCGGTCCAGGTGCCGTCGCCGAAGAGGGTCTTCTCAATCCCGTCCGGGCCTACCGCGCTGCTCCACATCGCGCCCAGCAACTGGGTGACGGGCCAAGCGTCCTGACCCGCGGCACCGATGGGCGTCTCGTACCCGTTGTCCACGAGGGCGTCCGTGACGTCCGTGAGCTCGTCCCACGTGGTCGGCACCTCGAGCCCGAGGTCCTCGAAGATGGACTTGCGGTAGAACATGCCCGTCGACTCGATGCTGTTCGCGATGGCGAAGAGCTTCCCGTCGGACGTCGAGATCGTCGCGAGTTCGTCGGGGATGACGTCGTTCCACCCGAAGTCGCAGTAGTACGGCGTGAGGTCGCGGGCGAGGCCGGCGTCGATAAAGGCCTGCGGCTGCCCAGGGCCGATGTTGCCGGCCCAGAGGTCGGGGCCCTCGCCCGCGCTCAGGGCGGGCAGAAGCGACGGTGGGTTGAGCTCAGGGCCCATCGCCGTGATCTCGACCGTGACGTTGGGTTGGTCCTCGTCCCACTGCGCGATCAGTTCGGTGACCGCGTCGGCCTGACCGGGCTCGAACCCGTACCAGAGGTTGATCACGCCGTCACCGGCCGGCTCGTCCGCCCCGCTGTCGGTCCCTCCGCCGCTCGAGCATCCCGCGAGTGCGAGAGCCACGACCGCGATCACTGTCGCGGCCGTCCCTACCGAACGGCGTCCTGAGTGATGTGCGAACAAGACACTCTCCCCTCGTCATTGAGAAGCACCCGGAAGGCATCCGAAGGTGTCGCGCTGTTTTTAGCACAACTTCACAGAAGATGACAAGGGTAGCGGCGGATCCGCTGACGTCGTCACGGCGAGCGGCGGGGCTCGTACCTCGTCAGGGCGTACGACCGACGCACCACGTCGCGCAGGCCGGCGAGGTCCTCGTCCAGGTCGCCCTGGGCGCGGGCCTGGACGAGGACGTTTCCGATGACCGACGCCTCCACCGGGCCGGCCACGACCGACCGATCGCACCGGTCCGCGGTCGCCTGGCACAGCAGTGCGTTCTGCGAGCCCCCGCCCACCACGTGCACCACCGGAACGGCCCGACCGGTGAGTGCCTCGAGGTCGCGGATGCCGCCCGCGAACGCCTCGGCCAGGCTCTCCACCACGCAGCGGACCAGCGCGGGAAGTCCCTGGGGTGGGGCGACGTCATGATCCTGGAACCACTGCCGGATCGCCACGGCAGTGCTACCAGGACGCAGGAAAGACGGGTCGGCCGGATCCAGGAGCTGCCCCGGCTCGAGCCGTGCATCGGCCGCGGCGCCCAGCACCTCCTGCAGGTCGGCGGGCTCCTCGGCGAGGAGCCCGCTGACCAGGCCCAGGCCCATGAGGTTCTTCTGCAGCAGCACCGTGCCGTCGATGCCGGCCTCGTGGGTGAAGCGGGCCGCGCGGGCGCGCTCGTCGGCCATGGGCGTACGGGTCTCGAGCCCGAGGAGCGACCACGTGCCGCATGACAGGTACACGGCACCGGGCACTTCGAGCGGCGTCCCGACCACAGCGGATGCGGTGTCATGTGATGCGACTTTCCGCACGAGGACACACTCACCGAGGCCCGTGCGGGAGGCCGCCGGCTCGATCAGCGGCCCGAGTGGGTCCCCGGGGGTGAGCACCGCTGGCAGCAGCCACGCGGGCAGGCCGAGGTCGACCAGGAGGTCCTCCTGCCACGAGCTGCCGCCGAGCTCGAGCAGGCCGCTCGTCGAGGCGATGGTGGGCTCGGTCGCCGCCTGACCGGTCAGCCAGTACCCGAGCAGGTCCGGCATGAAGAGCATGGTCCGGGCCGCGGCGAGGATGCCCTCTTCGCGGTCGGCGACGAGCTGATAGAGCGTATTGAACGGCAGCGGCTCCAGGCCGGTTCGCCGGTACAGCTCGGCGGCGCCGATTGTGCCGTGCACGACCGCGACCCCCGCGTCGTTGCGGGAATCGCGGTAGTGGTGGGGCAACCCGAGGAGCCGACCTGCACGCAGGAGCCCGTAGTCGGCGCCCCAGGTGTCGATGCCGACGGAGGCCAGGTCCGGCGCCCGCTCGCCGGCGGTGCGCAGACCTGCGAGCAGACCGCTCCACAGCGCCCCGACGTCCCAGTGGACGCCGCTGGGCAGGGTGAGCGGCTGGTTCGGGAACCGCGCGACCGGTTCGACGTGGATACCGCGCGCGTCCGCAGTACCGACGAACACCCGCCCCGACGTTGCGCCGAGGTCGACAGCGGCCACCGGGCGCGCCACAGCGGCCGCTACCAGCCTGCGGAGATGCCGACGCGCTCCGTCATCCGCGTGATCCGCTCGGCCGAGGCCGTGGACGCGCGCAGCGGGTCCGTGGGGACGCCGAAGCACTCCCGAAGCTCCGCCAGCTGCGGGCGGACATCCGTCTCGTAGGCGTCGGACAGCATCGTGTTCGCACCAACGACGTCGCCCTTGACCTGAGCCTCCGGCAACGTCTCACGGTCGACCAGCAGGACCTCGGGGTTTGGTGGACCCGATCCGGACGCCACGCTCGTGGACACACTGGGCCGCGTCGTCGTCGTCACCCCTCGTCCCGATCCGTGTCCTGGCTCGGGCGAATGGCGACGGGTCCCACCCCGACGCGCCCCTCCTCGCACATCATCCCGATGCCCCCGCATGTCAGCGGTCCGTCGGTGTCCACGACGTCCACCACTTTCTCACCGTCGACCCAGCCGGTGATCCGGTCTCCGTGAGCGCGGACGCGCACCCTGTACTCCGTGTACAGGTTCCAGGGCACTGGCGCCTCGGCCAGCACCGTGACGCGGCCGTCCACGGTCTTCACCAGGCGCACCCGGCCCTGGGACGTGAGCAGCACAGCGTAGTGCCGGCGCAGGCCCTGCACGCGGACGGTGACACCCATGGACAGCGCAATGTGCGGAGTCATCGAGGCGGTCACCTGCACGTCCGTCCAGTCGCGGGGACCGTAGGAGATGAGGCCGGAGCCCTGGTTCTGGATGAGCCGGTACGGCTCCGGCCAACCCGGCCCCCAGCCCTCGCCGAACAGGTCCATCCCGTCGACCCACGCGCGCCGCCACGCCGTCGTGGCGGCCGACGGCCGGTCCAGGACCACTCGCGGCGCCCCCCTCCAGTCCATTCGGTCCACGTCCAGCCCGTCGGTGCCCTCCACCTGCAGACCCACCGTCGCGATCGGGTACCCGCCCATGTCGGGCAGGGTCCACGAGAGCTCGGTCCACGTGCCGGCGGGCGGTTGCACCTCGGGCCCGGTGACGGTGCGCAACTGGTCGGCCTCGTCGTAGACCTGCACCGCCAGGCGAATGCACGCGCTCGCAGCGTCGGCCCGAACGGTCGCGTTGAGCGTCTGGCCGGGGTTGACCCGCGGCGTCCCCTGCACGCCGTACTCCTGGGACGTGAGGATTTCGGGCGTCATGAAGGTCGGCGTCGTGAGGAGGACGGTCGATCCGTCCCCCCCGGACAGGCGTAGCCCGAGACTCCCGCCCGCCCCGGCACCCTCGAGGACCTCGACGGTGCCGGAGCCCGAGACCACCCGGAAGCCCTGCACGGCCCCCGGGAACGGGAAGGAGAAGCGCGCCCCGTCTTTGACGACCAGCGGCTCCTCGCCGCGGATCCGGCGAGCGATGTCGGTGATGACCAGGGCCTCGGTCGCCGCGTCGCTCGCCGTACGGGCGCCGTCGGCGATGGGCAGGTACACGGTGTCGGCCACCGGGCCGCGCCAGTCACGGCTGCCGGCGAACCCGGCCAGACCGTTGCGAATGCCCAACAGGGCGCCGAGGTTGCCGGAGTTGCAGTCGGTGTCCCAGCCGCAGGTGTTGACGATCATCATCGACCGGTCCCAGTCCCCGGCACCGTAGAGGAGTGCCAGGACGATGACGCCGTGGTTCGGCACGACGTGCACGTTGCCGCCGTACGTCTGGTAGCCGTAGTCAGCCTCCAGGCGCTCGCGGGCGACCCGCCAGTCCGGCTCGGTGCGGTGCCACTCGCGCAGGTCCCGGATGAGCCCGGCGATCACCGAGGCCGACGGGATGACCGAGAGCCCCGCCTCGATGATCCGGTCGATGTCCCGCTCGACGAACGCTTGCGCCTCCATGGCGGCCACCACCTGCGCGGCGAGGACGGCCTCGCCGTCGTGGCTCACCATGGCAGCACGCCGGGCGATGTCCGCGGCGAGCTCGGGTTGGCCCGGGACGAGCATCGCCCAGCCGTCGATGAAGATCTGGGCCCCGATCTGCTCCGCGACCACCGGACCGTTCAGCTCCGCCGACCCGCTGAGCGGAGCCGGCACGCCCGCCTTCATCCGCAGGTAGGCGGTGTGTTCGGTGGAGCTGCCCATGCCTCCCCACCAGAAGATGGTCCGGTCCTCGATCACGTAGTTCAGCCAGGCGTCGCCGATCTGCTCCGACGTCACGCCGAAGTCGTACCCGTTGTCGCCGATCGCCGACAGGAACGCCAGGGTCCCGGTGATGTCGTCGTCGACGACGATCAGCGGGACGCCGACCTTGTCGTGGACGTAGTACTCGATGTCCCCGAGCTCCTCCTGGATGCGGGAGTACACCCAGCCCTCGACCGGGCGGCCCAGGTAGACCCCGAGCACCTTCCCGAGCACGCCGGCATACACGCGCTCCGCGTAGTCCGCGGGCAACGGAGCCGGCGACGCACTGGTCGTGACGTCGTCAGGCATGGTCATTCAGGCCTCCGTGATGTGGTCGCGCCAGCTGTGGCGGGGCTCGTACCCGAGCTCACGACGCGCCTTGTCGATGGACAGGAGAGTCGTGTGGTCGCCGACGGCCCCGTGGACCTCCACTCCCGGGAACTCCGTGGCGAGCAACTCGCTGCTCGTCTGCGGCATGACCGTGTCGGCGGCCGCGATGATGTAGACGTCGGTGCCCGTCCGGTCGACTGTCAGGGCGAGGTGGACCGCCTGCGCCGCGTCGCGGCTGTCGATGTAGCCCCAGAGGTTCCACCGGCGTTGGGCCGGATCCTGCTGGAAGGACGAAAACTCGGCGTAGTCGGCCTCGTGGACGATGTTCGACAGCCGCAGCCCGATCATCGTGAGCTCCGGGTCCCAGCGGCAGAAGTACACCGCCATCTGCTCCTCGAGGGTCTTGACGAGGGCGTAGCTGGACTGCGGCTCGGTCGTCGTCTCGTCGACGGGGACTTGGGACGGCGGGACGTCGAACGGGATCCCCAGCACCGTCTCGCTCGAGGCCCAGACGACGCGCTTGACGCCGGTGAGCTTCGCCGCGAGGAACACGTTGTGCGTCGCCCGGATGTTGTTGTCGAACGTGGCGCTGCCAGTGGTGACCCCGGGTGCAGGGATCGCGCCGAGGTGCACAACCGCGTCCACGCCCCCGCTGTACTGCCAGTCGATGTACCGCATGACCTCGACGACCTGGCCGAGATCGGTCAAGTCCGCCTCGACGAACCGCACCCCGGGGACCTCGGCGCGACGGCGGTCTACCGCGATGACGTCCCAACCCAGGTCGACCAGCTGGCGCGAGCAGGCGACCCCAAAACTCCCGCCTCCGCCCGTGACGAGAACCCGTGCCACTGCTCCTCCTCAGATCGTCGGTGATCGCGGAACGACTGTTGTTCTTATTTGTGAAAACTATCGACTGGGCACTTGACCGTCAACCTGATGGTCTCCTATCTACAGGTAGGCGCTCAGGTGCTGGAGGTAGGGCTGCGACGAGGGGTGCGCCACCGCGCCACCGCCGACCCGGCAGGCCGCCGCCAGGGCCTCGGCGTCCGGGACGCCGCTGCGCAGCGCGAGCACCAGGGCTGCGCAGAACGCGTCACCCGCCCCGACACTGCTCACCGCGCGCACCCGGACCGCGTCGGCCCACGCCACCTGGGTCCCCGAGCGCAGCAGCGCGGCACCCCTGGCGCCGTAAGTCACTGCGACCTGCCGCGCGTCCCGCAGCTCCGGCATGGCGACGAGCTCGGCCTCGTTGACGACGACGAGGTCGGCTCGGGTGACCAGCTCCGGTGGCAGGGTGCAGGCCGGTGACGCGTTGAGAGCGAGGTAGCCGGGGGCCGCGGCGGCCAGCTCCAGGACCACCTCGAGACCGATCTCCAGCTGGGTGATCACCGCGTCCCGCGCCGTCAGTTGGCTGCTGACCAGGGACACCGCAGCGTTGGCTCCGGGGCACACCGCGATCTGGTTCTCGCCGTGCTCGTCAACCACGATGAGCGCAGTGCCCGTCGAGCGATCGGTGCGCGCCACGGCCGCAGTGTCGATGCCGGCGGCGTCCAGGCCCGCGAGCAACCAGTCGCCGTCGGCGTCACGGCCCACGGCGCCGACCATGCGCACCGTCCCACCCAGGCGCGCGGCGGCCACCGCCTGGTTGGCGCCCTTGCCCCCGGGCTGCCGGGACAGGACGCCACCGCCCACCGTCTCGCCCGGCGCCGGGAGCCGGGCCGTGGAGGCGATCACGTCAACGTTGATGCTGCCCACCACCACGACCGACGGCGCGGTGGCGCTCACCTCGGCCCCGACTCTGAGGCGGCGTCGAGCGACCCGCGTCGCGCCGGCCCACGGACGAGCTCCCCACGCCGGAGCACCTCGTCCTCGCGCGAATGCAGCCGCTGCGCCTCGTGGGCCGACAGATACACCACCGAGCCGGCGGAGAGGGCGCCAAGCAGGACCTTGGCGGCCTTGGCCGCCATCGCCGTGATGTTCTCCGCCTCCCGGAGGGACTGGCCGAGGGCGACCATGCCGTGGTTGCGCAAGTAGACGACCTTGGGCGGCTCGCCGAAGCGGTCGACGTGCTCCGCCAGCCGGGTCCGCACGAGCCGCGCCAGGACCAGCCCGGGGTCGGCGTACGGGACCAGCAGCGGGTGAGGCCCCAGGACGACCACCTGGTCGGGGAATATCGACCCGTCCACGAGCGCCTCGGCCCGGTCCGAGCACAGTAACGCGTTGACGGAGACGGGGTGGGTGTGAGCCACGACGCCCGCTTCGCCAAGCGTCTGAGACACGACGTGCAGGAGGGTCTCGATCGAGGGGACCACCGGCCCGGCGCTCCACTGGGCGAAGACCCGGGCCACCATGGCGTCGTCCGCCGACGGGTCGTCCAACAGGCCGAGCAGCGGCTCGAGCTCGACCTCGACGAAGTCCTGCGCCGACGCGGTCACCATGCTCCGCCCGCTCGCCTTGATGTGGAGCGTCCGCGCGGAGGATCGGACGCTCACATTGCCCTCGCCGAGGATGACCAGCTCGCGGTGGGGCTGGCCGAGATCTCGGCAGAGGGATGCCACATCGTCAAGATCGAGTTCCATCGGGCTCCCACGGCATCGAGCGGCATGCGCCAGGCGAGTAACTATTGTGATTATTAGCATCACGTGACAGATTGGCGCAACATCTACCCAAGATGTGAGGGCTCACAGCCGATAACATCCCTCGGGAGTACCCCACGGCGAGAGAGACCTGATGACCGATACCCGCACTCCGTTGCCGGCCGAGGTGCGCCGGACCCGCCTCGGCGAGCTCCTGCGCGCCGAGGGTGCCCTCAGCATCGAGCGCGCGTCCGAGGTCTTCGACGTGCACCCGATGACCATCCGCCGGGACATGACGGCCCTGGAGGGCGAGGGGATGGCCCGCCGGGTCAGGGGTGGCGTGGTCTTCGTCGGGGTGGAGGACTTCCGTCACCGGCAGGGCCGCAACCTGGCGGCCAAGCGCCGGATCGCCGAGAAGCTCGCTCCGCTGTTGAGCCAGTACTCCGCGATCGCCCTCGACGCCTCCACGACGATGTACCAGCTCGCCACGGGGATTCGCAACGTGGGCCCGCTCACTGTCGTGACGAACGGCATGGCCGCGTTCGCGACGCTCAAGTCGCGGCCCGGCGTGCAGGTGTACCTCACGGGCGGGCAGTCCGAGGAGCAGGACATCAGCCTGGTCGGGCCACTGGCCGTGGCGGCTATCTCTAGTTTCGCGCTCGACGCGTGCTTCATCTCGACCTCGAGCCTGGACCCGGTGATCGGGTCCAGCGAGTCCACCATGGGCGAGGTCGAGATCAAGAGAGCCATGGCGAGCGCCTCCCGTCGGGTCGTCCTCGCGGCCGACTCCTCGAAGCTCGAGAGGAAGGCGATGGCGCGCTCCCTGCCCATCTCACAGATCGACGTCCTTTCCACGGAGCTCGACCCCGCCGACCCTCGTCTCGACCCGTACCGCGGTCACGTCGAGATCCTGTGAGGGCCGACCGCGGAGCGCATCGGGGCCAGCCAGTCCGGCTGGGGCTCCTGACGCGACCTTCGGTACAGCATGCCGAGGCCACCGACGGTCCAGGCGACCACACCCACACCTGACGAGAGGACGAGCCGGATGACGCACGCGACTGCCACCGAGCTCATCAACCGCTCCCGGCGCCTCGGCGCGGACCCGCGGACCACCAATTACGCCGGCGGCAACACCTCGGCCAAGGGCACCGACATCGACCCGGTCACCGGGGAACCGGTAGAGCTGCTCTGGGTCAAGGGCTCCGGCGGTGACCTCGGCACGCTCAACGAGGCGGGCTTGGCCGTGCTGCGGCTGGACCGCGTCCGGGCGCTCGTGGGCATCTATCCCGGGGTGGACCGCGAGGGCGAGATGGTCGCGGCGCTTGATTACTGCCTGCACGGCAAGGGCGGCGCGGCACCGAGCATCGATACCGCGATGCACGCGCTGGTGGATGCGGCGCACGTCGACCACCTGCACCCCGACTCGGGTATCGCGTTCGCGACGGCGGCCGACGGTGCGGCGCTGACGCGCGAGGTGTTCGGCGACCGTGTGGCGTGGGTGCCGTGGCGTCGGCCCGGGTTCCAGCTGGGCCTGGACATCGCCGCGATCGCCCGGGACAACCCGCAGGCGATCGGCGCGATCCTGGGCGGGCACGGCATCACGACCTGGGGAGAGGCCTCCGGCGAGGCCGAGGCACGCTCGCTGGAGATCATCCGCACGGCCGAGGCGTTCATCACCTCGCGCGTGGCGGCGCTGGCCGCCAACGGCCGCCACCCCTTCGGCGGCGTCAGGCCCGGCTTCGCGGGCCTGCCGACGGCCGAGCGCCGCGCCCGGGCCGCCGTCCTCGCCCCGGTGATCCGTGGCCTGGCGAGCACCGACCGGCCGCAGGTGGGCCACCTGACCGACTCCGACGTCGTGCTCGACTTCCTCGGCCGCGAGCGGCTCGCGGAGCTGGGTGCGCTGGGCACGTCCTGCCCCGACCACCTCCTGCGGACGAAGGTGCGACCGCTCGTCGTGGACCTGCCGGCCGACGCGCCCGTCGAGGAGGTCTTCGCTCGGCTCCGCAGGCTGCACGCGGCCTACCGCGCGGACTACACCGCCTACTACGCACGGCACGCCGACGCCGACAGCCCCGCTATGCGCGGCGCAGACCCGGCGATCGTGCTGGTGCCCGGCGTGGGGATGTTCTCCTTCGGAGCGACCAAGCAGACCGCCCGGGTGGCCGGGGAGTTCTACGTCAACGCGATCAACGTCATGCACGGTGCGGAGGCGATCAGCACCTATGCTCCGATCGTCGAGGCCGAGAAGTTCCGGATCGAGTACTGGGCCCTCGAGGAGGCCAAGCTCGCGCGCCTGCCGAGGCCCAAGCCGCTGGCCTCACGGGTCGCGCTGGTCACCGGTGCGGGCTCGGGGATCGGCCGGGCGATCGCCGTCCGCTTGGCCGCCGAGGGTGCGTGCGTGGTGGTCGCGGACCTCGACCTGGCGAAGGCCCACGAGGTCGCCACCGAGCTCGGCGGGCCCGACGTCGCCGTCGCCCTGCACGCCGACGTGTCCAGCGAGGCCGAGGTGACCGCGCTGCTCGCCGAGGCGAGCGTGGCGTTCGGCGGGGTGGACCTGGTGGTCAACAACGCGGGGCTGTCGATCTCCAAGCCCCTGCTTGAGACCACCGAGCGGGACTGGGACCTGCAGCACGACGTCATGGCCAAGGGCTCGTTCCTCGTGTCGCGCGAGGCCGCGCGCGTCATGCTCGCCCAGGCGATGGGCGGGGACATCCTCTACATCTCCTCGAAGAACTCCATCTTCGCCGGCCCCAACAACATGGCCTACTCGGCGACGAAGGCTGACCAGGCGCACCAGGTGCGGCTGCTCGCGGCCGAGCTCGGTCCGCACGGCATCCGAGTCAACGGGATCAACCCCGACGGGGTCGTGCGCGGCTCGGGCATCTTCGCCGCCGGCTGGGGCGCGCAGCGCGCCGCGGTCTACGGGGTGCCGGAGTCCGAGCTGGGCGCCTACTACGCCAAGCGGACCCTGCTGGGCCACGAGGTGCTGCCTGAGCACGTTGCCGCGGCGGCGTTCGCGCTCGTCGGGCCCGACCTCGGCCAGACGACCGGGCTGCACGTGCCGGTGGACTCGGGCGTCGCGGCAGCGTTCCTGCGATGACTAGGTGGCCGGCGCCCTCGGGACCACCAGCGCAGCCAACCACCGCACCGGCCAGCACCCGCCTGTCGGCGAGGCCTCGACGGGGCCTGAGGAGGCGTTCTACGCTGTGAAATTCACCCGTCACGACTCTTGGCGGAATCCCACGGCCCGGAGCCTCCACCAGACCGAGGGCGCTTCACTCCCAGCGGTGCCGATCAGCACGTTGAAACGAGAGGCATCAATTCGATGACCGCCTATCACGTCGCCACCACAGGCTCCGATAGCGCGGACGGCAGCGCTACTGCGCCGTTCCGGACCATCAACCGGGGCGCTGCCGTCGCGCAGCCGGGCGACCGGGTCATCGTCCACGGTGGGCAGTACCG
>CAZEYA010000037.1:0-26766 GCA_964516515.1 uncultured Kineosporiaceae bacterium | reverse complement strand
CGCGGCCAGGGGTGCCCTGGTTGACCACGAGGCGCTGCTGACGGCGCTGCATGCGGGCCGGATCCGGGCCGCGCTCGACGCCACCGATCCCGAGCCGTTGCCCGATGGCCACCCGCTGTGGTCCGCGCCCGGCGCGTTCATCACCCCGCACGTCGCCGGGTCGTCCGCGCACTGGCAGGCGCGCGCGTACGCCCTCGTCGGCGAGCAGATCCGCCGCTGGGCCGCAGGCGAGCCACTACTGAACGTCCGGGACGCGGGTTACTGACCGGGGACCAACGACGCTGATTCGTCGTAGGGGGTCCGGTCTTCTCTCCGCAGTGGGTGCAGGGCAGGGCGAACGATGGCTGAGCGGAACACCATGTGGGACACGTGGGCGTGCCGGTGCGCGGCACGCCCACGTCGGCGTTTCCACCGGTCGCGGCCCAC
Source organism: uncultured Kineosporiaceae bacterium (assembly GCA_964516515.1). Taxonomy (GTDB): domain Bacteria; phylum Actinomycetota; class Actinomycetes; order Actinomycetales; family JBBAYJ01; genus JANNOG01. The sequence continues at coordinate 26,340 of CAZEYA010000037.1, read as the reverse complement.
AGTGCAGCGGTCACCGTTGGAGGGGATTCGCTGTGGGACTGCCTGTCGCCATCCTCGGTTCCGGCAACATCGGGACCGACCTCATGCTCAAGGTGCTCACGTCGGCGGAGCTGGACCTCGTTGCTCTCGTCGGGATCGACCCCACGTCCGACGGCCTGGCACGGGCCCGCAATCTGGGCGTCGAGACCTCGGCCGACGGCCTCGACTTCGTGCTGGCGCAGCGCGAGCGGATCGCGCTGATCTTCGAGGCGACCAGCGCCCACGTCCATGTCCGCAACGCCCGGCCGCTGCGCGAGGCGGGGATCATTGCGGTCGACCTGACGCCCGCCTCGGTCGGGCCCGCCGTCGTGCCGACGGTCAACCTCGGCGCCCACCTGGACGAAGCGAACGTCAACATGATCACCTGCGGCGGGCAGGCCACGACCCCGATCGTGGCCGCGATCAGCTCGGTCGTACCCGTGCCGTACGTCGAGATCGTCTCGACCATCTCCTCGCTCTCGGCAGGCCCTGGCACCCGCGCCAACATCGACGAGTTCACGAAGACCACCTCGCGCGCGCTGGTCGACATCGGCGGCGCCCGACACGGCAAGGCGATCATGATCCTGAACCCCGCCGAACCACCGATCCTGATGCGCAACACCGTCTACGCCGCGCTCCCGGACGACGCCGAGGAGACCCTCGTGGTCAAGGCGATCACTGACATGGTCCAGCGGGTGGCCGAGTACGTCCCGGGCTACCGCCTGAAGACCGACCCCGTCTTCGACACCGGGTCCTATCGCACGCCGGGGGGCGACGCCCGACGCCGGGTCGCGGTGCTGCTGGAGGTCGAGGGCGCCGGTGGCTACTTCCCGCCCTACGCCGGCAACCTCGACATCATGACCGCCGCCGCCGTACGGGTCGGCGAGGCCATCGCCACTCACCGTGGTGTGCCCTCATGACCGCCTTCCGACTGACTGACTCCACACTGCGGGACGGGTCGCACGCCCTTGCGCACCAGTACACCCCCGAGCAGGTCGTCTCGATCGTGCGGGGGCTGGACGCTGCGGGAGTGCCGGTCATCGAGATCAGCCACGGCGACGGCCTCGGCGGCTCGTCGTTCAACTACGGCTTCAGCAAGATCTCCGAGCTGGATCTGGTGGCTGCCGCCGCTGACGCGGTGGAGCACGCGAGCCTCGCCGTGCTGCTGCTGCCGGGCATCGGGATCGCCGACGACCTGCGGGCGGTGCGCGAGCGGGGCGTGGAGATCGCGCGTATCGCCACTCACTGCACCGAGGCGGACATCTCCGAACAGCACATCCGCACCGCCAAGAAGCTGGGCATGGAAGCTGTCGGCTTCCTCATGATGAGCCACATGATCACTCCCGAGCAGCTCCTCGGCCAGGCGCAGCTGATGCAGTCCTACGGCGCCGACGCGGTCTACGTGGTGGACTCCGCCGGGGCGATGACCACGGCCGACGCGCGAGCACGAGTGGGACTGCTGGCCGAACGCCTGGAGGTGGGTGTGGGTCATCACGCCCACAACAACCTCTCGCTGGCCGTGGCCAACTCGCTGGCGGCGATCGACGCCGGAGCGTCGCAGATCGACGGCTGCAGCGCCGGGCTGGGCGCGGGTGCGGGCAACTGCCCCACCGAGATCCTGGTGGCGACGTGCGACAAGCTGGGCATCGACACCGGGGTGGACACCCTCGCCGTGCTCGACGTCGCCGAGGACGTGGTCAGGCCATTGCGGCCGACGATGGGTGTCATCGACCGCGCTGGCCTGCTGCTGGGCTACTCAGGCGTCTACGGGTCGTTCCTGCTGCACTCGGCACGGGCCGCGGAACGCTTCGGCGTCGACCAGGGCGAGATCCTCATGGAGCTCGGCCGGCGCCGGGTGGTCGGCGGGCAGGAGGACATGATCCTCGATGTCGCCGCCGAACTGGCTGCCAGGAGCGTGGGGCGGGCCGGGGCAGTGACAGGAGCCGCGGGTCGATGATCGGATGGTCAGCGGGGAATCGTGACGCAGAACGCGGCGCCGCCGCCGGGTCTCGGCTCTGAGGTCACGTCCCCGCCGTGAGCGCGCGCGATGGCGCAGGCGATGGCCAGGCCCTGCCCACTGCCGACGCCCGTGCCGTGCCGCCGAGAATCGGTGCCCCCGCTGACGAAGCGCCCGAAGACCGCCTCCCGCTCCTCCTCGGGGATGCCGGGACCGGTGTCGGCGACGACGATGCGGACCAGATCGAGTGAGGGCGTCACCGTCACCTCGACGGTTCCGCCGGCAGGGGTGTGCCGCACCGCGTTGTCGACGAGGTTGGCCAGCACTTGGGCCAGGCGTTCCCGATCGGCGTCCACCGTGCCGGCGGTGCCGCTGATCAGCAGCCGGACTCCACCGACAGCCGCGGTCGCCTCGAAGCCCGCCACCACCGACGCGGCGAGGGAGAGGACATCGACCGGACTGCGGCGCACGGCAAGCTGTCCCGCGTCGGCCAGGCTCAGCGTCTTCAGGTCGTCGATCAGGCGACCCAGCACGGTGGTCTGATCGACCAGCGAGGCCAGCGCCGCCCCGTCCAGTGGCAGCACCTCCTCACGCGCGGCATCCAGCCTGGCCCGCAGGATCGTCACCGGGGTGCGCAGTTCATGGGCGAGCGCAGCCGCGGTCCGCCGGCGCTCCGCCTCCAGCCCGGCCAGCGAGTCGGCCATGGCGTTGAAGTCCGCGACCAGCCCGCCCACCTCGTCGCGGCCGACCCGCCGCCGCAGCACCCGGGCACCGAGATCCCCGGAGGCCACGCGCCGCGCTGCCGCCGCGACAGCAGTGACCGGACGAGCGATGAAGAAGGCCAGCACGACGCCGACCATGGACCCGAGCAGCGCCGACGCCGCCACCGCGAGCGCGAATTCCGGCAATCCGTCGAAATCCGGGGCCGCATTCGTCAGTACCTGCCGTTCAACCGCGTCCGCGATGTCCGGGGGCAAGCCACGGATCCGTCGTTCGAAATAGACGATGGCAGCGTTCAGCGAGACGAATGCCGTCACCACGGCCACGGCGAGGGCGGCCCCGACCATTCGCGACGCCACGCCCGTGAAGATCCTCACGGACGTTCCGCTCCCGGGTCCAGCCGGAACCCGAGGCCCCGCACCGTGGTGATGATCCCCGGCGCACCGGCGGCGGCGAGTTTGCGCCGCAGGTTGACCAGATGCGCGTCGACGACACGCTCCAGGGCCTGCGAAGCGGGGGCCACCGCCTGCAACAGCTGCTCACGGGTGAAGGTCCGGCGTGGCGACCGGGCCAGATGGGCGAGCAGCCGGTACTCGGTGGCGGTCAAGGACAGCGGCACACCGTTGACCTGCACCATCGACGCCATCAGGTCGATCTCCACGACGCCGACCCGCAACGGCGGCTGGGCAGGTGCTGCCGTTGCCCTGGCGCGCCGCAGCACCGCGTGAACCCTGGCGATGACCTCCGACGGACTGAACGGCTTGACGATGTAGTCATCGGCGCCCAGCCGCAGGCCGAGCAGCTTGTCGAGGTCCTCGTCCCGGGCCGACACCATGATCACGGGGGTGTCGTGCTCCCGGCGGAGCTCCCGCAGCACGTCGAAGCCGTCGCCATCCGGCAGCCTGACATCGAGCAGGACGAGGTCGGGGCGGGCCTGATGATGGACCTCGATCGCTCGCCGCGCCGAGGCCGCGACGACGGTGCGGAACCCGTCTCGCGCAGCGTAGGCAGCCAGCACACCCGAGATCTCCGGCTCATCCTCCACGATGAGGACGAGGCCCGCCATGCGCCCGACACTAAGCGCCACCGTCGCGATCTCACCGAATCTTCACACCCGATTGACGAAGCGTCGACGACACCCGGCAACGCTGAGCGGTGTGAGATCTGCTGTCCGCCGACGCCCCGTGACGTGGTTGGTCATCGTCGCCATCGCGCTCGAAATCAGGATCATCCCGTTCTTCTTCCTCCTCGGTCTCGACGCCACGATCGAACGCGCGGTCACGCAGACGGGAATCGAGCTCCGCACCGATCTGGTCACCGCGGGCCGGATCGTGCTGGCCGCGCCGTACGCCTGGCCGGCCGCCGCGCTGTCCATCGCGCAGGTCGCGGCACCTGACCTTGCCCTGCTGATCGTCGTGGGTTTCGCCTTCGGCGCTCCCGGCCTGCGCGAGGTCCGCCGCCGCTCCAGGTTCTGGTCCCGCGACGTCGGCTACCGGCGCGGGCTGGCACTGTGGGCGGGGCTCGTCCTGACGTTCCTGGGCATGGGCGGCGACCGCCGCCCTGAGCGCGGCCTTCCTGTCCGGTGCGGGCTTCACCTGGTCGACACGACCGTTCACCGTGGGATTCGCCGGTGCTGTCCTCATCGCGATGTTCCTCGACGCGGGCGGCCTGTTCGAGGAGAACGCCTGGCGAGGCTTCGCGCTGCCGTGGCTGCAGGCACGACACTCCCCCGTCATCGCCTCGGTGATCCTTGGATCGCTGTGGTCGCTGTGGCACGTGCCCGTCAAGCTGCCGATCATCCTGGACTTCGGCCCGGTCGCGTTCATCGTGCTGTTCGCGGTCCTGACGGTGAAGTTCATCCTGCTCAGCCTCGTCATGGCCTATTTCTTCAACAGGGCGGGGGCGGCGACCCTGACCGCGATCGCCGGTCACGGCCTGTCCAACGACAGTATGGGGATCGGCGGCATGATCTCCAGCGAGCGATTCGCCGACCAATTGGCCTATGAGGCGCTTCTCATCGTCCCGATGGCGGTGGTGACGCTGGTCCTCGTCGCCGTCACCAAGGGACGGCTCGGACTGCCGGGGCGGGCCGCACACGCCATGGCGGCCGGCGAGCGCGGCTGACCGCTGTCGGCAGGGGCAGCGGCGGCGGGCCAGGCACACTGCCGTCATGAACATCTCCTGGTCCGGCACGGCGTCGGCGATCGTGGCGGTGATCGCGTCAGGCCTGCTGACGTGGCTCATCCTGGCTGCGGGAGCGCGCCTGCCGGGCCGCCCCGGCCGCTACGTGGGACGCTTCAGGCGCACCGCCGGCAAGGCGAGCATCGCCACGGTGATGGTGTCGACGGCGTTGACCGTGCTGCCCCTGACGGCAGTGCCGACGGAGGTCGCCGAGCCGGCGATCCGACGGTTGCTGATCCTGTTGCTGGTCGGCTGCGCCGCGTGGCTCGTCGTGCAGATCCTCGTCCTCGTCGAGCTGTACGCCTACTCGCGGCTGCCGGTGGACATCGCAGACAACCGCCGCACCCGAAGCGCGCGGACCAGGGTCACCCTGATCCGCCGGATCCTGTCCGCGGTGGCCGTGGTCGTGGCGATCGCGGTAGTCCTGATGTCGTTCCAGAGCTTCCGGACCCTCGGCGTCTCCCTGCTCGCCTCGGCCGGTGTGGTCGGGATCGTCGCGGGCCTCGCCGCCCAGACCACCCTCGGCAATGTCTTCTCGGGCCTGCAGTTGGCGTTCAGTGACGCGCTGCGCATCGACGACGTGGTGGTCGTCGAGGGCGAGTGGGGCAAGATCGAGGAGATCACGCTGACCTACGTCGTGGTTCGGATCTGGGACGAGCGGCGCCTGGTGCTGCCGACCGTCCACTTCACCACGACACCGTTCGAGAACTGGACGAGAAACGAGTCCCGGGTGACCGGCGCCGTGGAACTGCACCTCGACTACACCACGCCACTGCCCGAGCTGCGCCGCCGCGCCCAACAGGTCATCGAGACAAGCCCCCTGTGGGACAAGCGGGAATGGGTGATGCAGGTCACCGACTGCACACCCTCGACGATGGTGGTGCGAATCCTCGCGAGCGCCCATGACGCGCCCACCGTCTGGAATCTGCGCTGCGACATCCGCGAGCAGCTGCTCACCTGGCTGCAGGCGACGCACCCGCAATCGCTGCCGACGCTACGGGTGCTTCACGCGACGCAATCAGCGGAGGTACCGTTGGCGCGGTGACTGCCCTGCCACGTGCCGAACCTGAGGCGGGCCGCGTCACGGCGGGTCCGGAGGTGCTCGCGTGGCTGGCCGGCACGGCGGACTCCCTCGGCGCGGTCGCTGCTGTCGTTCTCCTTCTCAGTGCCGATGAGGAAGCGATCCAACCGGTGTGGTCGGTCGGTTATGACGAGGACAATCTGACACCGTGGCGACGCATCGACCTGTCCCTGCGGACACCGCTGACCGACGCCGCCCGTGACAACGCGATCGTCACGGTCGAGACCGCCGCCGACCTCATGCGGCACTACCCGGAGGTCGCGGTCACCGCGATACCAGGACACGTCGCCCTGGCGGCGGTGCCGATACCCGGGCCTCGTGCCGGCTCGCCGCCCCTGGGTGTTCTCGGGTTGTCATTCGCCGACGCGGCTCGCCTGCTCGCAGCCGGCGACCGCCTCGGCGACATCGCGGACCGATTGAGCACGCGACTGCTGCGGCCCGGCCGTGGCTTCTCCGGCGTGGTCTCGACGACTGCGGCGGATCTGCCCTCGACGGGCGAGCCTGCCGACCTGGCACGCCTCGCCGCAGTCCTGCTGGCGGCGCGTACGCCCGAGGAGGTACTCGACCTCGTCATGAATCACGGCCGCCCACTGCTTGGGGCGGACATGATCAACATCATGCTGCTGGAACCGTCCAGGCGCTCGCTGCGCTTGGTGGCATCTCGCAATATCCCCGATGCCATGGTGCGCACGTACGCCAGCCTGCCGGTGGACGCGCCGTTGCCCACCCGTGACGCACTGCGCTCGGGCGGGGTCTACCTGCGCGATCGGGAGGAGCGAGACCGGGAGTACCCGACCTTGGCCTCCGCCGCGGAGCGCGCGCCTGCGATCGCCGTGCTCCCACTCCCGATCAGGGACGGCGCGGGCAACCTGAACACGCTCGGCGTCATCGGGTTCGGCTGGCCCCATGCGCAGCCGTTCGACGAGGATCAGACACGGCTCATCACCGAGGTGACCGAGCTGTGCGCGGTCGCATTGGAGCGGTCGGACTGGTCTGCACGACAGCAGACGGCACGCCTGACGGCCGAACGCACCGCTGATCGCTTAGGGCTGCTGCAGACACTCATCCGGGAGCTGTCCCAGGCAGCCACTGCGCACGAGGTCGCCGCCGTCATCGCCTCGGCTGCCCGGACTTCGCTGGGAGCCCAAGCGGCGACGCTGAGCGCTTACGACGGCAAGCATCCTGCGCGGCATCTGGCGTGGACCGATCTTCCGCCGATGCCGGACGGAGTCGACGCGCACTTCGGAGAACTGATGATCGTCCGGGAGCTGGTGCTCACCCGGCAGCCGGTCCTGGTCACATCGACGGCGGACCGTGACGCGCGCTACCCGGACATGGCGGGCAACGGCGTACCTCATCAGGCGTGGGCCAACCTACCGCTGATCGTGGCGAACCGGTTCGTCGGTACGGCGGCGTTCGGCTGGCTCGCGGCTCGGGACTTCGCCGACGACGAGGTCGAGTTCATGTCGTCGCTTGCGGCACATGCCGCGATCGCGCTGGACCGCGCGGTTCTGCTCGAAGGCACCACAGCCACCGCCGAGACCCTGCAGCGTGCGCTCCTGCCACGGATATCGGCATCGTTGGAGGGGTGGGATGTCGCTACGCGCTACATCCCCGCAGTGGAGGGAACGAAGGTCGGCGGTGACTGGTACGACGTGTTCACGCTGCCGGGTGGCCGCATCGGCCTGGTGCTGGGGGACGTGGCCGGCAAGGGCGTGCCGGCGGCGGCCATCATGGGGGCGGTGCGGGGCGCGGTGCGGGCCTACGCCATGACTACCGACAGCCCTGCCGAGCTGCTGCGGGAACTCGACCTCTACACCGCCACCTTCGTCGCTGACCAGATGGTGACGTTGTGCTACGCAGTCCTTGATCCGACGACCGGCGTGCTTCGCTGGGCCAACGCGGGACACCCGCCGCCCCTTCTGGTCACCCGCAAGGGCACCGACTGGTTGACCCAGGCGACGTCAGCACCCCTCGGCCTCCTGCGCGACATCACCCGCATCGAGTCCGAGTGCATGGTGGCCGCGCCAGGCGACCAGGCGGCCCTCGTGCTCTACAGCGACGGCTTGATAGAGCGCCGGGGCGAGTCGATCTGGAGCGGCCTCGGCGCGCTGGCCGAAGCGGCCAGGGACCTGTGGTCGGCGCCTGACCTGCAGGCGGCGGTCGACCTGGTCGTCAAGCAGGTGGAGCACGCCAACCGGACCGTCGACGATCTCGCGATCCTCGCGGTCCGGCGGCGCTGAGCTCGTTGCCGCGGAGCTCCTGTCAAGTGGAGTTACCTCGATGACACCCACTCGATCTCGACGATGTCTCCGGCGATGACGGCCACCTGCTGGCCACGGCGGCCGTCCGGACCCCACAACTGCCAGCGCCCACGGGTGAGGTCACCGAATACGGCGGCGTGGACCGTGCCCGATCCGGTCAGTCGCGGGTGGACCGCGACGTGCTTGCCGTCGCGTATCCCGCCGACCTTGCTGATCTCGATCTCGGCCCCGTCCAGCTGCGGCGGGGTCCGCACCAAAAGCGCGCCGATGTCGCCACCGATGTCGAGCACCACGGGGCCGTCGCCGGCCCGGTGGCGTGTGCCGTCAGGCTGCGGGGACTTCATAGCCGCTGTATGGCGTGTTCATGAACGGGAACGTCGGCAGTGACGGCGTCGGGCCCGTGCCGTCCTCGATGAGACTCGCGGCACCGTCCGGGCTGTAGTCCGGCGAGACCAGCGGATAGGTCACTCCGGCGATCGCCCGCAGTTCGATGGCGACGACGTTGTCCTCCAGCCGGCGACCGTTGGGGAAGCCCGCCAGGTCACCGCCCACCACGCCGAGGTTGTTCGGCGAGGAACTCGCCGGGATCGCCACGTTGAGCCGCAGCAGGTCGGCGTAGGTAGGCCCGGTGAAGTTCTGGAACCCGGCGACGATCCCCTCCGGAAGCCCCGTCAACAGGATCGCCACCAGGTCCGCCCGGTCGGTGTCGGCCAAGGTCGCGAGGTTGGGGAACACTCCTGGGTAGAGCACCGGAAGCAGCCGGCCCAGCTCCGGACGCTGGGCGTACTTGAGGAACTGGTCGTCGTTCTCCGGGGGCAGCGCATTCCACTTGTCCTTCAAGCCCATCGGGACGATGACCTCGTTGAACAACGGATTGCCCAGACGCGAAACCTGCTGGAAGGAACCATTGCCCTCGAATCGGTAATCCTTGCGTGAGTCGAAGACATTGGCCGTGCGACGGTATGCCGCGGTCCAGATGCCGATCGTCGCGTTGGGGTCGTTGACGTCCGTCGGGTGGTCCCGGCGCCGGGTCAGCTCCGAGATCGGCAGTTCCAGCGCGATCGTGTGAACGTTGAGCTGTGCCAGCGCGTTCACGCCGACGGCGGCGGCCGACGGGATGAGGTGCAGATTCTGGAACGGTCGCAGGGTGCCGAGGTCGAAGATCGACCCGAGGTCGGCGTAGAAGGACTCCGCCCGCTGGCCGGCGAAGACCCTGCCGTCGCTGCTACTCAGTTCGTACACGGCTGAAGCCGCCAAGGTGGCGTAGTCAGGCGTGGACCGCGGCCCGATGTTGCACGGCGGGGTGGCGAGGTCCTTGGCGATGGTGCGCGTGCGCCCGCCTCGCTCACGCCGGACCACGGAGTACGTCTGGCGGCGGTTGAACGTCGCGTCGCTCAGCGAGGTGATCGGGCCGGTGTTGTACAGGAACGTGTTGGGATTCTGCACGCGAGTGTCGAACTCGAACCTGTAGGTGATGTCCGCACGACCGTCTCCGCGATTGGAGATGTTGATCTCGTAGCGGACGTCGTCGCCGAACTCGTAGAAGTTGGGACCTGCCGCTGGCCCCTGCAGTGGGACGTAGTTGGCGATGATCGTGACGAATCCTGGCCGGTCGGGGCTGACGAACGCGTAGAGGTCACTGCTGTCAGCGACGGGGTCCTTGCTGATCTCGGGTGCTTCGCGGTGAGACGACATCGCCGATTCACCTCGTCCCGAGAGCGGTTTGAAGGGCCTGGACGAGGTCACGGTCATGGACCGTGACCTCGACGTCGCCGGAGTAGAGCGTGACTTCGTCACGCGAGCCCGGGCGGACATGGGCGATGATCGTGTGCCCGGCGGCCGTGACGGGGCCGCTTGCAGCGGGTTCGGCGCCGAGACTCGGCAGTCGGGTACCGCTGCCGATCGCCGTGACGGCGGCAACGGCACCGAGTCCGGCGACGCCGCCGAGGACGGCGCGGCGGCTGGCGGCAAGGGGGGTGGCCTCTGGCGCGGACTGCGCCTGGTCGTGCAAGGAGTTGGGCATTGCTGAACCTCCTGGGTATCCGTCCGCCGCGGACTGCGGCGTCCAGTGCTGCTTCGTCGCCGCTTATTCACCGGATTGGCCCAAGTCACGTGGCGGTCGGCGGCGGCCGATCTCCGGCAACCGATGTGCCCGTTTCCGCCCGTCTTGCCTGGCACTCGGCTCGGGTGCCACGTGGCTCGCGGGGGTGGGCTTCATCGGACCGGCTGTGGGGTAGGCCATCGCCCGTCCCGCGATGAGCAATCCGCGCAGTGCTAGGCGAGCAGCGGGGCCACCTCGGTGCCGAGCAGCTCGATCGAGCGCAGCACGTCCTTGTGGTCCATGGTGCCGACGCTGACGTGCAGCATGAACCGCTCGATGCCGAGCCATTCGCGTAACGCCAGAACCTTCTCGGCGACCATCTCGGGCGTACCCAGCAGCAGCGATCCCTCCGGCGCCACCAGTTGCTCGAAGGCCTGCGGGGTCATCGGCCCCCAGCCGCGTTCGCGCCCCAGCTGCGTCATCGCGGCGGCGTAGGCCGGGTAGAAGATGCGCTTCGCCTCATCCAGGCTGGGCGCCACGAAACCATGCGCGTGCACGGCGATCGGCGCGGCGGACGGCTGGTGACCGGCGGCGGTCAACGCCCGGCGGTGCAGATCGGCCAGCGGTGCGAACCGCCGGGGCTGACCGCCGATAATGGCCAGCGCCATCGGCAGGCCGAGCGTCCCGGCCCGGACGACCGACTCGGGGTTACCGCCGACACCGACCCATACCGGCAATGGCTCCTGCTGCGACCTGGGATAGATCGGCTGGTCACGCAGCTCGGGACGGAACCGTCCCGACCAGGTGACCCGCTCATGGTCGCGGATGAGCAGCAACAGCTCCAGCTTCTCGGCGAACAGCTCGTCGTAGTCGTCGAGGCTGTAGCCGAACAGCGGGAACGACTCGATGAACGAGCCACGGCCGGCGATGATCTCGGCGCGCCCCTGCGAGAGCAGATCGAGCGTCGCGTAGTCCTGGTAGACCCGGACCGGATCGTCCGAGCTGAGCACGGTCACCGCCGAGGTCAACCGGATGGTGCGGGTCCGGGCGGCGGCCGCGGCCAGCACCACTGCCGGAGCAGACGCGGCGAAGTCCGCGCGGTGGTGCTCGCCGACACCGTAGATCTGCAGGCCGGCCTGCTCGGCGACCTCAGCCTCCTCCACGACCTGCCGAAGCCGCTCGCCGTGACTGCGCTGCTGTGCCTGAGCGGGAGCGGCGATCGTCTCGGCGAAGGTGGTGATGCCCAGTTCCATGACCGGCCCAACGCCGGGGGGGGGATTCATCTCATCCCCGGTCCCCGCCCGTGGTGGCTCAGAGTTCGGGCGTGAGGTCGGCGATCGAGTCGATGACCCGGCTCGGCCGGTAGGGGAAGCGGTCGACCTCCTCGGCCTTGGTCGAGCCAGTGAGCACGAGCACGGTCTGCAGGCCCGCCTCGATACCGGCGACGATGTCGGTGTCCATCCGGTCGCCGATCATCGCGGTCGTCTCCGAATGCGCCCCGATCCGGTTGAGCGCGTAGCGGATCATCATGGGGTTCGGCTTCCCGATGACGTACGGCTCGGCCTTGGTCGCCCTGGTGATCAACGCGGTGACCGCGCCGCATGCCGGCAGCGGCCCCTGCGGCGAGGGTCCGGTCGGGTCGGGGTTCGTGGCGATGAAGCGGGCACCGCCGAGGATGAGCCGGATGGCCCGGGTGATCGCCTCGAAGGAGTAGGTCCGGGTCTCCCCCACCACGACGTAGTCCGGGTCGTGATCGGTGAGCACGTACCCGATGTCGTGCAGCGCACTCGTCAATCCCGCCTCGCCGACCACGTAGGCGCTGCCACCGGGATGCTGAGTGTCGACGAACTCCGCCGTGGCCAGGGCGGATGTCCACAGGTTCTCCGCTGCCACCTCGATTCCCGAGGCGGCCAACCGCGCCTGCAGGTCACGGGCGGTGAAGATGCTGTTGTTGGTCAGCACCAGGAACGGGTAGTCCTTCGTCCGCAGCGCGTCGAGGAACTCCGCGGCTCCAGGGATGGCCTTCGTCTCGTGCGCCAGTACCCCGTCCATGTCGCACAACCACGCCGCTGTCTCGCGCTCCGGGTTGACCGGTCTGCTCGTCGCCATGAGGGCAGCACAGCGCATCCGCGACCGCAGCACCACTTCGGACACCTGCCTACGCTGCGACTGTGAAGCCACCGCCGTACGGTCACGTGTTCTTGTCGCGTCTGCTGGCCGGCGCCGGCGTCACGCACGTCGCCGCTCCCCGGGTCTACGACGCCGTGGTCCCGCCGTGGGTGCCAGGGCCCGCCCGGTTCTGGACGCTGTCATCGGGTCTGGCCGAGTTGGTCGTTGCCGGCCTGCTGGCCCATCCGCGGACCCGGCGCACCGGTGGCTGGGTCGCCGCTGCGCTGTTGGTCGCGGTCTTCCCGGCCAACCTGCACATGGTGTGGCAGCACCGGCGCCGGCGGGGCCCGCTCCTGGCGTGCCTGGCCCGACTGCCGTTGCAGGTGCCGTTGGTGGTGTGGTCGGTGAGAATCGGTCGTGGGGCCGGTTCCACCCCGGAATAGGGCGGCGAACTGGCCGCTTCCACTTTGTGCAATCCTTCACAAGGAGGTCCACATGGCCAAGCACCACGTCGTCGTCGTCGGTTCCGGCTTCGGCGGGCTGTTCGCCGCGAAGCGCCTAGCCCGTGCCGAACGCGACATCGACGTCACATTGATCGCCCGGACCACCCATCACCTGTTCCAGCCGCTGCTATACCAGGTGGCGACCGGCATCCTGTCCTCGGGCGAGATCGCACCGGCTACCCGTGAGGTGCTCCGCGGTGCCTCCAACGTCCGAGTGGTGCTGGGTGACGTCATCGACATCGACGCCCGCACCCGAACTGTCACGTCGGCCGTGCCCGACCGGACGACGGTGACCGGTTACGACAGCCTGATCGTCGCTGCCGGGGCGGGGTCGTCGTACTTCGGCAATGACGCCTTCGCCGACCATGCCCCCGGCATGAAGACCATCGACGACGCCTTGGAGCTGCGCGGCCGGATCTTCGGCGCCTTCGAACAGGCCGAGCTGGCCGAGACCGACGACGAGCGACGCCGTGCGCTGACGTTCGTGGTCATCGGTGCCGGCCCGACTGGCGTGGAGATGGCGGGCCAGATCGCGGAGCTGGCGCACCGTACGCTGCGCGGGGAGTTCCGCCGCTTCTCGCCCCACGAGGCCCGCATCGTCCTTGTCGATGCGGGACCGCGGGTGCTGCCCAGCTTCGCGCCGTCGCTGGGCGAGGCCGCGACCGACCGGCTGCGCAAGAACCGGGTCGAGGTGCGGCTCGGCGCCAAGGTTGTCGACGTCACCGAGGGCGGTGTCCTGTACGAGGACGCTCGCGGCCACCAGGTCACCATCGAGGCCGCGACCAAGATCTGGGCCGCGGGCGTGGCAGGTAACCCGCTGGGCCGGTTGGTTGCCGAGCGCACCGGTGCCGAGGTCGACCGGGCCGGCCGCGTCAAGGTGCTCCCCGACCTGACGCTGCCGGGACACCCCGAGATCAGCGTGGTCGGCGATTTGATGTCGCTGGACAACCTGCCGGGCGTCGCGCAGGTGGCGATTCAGAGCGGCAAGTACGCCGCCGACCTCGTCATCGGCCGGGTCCGCGGCAAGCAGCCGGCAGGCCCGTTCCACTACTTCGACAAGGGCAACATGGCGACGATCTCGCGGTTCTCCGCGGTGGCCGAGGTCGGAAACGTCCGAATTCGCGGTTTCGTCGCGTGGTTGGCCTGGCTGTTCGTCCATCTGCTGTATCTGATCGGCTTCAAGACCAGGGTCTCGACGCTGCTGCACTGGCTGATCAGCTTCATCGGCCGGGGCCGCACCGAACGCGTGACGACCTACCAGCAGGTGGTGGGCCGCCAGGCGATGGCGCAACTGGAACGGGAACGAGACGCGGCTCAGCGCACCGGGCGGTAGGCGGCCACCAGCGGGCAGACGAACACGTCGCGGGCGCCGAGGCCGACCCGGTTGAGGTACTTCGCGACGTGTACGTAGGAGGTCATGAGGCTGGTCTCGGTGTAGGTGATGCCGTGCCGGGCGCAGAAGTCGCGCACCAGGGGCTTCACCCGGCGCAGGTTGGGCCGGGCCATGTTCGGGAACAGGTGGTGCTCGATCTGGTGGTTGAGCCCGCCGAGCAGGAAGTCCATGAAGCGGCCGCCGCTGACATTGCGTGACATGAGGACCTGGCGGCGCAGGAAGTCGACGTTGACCCGGTCCGGCAGCAGGGGCATCCCGATGTGATTGGGCGCGAACGAGGCGCCCAGGTAGTAGCCGAACACGCCGACCTGCAGCCCGATGAACGCCAGCGCCATGTACCACGGCATCACGCTGAACAGCAGGGCCAATGTGGCGCTGATCCGCGCCGTGATCAGGGTGAGTTCCACCCGCCGGCGCTTGATCTTGTTGGCGGGGTCGAGCAGCCACTTGATGCTGTTGGCGTGCAGTGCCAGGCCTTCCAGTGCCAGGAGGCCGAAGAAGTAGTACCCCTGCTTGCGGGCCAACCACTTGCCCAGGCTCGGCCGGCCGTCGCGGGCCTGCTGGTGGTAAGCGACCACGCCGGACTCGATGTCGTCGTCGCGGCCCAGCTGATTCGGCGCACCATGGTGGCGGGTGTGCTTGCCGGTCCACCAGCTCTGGCTCATTCCGCTGAGCAGGCCGATGACGAACAGGGCAGCCCAGTCGTTGCGCTTGCCGGAGGTGAAGATCTGCCGGTGCGCGGCGTCGTGGCCGAGGAACGCGGTCTGCGCCAGGCCGAGGCCGAGCACGCCGGCGACGATCAGCTGAAACCAGGAGTCGCCGAGGAAGATGATCGCGGTCGCGCATCCGGCCAAGAACAACGGCGCGAGCACCAGCTTGGTGCTGTAGTGACCGTATCTGCGCCGCATCAGTCCGAGGGACGCGACCTCACGCTGCAGCTCGACGAACAGGGTCTGCGCGCGTTGCGAGCGGGGGCGGTCTGTGGCCGGTCGTTCGAGCACAGCTGCGGTCATGCCGGTACCTCCATGGTTGTGGATCCACGGAAGCAGTTCCCGCTGGACCTAGGTTACGTCACCGTAGGTTCGGCGCCCGTCGAGGTGCCGGATGTGTCGCTGGGAGTGTCCTGTGACACAGCCGGCGGCGGGCGGCCGAACATCGGGGCGAGGACCTCGTCGATGGTGTGTGCGGGCGCCCCGCGACGCGCTGCCAGAAGTCCGATCAGCAGCCAGCCCACGATGACCAGCAGCGCGAGCCACCGCGCGGCGGTCTCCAGCGCGAACCCGGGCGGGCCGTGCAGGCCGCCCGCGACGACCCAGTCGGCCGTCGTGACGGCGTCGGGCAGTCCGTCGCGAGTGGCGGTGACCGCGATGGCCCAGGTACCGGCGACCGGCAGTGAGACCGGCAGCACCCACGACCCGTCCGGCTGCGCCGTCGCCTGCCCGGACTGCACCGGGAACCCGCTGCGGGTCATCGTCACGTCGACCGCGCTGATCGGCGACGGTGCTGGCCGACGGGTCTGCAGCGCGCTGACGGTGACGAAGGTGTCCCCCGCGAGGTTGGGCGAGACGTTGAGGCCGATCACGAGGTCGTCGGCCTGGGCCGAGATCGGCGCGCTCGGCTCGGGCGCGGGCCGCCACTGTGGCGAGGAGGCAGGCGCGGTGGCGGCCAGCACCCCCGCGAAGCCCAGCAGCGCGAGCAGCAGGCCCGCCTCAATGACGATCGGGCGCCGGCCGGTGGCCCCGACCACCTGGTCGAGGCGGCCGCGCCGGTGGTTGATGGCGGCCACGACCAGGACGACCAGCAACAGCGCGCATTTCGCGACGATCGTTTGGCCATACAGGGATTGCACGAGGGCGGTGCTGGTGGCCACGCCGTGGCCGGCGAGCACGAAGCCGCTGGCCACGGCCAGGCTGAGCGCCGAGAAGGACAGCGCTGCGAACGCCGGGGCGCCGATCACGGGCCGGGGCTCGACGGCGGTGCGGCGGCCCGCGTGGGCCACCGCGAGCGCGACGACGGCGCCGGCCCACAGGGCACCGCTGAGAATGTGGACGGCGCCGGCGGTGACCAGAACCGGTGACCCCGTAGTGCCGAGGTGCCCCCGCCAGGCGCTGA
The DNA here is from genome assembly GCA_964516515.1 of uncultured Kineosporiaceae bacterium. Taxonomy (GTDB): domain Bacteria; phylum Actinomycetota; class Actinomycetes; order Actinomycetales; family JBBAYJ01; genus JANNOG01. The sequence continues at coordinate 9,961 of CAZEYA010000037.1, read as the reverse complement.
GCACCGGCACCGCGAGCGCGGCCGCACCGAAGGCCACCATCTTCAGCATCCAGAGCTGGCTGTGCCGGACCGGCCGGATCGCGGCACCGGCCAGCAGCAGCAGCACCAGTGACGCGGCGACCCGGCCACCCCAGGCGGGCAGGAACGTCGGGTTCGTCCACGCCAGCAACGAGTCGTCGAACGACCGCAGCTGGAAAGCCGGCAGCGCCAGGCAGGACACCAACAGACCGGCCGCGGCACCGCGCACCAGCCACAGCAGTCGGCTCCGGCGACGGCCGTGCAGCGACCCGTGAGCGAGGGCGGCGACGGCCACCGGGCCGAGCACCCCGGCCAGACCGAGCCACATCAGCCACCGGGCGGCGGCCTCGCCGGGGTAGGGCGCCTCGTCGGTGTTGCCGACCGGGGCGACCGCGACGCCCACCCCGAAGGAGAAGACGCCGGCCGTGCGGTGCAGGTCGTCGCTGGACAGCGACTGCCAGCTGACGCGGTAACTGCTGGGCGGCAGATTGGGCAGTGCGGCGACGATGACCACTGGTTTGCGCAAGTCATTCGGTTCGGTGGCGTCCAGGGTGATCGAGACAGGCGTGAGATGGGCGCCCTCGCCGTCGACGATGTCGATGGTGGTTGCCGTGAGGACCACACCCTCGGTGAAGTCCAGCCGCAATTCGTCGGGCGCGACGTCCAGCGATTCGCCGTCGGCCGGGTAGGTATCGCCCAGGTATGCATGAGCCTGGGCCGCAGGGGCGATACCGACAGTCACCAGCGACAGCACACCGAGTGCGATGGCCACCGATCCGATACGAACGCCCGCGCTCCCCATACCTCGCCGGGCCGCGCGAAAGATGGTGGGCATCCCCCCGCCGCTGAAGCTGCGTTCTTCGGCGATCGGAGGGATGCCCGCCTGTGGGTCCTCGGCCATCACAGCACGGGGACGTTTTCGAGCCTAAGGCCGCTGGCTGTGATCGTTACCTCGTCACCGGAGACGATCGCTCCAGCGGTGTTCTGATAGACGAGGTAGTACGTCTGACCGGGCCGCATGTTGTGGCCCTGGCGCATCACGGACACGCGTGAGGTGCCGCCGTCGCGGTCCTCGCTGGTGATCACCGGCGGGTGCGAGGTGTCGGCGATGAACTGGCGGGCCTTCTCGGCGTCGAGAACGACGAAGTTCAGTTGCACCAGGCCACCGTCGCCGACCACCGCCACCTGCGACATTCGGACCCCCAGCGCCGACTCGAGATCGGCGCTGGTGGGCACGGTGGTGCCGCCGGGGGTGGCCTGCCCGGCAGTCAGGTTCCTGACGACCATCCCACCGCCGACGATCATGACGATCACCAGCAGGGCAGTTGCCCAACCCGTCCATGACCAGGCGGCGGTTCGTGACCGGACGGCCCGCAGGCCGTCGACGGCGGTCACAGTGTGTTCCGGGTGGAGACGAAGGTGTCGAACCAGGCGACCCCGGTCGTCGAGTTGACCACACCGGCGACCAGACCCAGCCTGACCGTGTCGAGCTTGAGGCTCGACGTGTTGCCGGTCAGCGTGGTGCGCACCGTGCCGTCAGTCGTCAGTCTCAGCAGGCCGTCGGGTGCGGTTGCCGATGCCCAGTCGATCCGGATGGTGTGGGCGGCGGTATTCGGTGTGAGAGTGGCCCAGCCGCCCGTCGACGTGCCGCCCGTCGTGCGGTTGAGCACGATCCGGATCTGGTTGTTCCCGCCGTTGCGACGGATCTGGACGGCGAACGCCTGGGCGCTCGCGGTCCTGCCTTGGAAGACAGTGACCGTCGCGCTGCCCGGTGTGAGGGTGTTGAGATTGAGGGCGAACTGGGCGTGGTACGTCGCCTCGTTGGTGGGGGTGTTGTCGGCGATGTAGCTCGCGCCCCGGGAGGCGCTGGACTCGGTCACCTGCAACCCGACATTCGGTGCACCTGCCGGGATCCCGGCCGCGGCGTTCACCACTAGGCGAGCCGCCCCGGTGACGCCACCGGACCAGGCCGCGACGTTCCCCGACTGGAAGTCGTCGGAGAAGATCGGGTTGGGCGGCAACGGTGGGGTCACCGTGAACGTGGTGGTCGCTTTGACGCTCCAGTTGCCGGCCGCGTCCCTGACCCGCAGATTCACCGTCTGGGTCCCGGCTGGGATCCCGAGAACGCTGATCTCGGCGTTGACCGTGCCGGCCGACGGGAAGCTGACGGCGACCGAGGTGGCCTTGCCGATGCTCGGGTCGGTGGCTCCGAACCAGTATTCGGCGGCGTTGACGCTCGTGTGGACCTCGGTGAACGGTGCCGAGAGCAACGCGGTACCCGCTGACGGGTTGGGCGTTGCCGTCAGGGCGCCCAGCACCGGAGCCACCTTGTCGATGGTCAGGTTGAAGGTGAACAGCGGACCCCACGTATCTGCGGCGTCCTGACCCCGTACCGCAATGGTGTGCGGCCCGTTGGCCAGCGCCCGGATCTGGGAGATCGGGATGAGCCCGGTCACGGCCTCACTCGTGCTGTCGAAGGCACCGTCGACCGCGACCAGCTGGAAGCCGGTGCCGCCGGCGGGCGTGCCGACCGGGTCGATGAATCCCTCGGCATCGACCAGCGGGCTCTGCAGCAGGCCCGGGGTGCTCGGCGCGTCGGTGATGGCGGCCGACACCACGACGTATCCGGGGTTGCCGGTGTCGCTGAGGATCCCGTTGCTGGGGTTGGGACCGGCGGTGGCGCCGTCCACGACCGGGCCCTGCTTGTCGACCGGCAGGTCGATCCCGAGCGTGGGTCCCCACAGTCCGAGGCTGTTCTTGCTGCGGACGTGGATGGTGTGCAGCCCGTCGGCCAAGGCGTTCACCTGGGCTGCCGACAGTCCGGCGGACTCCGAGACGACGGAGGCCACCCGGTTCCTCGTCATGGCTGTGCCACGGAGGTCGACCGCCGGATTGGGGTTGTCAATGAAGTACTCGGCGTCGGTGATCGTGCCACCGGCGGCGCGGTCGTCACCTGTGGCGTACACGACGATGCTCTGCTGGCCGTTGGTCGGCACGTCCTGGATGGAGCCGTTGATGGTCAGCGGACCGGTCTTCGGCAGGTTGAAGACGACCGAGTTGATGACACCCCAGTTCCCTGCAGAGTCCAGCGCCCGGACGTAGATGACGTGCTGGCCGGCCTCCAGTGCCGTCAGTGTGGCCTGCGAAATGACGCCGCTGACGCCTGTGACGGACACGGTGCCGAACGCTCCGGTCATCGGCGCCCCGAAGCCGGGGCCGATCGTGACGGCGTCGTCGATGACGAATTCGGCCGCGGTGACGGTGCTGCCACCGGTCGTGGCGTCGCTGACGTCGGCGGTCACAGTCACGTCGGCCAGGCCGTTGGACGGGTTGGGGGTGGCGGTGATGGTGCTACTCACCGGGCCGACCTGATCGAGGCTCGGCGGCGGCGCGGCGGTGTCGAGGAAGCTCAGCATGCCACCGAACGCCAGGACCTTCGGGTCGGCGGTGGTCTGGCCGTTGTTGCTCAGGCGGGTCCCGGCGTCGTAGACCGCCACCTTCGCCTCGGGGCCGGTCGGCATGGTCACCAGGGTGTCCATCGTCTGGCCGGCGGCCACCCGCTCGGCGACGACCGTTGCAGTGAAAGCCAGCACGTGGCCGTCCTCGGCGAACTTGGCCTGGACCGCACCCAGCACGCTCATGGAGTGGGTGAGCGCCCCGACGTTGACGTATCGCAGCCGCACCTTGTGGCCCTGGTCGGTGGACACCACGTTGGTCTCGGGGAACGGCTTGCCGTTGATGAGGCGGTAGCGGGGGTCGTAGTTGCGCATGTCGAACGTGCCGGGAGCGGCGTTCAGCGCCGGGTCGAGCTCGCTGAGCACGAGGACGGCATCGTCGTCGTAGACGGGACCGCCACTCGTCGGTAACACGACCAGTGCGCCGGCGAGGCCCATGGCCACCTGGCGCGTGCCGTTGGCGGTGTGGCCGGCCTGGTACAGGAACGTCCCTGGCGTGCCCGCGGTGAAGGTGTAGCTGCGGGTGCCGGTGTTGCCGAGACCGGTCATGTCGTCGCCGACCGTTGCGGCACCGTCGACGCTGACCCCGCTCTGGCCCGGCAGCGACAGTGACACCGACTCACCCGGGATGGCGTTGTGCAGTGTCACCGTCACGACGTCGCCCTGGTTGACCACCAGTTGGGGACCCGGCGCGGTGGCCGGGCCGACCGCCGAGGACGCGAACCCCCAGATCGGCAGGATCTGGCCGAGGAACGTCGTGGTGCCGACCGCCGCGTACAGGTCGCACGCCGCAGCGCCCGCGCCTGACGTGCAGCCGGACGGGACGAGTTTGCCGACCGGGGCAGCGGCAGGCACCGCCGCAGGCAGGACGGCCGGAAGGGCGGTCCGGCTCGCCGCGCTGGCGGCCATCGGCGCCAGCGCGAAGGTGACGAGGGCGCCGGCCATGACAAGCGCGGGCAGCTGTCGTAGGTGCAGGTGAGTCGTCATCGCTCGTCCCTCACTGTCCCGGGCAGCCGGCGGGCGGGTCGATGCGGAAGACCGTCATCATCCCGCCGAACGCGGCGCCATAGTTGGTTGCCTGCTGGAGCGCATGGCTGTGTGCGATGTGGTAGTACTCGCCGCACTCGTTGTTGACGGTGATGTTGGCCGGGAAGGCACCCTGGACGCCCAGATACGGGCTCTCGCTGAACCAGGTGTCAGGACCGACCAGTAGCTGGTCGCCCAGCGGGGGCAGCGTCGTCGGGACCGGGTTGGTCGAGGCGTTCCAGGCGTCGGTATCGCGCCAGTCCATGAGGACGTCAACGCTCTGGCCGGGGAACACGTCGATGTCGTACTTCAGGAAGGACAGGTCCTGACCGGCGGGGCCCTCGACGGCGTGCCCGTCGCGGTTGACCACCCGCTCGCTGCTGCCGTGCGGGTGGAACGGGTAGTTGACCGTGCCGGCGTTGAGGTAACGAATGGCGGCCGGCAAGGGGTTGCTGGTCGCGTTGTAGGGCTTGATGTGGACCAGTGCGCTGTATGGCTGGGAAGGCAGCCACGCGGCATTGTTGGGCGCCAGGGTGTCCGGCATGCTCCGGCCGTTGATGAGGAAGTACCGCGCCTCGTAATCGCTCGGGTTGACGGGCTGTCGGCGCTCGACGGCGAGATGCACGTCGGGTGCGATCTCCGAGAGCATGAAGACGTAGTCCGTGGTCGGGTTGAACTTCGAGTCTGCCCTGTCGTTGATCTGGTCGGGGTGTCCTGCCGGGCGGACCACCAGGGCGCCGTACAGGCCCATCTGAACCTGCTTGTCGACGTTCGTGCCGCTCTCGTACAGGTATGTCCCCGGGGAGCCGGCGGTGAAGGTGTAGGTCACCGAGCCCGCCGGCGCGGCGGTCTGCACCAGCGAGGTCAGATTGTTGAGCGTGTCGAATTGCGGCTGCGCCGCATTGCCGTTCGCCTTCACGCCCTGCTGCCCGGGAAACATGATCGACGTCGGCTCGGGCAGGTTGTTCCTCAGGATCACGGTGACCGGCTGACCCGAGGTGACGCACAGCGTCGGTCCGGGCAGCTGGAAGCCGCGCCTGGAGTTGCTGTAACCCCACATGTAGATGGAGTTGCCGTCCGGCGTGGACATGTAGCCGTCACGTGCGGTGATCGAAAAGGTGTTGTTGGCGTCGGTGTCACACACCAGACCGGCAGAGGTGGCAGCTTCGGCGCCCGAGGGCACGGTCACCAGGGCTGCGGCCGTCAGTGCGGCCGCCGCTGCGGTCACCACCCCCAGCCGGAGCCAGGTTCGAGAAATCGTTGTCATCGTCGTCTCCTTCCGTCCGGCCGCGATCAGGTATTGGGGGTTGTCTGGGGTGCGAGGGTCCCCGCCGGATTGACGACGATCTTCGTCATCATGCCGCCATATCCCGGACCGCCGCCGTTTCCGAGGTAGGAGTAGTTGCGGTCGTACAGCAGGTACTCTCCGGGGGCGTTCGGGGCGGTGAAGATGACGTCTCGGCTCTCTCCGGGCCCGACATCGATCGTGTTGGTCGTCAGGTAATTCGTGGTGCCGTCTCGACCGCGCAGCAGGCTGGCGTCCTTGGCGACGATCGTCAGGTCGATGTTGTCGACGGTCATCGTGTGGTTCTGGTATCCCAGATTGGACATCCGGAGGAGCACCCGCTCGCCCGCATTGCACGGCACGATCGACGAGATCGGCTGGTACTGCAATTCACCGGTGGTCGTCAGCGGGTCGCCGTTAGGTTGGATGGTCTGCGGGTATGCGCGGCCGTTGATCATCCAGAAACTGGGGTCGTAGTCCGTCCAGTCGCTGACCTGGATATGGGCGTCTCGGTAATGGGCCGCGGACCACATCTCGCTGAGCATGAAGACGAACTCGCGGTGGTACATCGTGCTGCCGTCACCGTCGTTGTAGGCGTATCGCTCACCCGGGTTGATGGGTGTGTTGTTCTGCTTGGGCCGGACGAAGGCCATCCCGACCATGCCCATCTGGACGTGCTCCACATCCTCGAAATGGCAGTGGTACATGTACGTGCCCGCGTCGTGCGGCCGGTAGAAGTACTCGAGCTGGCGGCCGATCGGCACCGACAGCGACAATTCCGGGACGCCGTCGAACAGCGGGATCGCGTTGACGAAACCATGCCAGTGCAGGGTGTGCCCGTCGAAGAGGTCCGGCCGCTGCACCAGGCCCAGGTTGCTGAGCGTGATGAAGATGTCGTCCTCCTCGTCGAAGGCGAGTGTCGGTGCCGTCAACTGCGCCTTGCCGCGGGTGGCCGCGACCGCGGCGGCCGACATGCCGGTGACATCGCGGAAACCGAAGATGTAGGTGTTCTGCGGGTCCGGCGCGTAGGGGTCGGGGAAGAAGGGCGGGTCCGCAGGGGCGTCCTTCGGCATGGTCACCCAGCCGTCGGTCGCCGCCAGGTGAAGCCGCTTGACGGGATGGGCGTCAGCACCGGGTGCCAGGTCGACCGGCAGCAGGGTCGCCCCCGCCGCGCGGCCGCGGAGCAGGCCACCGGCGGTCAGGGCGGCTGCCACGCCCATCCCGCCGGTCAGCAGGGTGCGGCGGGACAGGCCGTGGCGTGCGCTCTCATCGATCATCGGGACTCCCCGGGTTGCGGGTGGGTGGACGGGACGTGGTGGATCGGGCATATGCGGTCGTGGCTGGTCATGGCTGGATCTGGTCCGATCCCGCATCGCGGCGACCGTTGACGGAGGACTCCGCGGGCCGCGACTGGCCGTCGATGTCGACGGTCGGCGCATACACGTAGTAGGTCAACGCCGTGCCGCCCCAGACCACCTGGACCCGCCGGCCACCTCGGCCGTACGCCGACCCCGCTGTCGCGGCGTTGGTGCCGGCCAGGTGGTAGTTGCCCGACAGGTTGGGCGGCAGCAGTTGCGCGACGATGACCGACTGCCGGAAGCCCGGGAAGGTCCGCGACGCGAGGATGTTGACCGATACCTCGAACGGCGACACGAACAACGGGTCGGCGCCGACGGTGTTGGTCCCGCTGGGCACCACGCCCGTCCCGTCGCTCAGCACGGAGTTGGTCGGGGTGAGCAGCGCGGTCGGGTCGGCCGCGACGCCCATGTCCCAGTTGTTCGCGTCACCGGGTGTTATGCCCACTACGCCGCTGCCCACGAACTGCCCGGCCCGGTTCTGCCAGAACACGTCGTTGAACAGCACCGGCCTGCTGAACGTGGTGGCGCACAGCGGCGCGGCGTTGGAGAACCCGCACAACTTCGCCTGAAGCAGGTCGCTGTTGGCCGAGCTGGAGAGCCCGGCCGGAGCCGGGAGCCCGTTGCTGGTCAGAGCCGTCGCCGTGGTGATGTTCCGGGCGATCGTGGTGTTGACGACCTCGACGAACGCCGCATCATCCAGGGCGATACCGGCACCCTCGTGCGCCGAGACGTTGTTGGTGATGGTGTTGTTGATGATGCGGATGTCGTCTCGAATGGCGCGGGTGATGCGTGAGCCGCTGGTCTGCAGCAACCGGATACCACCGCCGTCGTCACCGGCCAGGTTCTCCACGATGACGTTGGCGCTGATGGTCGCCGGCCCGGATCCCTCGGACAGCACGTCCGGGTCGGCGGGCAGCTGCCCGGCGATCATCACCGCGCCGCCCTCGTCGTAGGACTGGTTGAACCAGATCGTGTTGCCGGCGATGGCATTGCCGCTGCCGGTGATCGTCTGGTTGCGCTGGAAGCCGTAGGAGGTGATGGCGCCGCCGTACTCGGCCGAGAAGTTGCCGCAGATCGCGTTGTCACGGACCTGGTAGTTGTCGCTGCCGGTGAACAGGCCGATGGCACCGGCCAGGTTGGTGCCGCCGTTGTCACGGATCTGGTTACGGGCAATCACCGCGCCGTAGTTCTCATTGTTGCCGAGGTAGGGCGTACCCACCCGCACAGCTCCGCCGTAGGAGCCGCTGTTGCCGCGGATGATGTTGTCGGTGATCCGGAAGTTGCGGACGTGGGAGTGCAGGTAGATGCCGCCGCCCTGGGTGGTCAACGATCCTGCCGCGCCGACCGGGGTCTGCGTGGCACCGGTGATGACGTTGACATTGCCGGGGAAGTTGGACTGCGAGCCGCCGGTGAGGGTGAACCCGTCCAGCGCTGGGTAGAAGTTGGGCGAGAACCAGTTGTTGTTGCGTGCCGGGTCGTCGAGCACGGTGACGACGGCACCGTCCGGCACCTGAGGGTCGCCACTGAACGTCAGTGAGTTGACGAGATCCAGCCACGCGGCGCCCTGGTCGGTGTCGGGGTTGAAGCTCTGGCCGTCGATCGTCGACCCGGGGACGAAGGCTCCGGTGGAGTCGAAGCCGCCCGGGCCGACGCCCTGCACCTTGACCCGGTGGTGCAGGACGATGTTCTCGTTGTACTCCCCGCGCGGCGTCGCACTGGTCCGCGCGTTGGGCCACACGATGACCATCCAGTAGGGCCGCTGCGCCGTCGGGACCGCTGCCTCCAGCGCCGCCTGAATGGTCGAGAACTGCTTGCCGGGGCCGACCTCGGCGAGTCTCGGCCCGAATTGACCCGTGCCCTGGACGCTGTTGTTGAGCATCTGGATGGTCAGGCCGTTGACGCTGGACAGACCGTTGGCGGCCGTGACCGACACCGTGGCGGGGCCGCCATCGATGCTGTTCGGAACCCGGAAGGTGATGGAGGTGTTGCTCCAGCTCAGGGTGTTCGAGACGGACACGTTGTTCCCGTTGAGGGCGACCCGGCCGGTTCCTTGCGTCGCACCGAAACCGGAACCCTTGATGACGACCGTCCTGGCCGCGTTGTTCTCTTGGTACCGCACGTACGGCTTGTCCACGGTCAGCAGTTGTGGCCGCGCCGAGTCCAGGTCACACATGGCCGGATTGACCTGGGCGGCGTCCGGGGTCAGCACCGTGGCCGCGACCTGGGTGGGCGCGGTGTCGGTGACGGTGTACAAACCCGGCCAGGCCTGGAAGTTGGTGGCGATGGTGCGGAACCGGGGGTTGTACTCGGGGTTGGGATGATCCGGCGTGCCGGGATCGTTGCCTACGAAGCGGTACATGTTCGGGCAGACACCTGCGGGCGTCGGGCAGTTGATGGTCCCGGTCGACGGCTCCAGAGCCTCGTAGAAGCCGTTGAAGTCCGTGTAGACCGTGTCCTTGAGCTTCCCGGACCAGTCGTAGAGCCCCATCGGGACGCCGGCGATGCCCTGTGCCTCGCCGTAGTTGACGCTGCGCTTGTCCAGTTGCAGCCCGAGGTCGTTGATCGTGAGGCCCCAGAAGTGGGTGGGCAGCGGGACGGGGGTGTAGAGGAAGAATGTCGGCGCGGTCGCCTGGTTGCTGCGAACGGTGATGAGCTTGTCGACGCAGGAGTGCCGCGCCTGGCCCTCGAATGGGCTCCCGCCACCGTCGATGAAGTTCTGGTTGGTGACAGCGACGACGTGGGTCTCACCGACGCAGGGCGGCACGATCCCGCCGGCCTGCGTCGGTGAGACCCACGTCGTCGCTGTCACCAACCAGAAC
>CAZEYA010000036.1:13190-27407 GCA_964516515.1 uncultured Kineosporiaceae bacterium | reverse complement strand
CGCGAAGCCGAGATTGCCGCCCGCGTCGACGACGGTCACTTCGGGATGGGCCACGCGGATGCGTTCGGCCTCGCCGCCGCCGCTGGCGTTGTCCACAACCACCAACTGCAGGTCTTGACGCGGCCAGTCGATCCCGGCGAAGCCTTCGATGCAGCGCAGGGTGTCCTCGACCCCCTGGTAGTTCACGATGACGACGCTCACTCGCACCGGGCGTACCTCCAAGATTGATCGGGGATCGGCAACACTGGGCGGGGCGTCAGCACAGCCACTAAGGCGGCGGAAGCCCGGCATCCATCGCCAAGACTCTCACGGCCACGCGCTGTGCGCGCCTGTCACAGTGCGAGATGACACGCGGATTCCGGTCGGTTAGGGGCGCTGGCCGGCCGGCAGCCACCGCTTGTACGGCTTGGGTGCCGGCACGGCGTCCCACCGCGGCGCGAAGGTGACAACCCCGTGCCGGTCGCCCGGCCCGCCGGCACGCATCCGCAACCGGAAGGCATTGTGATGGTGATCGTAGGCATGGGTGATGGTGGTGTCGTAGGCCGCCAGCGCCAGATCGTACTCCCCGGCGACCAGGAGCAGCCGGTCCAGCTGCAGGTCAACGGTCCCGCTCCTGCCCCGACAATCGATGACGAACCCCTCGTCCATGGTGTTCGGCCCGCTGATCGGCTTCCCGTCCAGGGTGTGGAAGATCACCCCAAAGACAACTTCGGCCACCGGGGCCGAGGTGCTCCAGTGCAGCCGCAGCGTCACGTCGTCGCCGGTGGCGGGGGCGTCGACGCCCCGCCCGCCGACCAGGACCTCGACCTTGTCGATCAGTACCTCGCCCGAGCCCCAGCGGTTCTGCCCGGGGATCGCCCCCGTGTGCTCGCTGTGGACGGCCCCGACATAGGCATCGAGCACCTCAGCCGGATCACCGACAATCTGTAGCTGGCCGTGGTCGAGCAGCGCCACCTGGTCGCACATCTGCCGTAGTGCGCCCAGGGCGTGACTGACCAGCACGACGGTGCGGCCGTCCGCCTTGAACTGGCGGAACTTGTCCATGCATTTGGTCTGGAATTCCTCGTCACCGACCGCCAGCACCTCGTCGACGAGCAGGATCTCAGGTTCCACGTTGATGGCGACCGAGAAGCCGAGGCGCACGTACATGCCGCTGGAGTAGTTCTTCACCGGGGTGTCGATGAAATGCTCAAGACCGGCGAACCCGACGATCTCGTCGAACCGGCGGTCGATCTCCCGGCGACTCAGGCCCAGGATCGACCCGTTGAGGTAGACGTTGTCGCGACCGGACAGTTCGGGATGGAATCCGGCCCCCAGCTCGAGCAGGGCGGACATCGAACCGTGGGCGACCACCCGCCCCGAGTCGGGCACCAGGATCTGCGCCAGGCACTTCAGCAGGGTCGACTTCCCGCTGCCGTTGGGGCCGATCAACCCGAAGGTCGACCCGGTCGAGATCTCGAACGAGACGTCGCGCAACGCCCAGAACTCCTCGAAGCTGGCCCGCCTGCCCCGCATCAGAGCGATCTTGATCGACTGGTTGCGCTCATGGTAGATCCGGAACCGCTTGGACAGGTCCACCACCTCGATCGCGGCGTCGCTCACAGCTCCTCCGCCAGCCGGCCCTGCCAGCGGTTGAACGCCAGCATGCCCAGCAGCAGCGTCGCGGCGGTAACGGCGACCAAGTAGATCATTTGGTTGGCCTCGGGCAGCCGCTGGTGGTAGAGCAGATCACGGAAGGCCTCGGCGAAGGAGACCATCGGATTGAGCGCATAAAGTGTGTCGAGCTGGTATGTGGAGACCCAGGGATTGTCGACGATGACCCGGTCCACCAGCTCCCGCGGATAGATGATCGGCGTGGCGTAGAACCAGATCTGCATAAAGATGCCGACGAAGTGCGAGGCGTCACGGAAGTAGACGTTGACAACCGACAACAAGAGGCCCAGCCCCAACCCGTAGAGCGCCAGCAACAGCAGCAGCGGGATCAGTGCCGGGATGAAGAACAGCGAGTTCACCCCGAAGAACAGGAAGACAACCAGCAGGACACTCATCTCGATGGCGAACGTGACGATTCCGGCGGTCGCGACCGAGATAACAAGTAACTGCCGGGGAAATGCCGTCTTCTTGATCAGGTTGGCGTTCGCCACCAGCGACCCCATGCCACCGGTCATGATAGCACTGAGGAAGTTCCACGGCAGAAGCGCGCAGAGCAGGAAGAGCGCGTAGTTGGACAGCCCGTCGACGCCGGTGGGGGGTGGTACCCGCAGAACGAACCCGAACACCAGCGTAAAGATGATCGTGGTGGCGAGCGGATTGAGCAGAGACCAGCCCCAACCCAGAACGGTGCCTTTGTATTTGCCCCGCAACTCGCGGACTGTGAGGTTGAGTAACAGCTCGCGGCGGGAAACGATGCTGCGCACATCGGCGACGACGCTCACCGGGCGAGACTATCGGCTGTCCCGGGGCGCGGCGCGAGAACGGTGACGAGCATGGGACTCCTGGAGTCGGCGCGACGGGACGGCGCATGGGCGTGACGGGCTTAACGACCAACATAGCAAGCGGGCGGCAAGCGGTCCCGGTGCGTGGCGACGGGGACCGCGGCGATCCCGTTGGATCCGTCAACCGGTCTGGACCGCACGCAGTACACGCCCTGGCAACGCGAGCGACGACCGTTCCCAGGGATGGCTCCTGCTCCCAACTCAACTAACCGACGGTGGCGATGACCTGCCCACACACCACCGCGTCCTCACGAGGAACCTAGCCTGGAGCAGGTTGCAGACCGGTACTTGAGTACGTGCCGATCCGCTGTGGGAACGCCAGGCTCTGTCGTCGAGCGTCACGATCGGTGCTACGCCGCCCACGGCCGCCGAGGCGACGAAGCCCCGGCTGCGAACGGGCCGACTCGACGGTGCGGCCCCTACCGCTGCGTCGAGTCGGAGACCCGGTAGATGTAGAACGTGCGGGTGGGGTACTCGACCGTACGCACCAGCGACGTGCAGGGCTGGGTCAGCTCGCTCTGGGCGAGCAGAAAGTCCACGTTCTCGGTGAGGAATTCCGTGCATTCAAGCGCCACCTGGAACGTGTCCTGCGCCCCCCCGACGGCCAGCAGCGGGGCATCGGGCCGGGTGGTGAACGTGACGTGCGCGTAGCGGTTGTACACGTCCTCTGACACTCCCCCGTCGACCTGATCCCAGAACTCGAGGTCCGGGTAGAACTGGACGCCGGTGACCGACTCCTGGCCGGCCAGCAACGCCAGGTTCTCGAACTCGAAGGTGTCCACCGTGGCCCAGGCGTCCTCGGGACGCGACACCTCGGAGATCGCATCCAGCACCGCCGTGTCCTCGACCGGGCCCAGACCCCTATACAGCGGATGGACCGTCGCCACGCTCGCGGCGGACAGGCCCAGCAGGACAGCCGCGCCGACCCGGGGCAGCTTGGCCAGGAAAAGGAAGATCACTGCACAGAAGAGCACGGCGTAGACGGCGACGGAGTTCCACCGCGAGACGAACTGCGGGAAGGCGTCGATCATGTAGCCGCCGACCGCTAACGTCGCGGCCAGGCACGCCAGGGCGTATCCAGCGGCCGCGCCGCGCAGCCGCAGGTCAGCCCGCAGGGGCAGCAGGAGCCGGATGAGGTGGACCAGGTAGAGGAAGCTCGCGAGGCCGAGACCCGTGAGCACCCGCTGCTGGGGAACCAGGTCGAGGAACAGCAGGCCGTACAGCGGCTGCAGCTGCGGCACGAAGAGGAACATCAGGAACAGCCCGACCACCGCGTGCAGTGCCACGAATGGCCAGTCCATCCGGCGGGTACGCCGGTACGAGTACCCGGCGACCACCGCGCCGGCGACGATGAGATACGGCATGAGAAGGAAGAAGTTCGACGATTCAGACTGGTTGGCCAGCGGGAAAGGACCCCGCTGCAGCTGCGGCTGGAGAAAGGTGTCGAAGATCGAGTGCCACGGGTACCCGCCGCCGGTCACCACACGTTCGCCTGGATAGACGGTCGACAGCACCGCGTCGATCGCCTCGCGGCGTGTCAGTACGAACGCCGCCAGCACCAAGCCGGCCCCTACGCCAGCGGCGGCCAGCACTCCGAGCCGGGCCAGCAGGCCACGCGTGCCTACGCTGCGGTCCGACCACCGCGCCTGTGCCGCGTGGCCCAGCAGGTAGCTGATCACGACCAGGATGAGGCAGATCGAGATCGGCGGGTACAGGAGCAGCGCGAAACAGATGGCGAGATAGGCCATGGCGACGGCGTGCACCGCATGGGAAGCACGCGGACCCAATGGTGTTCGGCCCGGAACACCGACCCGCCGACCCTCGATGATGCGCATGCCGAGCACGATGAGCAGCAGGCTGTACCCGAAGCACGCCACGAAGCCCGCCCAGTACCACCAGAACAGGAACGGGCTCAAGCCAAAGCCGGTCCCCAGCAGCACCGCGAGGAGGGGGCGTCCCGGCAGCACGTGCAGGACAAAGGCGTAGCCTCCGAGCGCGACGATCGCTAGCAGGGACCACCACTTGAGGGCGAACGCGTTCTCCAGTGGCAGCACGAAGAAGCCGAGGTTCTGCGGCTTGAAAATGATGGACCAGTCTCGGTACGGCACGTCGACGATCAGCGACATGTCGCGACCATTGGTGATGTTCTGGTTGATCAGCGGGAAGTTCTCGCGAGCCTGAGCGATGGTCATCTGTGTCATGACCAGCCACTCGTCCGAGCGGATCTGCTGCGGGTCGGCGAAGAGCAGGTCGTCGCTCTCGGGCGAGCCGTAAAGGTACGTCTGGTAGACCCCGATCGAGGTGCCGCTGAGCCGCAGCGCCGTGAGGACGAGAACCACGACGACGAGGAACAGCGGGAACACCCAGAGTTGCCAGGCTGGGATACCGTTCGCGGGGTCGGTCGTTCTGACGCCCGAGGGTGAAACATCGTTGCCGACCGTATCCTCGACAGGCTCGGCGATCGTCCCGCTCATTGCTGATCCATCCGTCGATCCGGTCGGTGCCGCCCGACGTGCTCGCGCCCCATGGCGGCGAATCCTCCCACCTTTCACGCACGTTCCGGACCCCCGTGTCACGTCGGCGCCGTAGGTGATGCGCGGACCCACGGCACCCCCCTGGGAAGCTGACCGGGAGCAACCCGACGACTGGAGTGACGATGCGGCTTGGCCTGGATGCGACACCGATGCTCGAGCAGACGTCGGGCGTCCCCCGCTACTGCCGCGAGCTGGTCGGTGCGCTCACCAGGCTGCCCGGTGCCGATCGCCCTGACCTGACCCTCGTCGCCTTCTCCTGGCGGGGGGTGCTTCCGGCGATGCCAGGCGCCCGGGTGGCGTCGCGCCGGCTGCCGGCACGGCTGCTGATGGCCGCATGGCAATATGGACGGTGGCCCCCGGTCGAGTTGCTCAGTGGCCCGTGTGATGTGTTCCACGGCACCAACTTCCTCTCCCCCCCCACGTGGCGGGCGGCCTCGGTCGTCACTGTTCATGATCTGGCATTCCTCACCCATCCTGGCACCGTGAGGGCCCGCTCACGTGCGCACGCCACCCTGCTGCCACGGGCGCTGCGCCGGCGGCGCACGGTAGTGGTGACCCCGTCGCAGGCCGTTCGCTCCGACGTGATCGAGCGGCTCGGGGTGCCCGCGGACCGGGTGGTCGCCACCCCGTTGGGTGTCGACGCCGAGAGGTGGGCCGGCACACAGGCGGACCCCGCGACGCTGACGCGGCTGGGGATCGACGACGGGCACGCTGCGGGAGCACGACGCCGCGGCCGGCCGTACCTGGTCTTCGTCGGCACAGCGGAACCGCGGAAGAACCTCGTCACCCTGCTTGCTGCCCACCGTCTGGCCCGCGCCCGGAACCCGGACAGCCTGGACCTCGTGATCGTCGGCGGTGTCGGCTGGGGCGGCGGGACGTCGACCGGGGACGACGACGGCGAAGGGGTAGCCCGGCTGGGCCGCCTGGACGAGGCCGACCTGCGGACGGTCGTGGCGGGCAGCGCCGCCCTGGTGCTTCCCTCGCTGGCCGAGGGCTTCGGCCTGCCAATTCTCGAGGCCTCCGCAGCCGGGCGGCGGGTCATGGCAAGCGACCTGCCAGTGCTGCGCGAGGTGGCGCCACCGGACGCGGTGTTCGTCCCGGCACTGGATGTGGACGCCTGGGCGAGCGCCATCGCCCACCTGCCCGACGAGCACCCGCACAGTTCCGCGGCTGCGGCGCGGCGGGCCCACGCCGCCCGCTTCACCTGGCAGGAGTGCGCCCTGGCAACGGTGCGGGCCTACCGGCTGGCAGCTCAGCTGTGAGCGCGGCCAGCGGGACCGCCGCCGCGGCGGTGACCGCGGTCGTGGTGGCGTGGCGCTCGTCGTCGTTCCTGGCCGAGTGCCTGGACTCCCTGCTGGCCCAGGACCACCCCGGTGGCGTGAACGTCCTCGTGGTGGACAACGATGCCGACGCCGCGACCCGTGACGTGCTCGCCCGCTACCGGGGTAGCGTCCGCACCCTGCGCAGCGACACCAACCGGGGCTTCGCGGGCGGGGTGGCCCTGGCCCTGGATCTGGTCACAACGCCTTGGGCCTTCGTGATGAACGACGACGCCCGGGCAGCACCGGACACGATCCGGCTTCTGGTCGACGCGGCGCAGGAGGAGTCGGTGGCGGCCGTCCAGCCGTCGGTCCAGCTGCTCGGACCCGATGCATCACACATGCAGGCGCAGCTCACGAATAGCACCGGCCTGGAGATCACCCCGGACGGATACGGCTACGACCGGGACTGGCTGGTGCCGTGGCAGTCGCGCCACACCCGGGCCGAGCCGTTCGGCGCAACCGGGGCGGCGGTGCTGCTGCGGGTCGCCGCCGTCCGGGCCGCCGGCGGGATGGATCCGGACTTGTTCCTCTACTACGAGGACCTGGACCTGGCTTGGCGGTTTCGGCTGCTCGGGCTGCGAGCGCGGCACGTGCCGGCCGCGATGGTCGAGCATCGGCACGCGATGTCGAGCGTTGAGGGATCGGACACCTTCAGGTACTACAACGAGCGCAACCGCCTGTTGGTGCTGGCCCGCAACGCCTCCTGGCAGCTTGCCTCGCTGCAATGGGCGCGCTACCCCGCCACCGTGGTGTCGCTGACCCTCGCTATGGGCCCCCGGTCCGCCCGGACCTGGGTGCGGTTGCGGGCCGGGGCGGCTGCTGTCCGAGGACTGCCGCTGGCGTTTCGCAAGCGTCGCCTGCTGCCCCCGGCCGTAGCCCGCTCCGCCGTACAGGCGATGTTCAAGCCAGTGGCGGCGACCGCGCCCTACCGGCCGCCGCCACCGCTCAGCTGAAGTAGCCGACGATGTCGACGATGGCGTGTGTCGACCCTTTGTCGTTGAACAGCTTGATCTGCCCGTCCGCACCGACGTTGGCCACCACGACGTTGGCCCTCGCGCCGCCCGGCCGCAGGTTGAGGTCGGAGGTGTTCGGCCTGCTCTCACCCTTCGGCCACGCGGTCAAGTAGGTGACGGCCGTCGCAGCATCTCCGGTGACCGTCAGGACCACGGCCCGGGCACCCGCGGGAACACCGGCCACGCCCGCGACGCGCAGGTCGATCTCCTGGCCGGCAGCGAGCGGACCCGTGATGCCACCCTCCCCGGATCGGGTGTCGAGGATTCTCGAGGGCCCGGTCGAGGAGAACGACCCCCCGGTGACAGCCGTGGTCGTGTAGTACCCGACCAGGTCGACGATCACATGCGCCGGACCCCCTCCCATGAAGATCGAGAAGGCGTTCGAGTCGAGACCGACGTAGGCGCGGTTGGCCACATCGGCGCCGGGCACGAGGTTGACGGTCGAGGTCGGCGGCCGCGCCGCCGCCGCAGGGAACACCGTGACGAAACCGGGAGACTGCGCTCCCGCGACGGTGACGTTGAGCACGGCGCCGTTCAAGGCCGCCCCCGCCGTGCCCGCTTGCCCGCTCAGAGTCACCACCCGGGTGGCACCGTCGGCCAAGACACCGCCGGACACCCTCGAGTCGAAGACCCGCCGCGGAGTCAGTCGCTGGTAGTTCGTGCCACCGCCGGCCGACGTGAAGTAGCCGACGACGTCGACGATCAGGTGTGTCGTGCCCGTGTCGTTGTAGATGCTCACGGCGCCGCCGGCACCGACACCCGACACCACGAGCGATGCCGCGGTGTCACTGGCCGAGGTGTTGAAAGAGCTGGTGTTCGGCTTGGCCGACCCTGTTGGCCAGACCGTGATGTAGGAGGCCGCGGTCTGCGAGACGCAAGCGCTGGTGACGTTGAGGGCGACAGCGGTCACCCCGTTGGCCGGCACCCCGCCGCGCGCGGTTATGACCACGTTGCGCGTGTCGCCGGCCACCAGCGCGTCGCCCGAGGTTCGGGTGTCCAGCAAGCGAGCGGGCGTCAGCGGCACGAACGCACCGGCCTGACTCGCGGGTGCGCCACCCGCCCCGGCCGTGTCCGGTGTGCCTGTGACGGTCACCGGCCACGACCTGCTCAGCGCAGGCCCCGAGGCGCCGGTGGCGCGCAGTGAGAGCCGGTAGCTGCCGGGACCCGCTGGACTGCCGCCGGTGCGCTTGGTGTCCCAGGACGTGTTGACGTTGCGGCCCCGGCCTGCAGTACCGCTGCGCTCGGCGATGACGGTGGCGGAGCACAGGTCGACGACCTCCAACCGCCACGTCAGATCACCCGTGGCGCCCGCAGTGACCGCGACCGATCCCCCACTTGCCAGGCTGGCCGAGGACACCGTGGGGTCGACGAGCGCGGCGCCGATCAGCGCCGATGTCCGCTGCCGGATCCAGTCCAGGCGGGAATAGAGGTTGGCGCCGGGGCAGGCGGTGCTGCCGACGTCACGATGGCCCATGATCACGGGCAGCGTCACCACCTGGCCCGCCGGGAACTTGGCCGTGCCGCCGCCTGCGCTGGTCAGCTGCGTGCTGCCCAGCGGGTCGCGGTAGGACCCCTGCAGCTTCCAGGCGGCCACCCCCGCGATGGCCTCGACCATGACGTCGGGCGCGCTCGCCGTGTTGAAGTCACCCAACGCCGAGATGCCGAAAGTGTTCTCGTTGAACCCGCCGGCGTGCGCCCCCCGCACCGCCTTCTCCACGCCGCCGCCGCGACCCTCGAACACCTGGCCGTAGCGGTCGACGAGGAAGTTGTAGCCGATGTCGCACCAGCCCAGCGTGCCGGTGTGATAGGCGTAGATGCCCCTGATCAGGCCCGCGCTGTCCGCCGGGCCGTAGGAATTGGTGCCCGCCGTGTGGTGCACCACCGCCGCCTTGATCGTGTTCATGACCCCGTTGCCACAGCTGCGGCGGCTCTCGTCGGCGCCCCACTGGGCGCGGGTGATGATCGACGGTCGGCCGGCCACCGCATTCGCCGTCGACAGCGCCCCGCCGCGCACCGCCGGGTCATCGGCGCGCGAGGTCCCGGGGTCGATGACGACGGCCTCGACGTCGGCGGGAACCTCGCCGCTGCTGGTGTCGATGCGCACCTGCACGGCCTCACCGCCGACCACGGCCAGCGGCTCCGTGGCCACGATGTCAGCCGCCGCCCGCGCCTCGTCCGTGCCGGGGTCGGGTGCGGTGTCGTTGAGGTCCAGCACCTCCCACTCGCTCCAGTCACCGTCGACTCGCACCCGCGCCGAGACAACTGCCGAGGCGGCGGCGACGCTGTCGGCGTCCCAGGTCACCCCCATCACGGAGAAGTCCTGAGTGGACAGCTCCGATGTCATCAGCTCGGGTCGCGCATCGGGTGCCGGTCCCTGCGCCGGGCGCTCGTCCGGTCGGGAGTCCGTCCCCTCGCTGCCTACCGCGGCCGCATCCACTCCGGCCAGCGAGACGGCGTCCACCTCGGGCGCCACCGGTACCGCTTGGGCAGCAGGTATGTCCACGACATCGAAAGCGAGCAGCCCCACCGCTAACGAAACGGACGCGAAAATACTCAGCGTGCGCATGGAGCTACTTTCGGCCACCGGGGGCGGGGCTGAAGGCGGTTACCGGTTCCTGGGAGGTTTCACCCCCATTCGGCCCCCTGCACGATCACGAGAGATCAGAACGCGTGTTCAGGACACCAGCTGTCGAGCCATCACGAGCCGCTGGATCTGGTTCGTGCCCTCATAGATCTGCGTGATCTTGGCGTCGCGCATCATCCGCTCGACCGGGTGGTCCGACACGTAGCCCGCCCCGCCCAGCAACTGCACCGCATCGGTGGTGATCGACATCGCGACGTCCGAGGCGTAGCACTTGGCGGCGGCGCCGAGGAACGACAGGTTCTCCTCCGGCCCCGCTACACCGGCCGCCGCGCGCTCGCTGGCCGCGGCCGCGACGTAGACCAGCTGGCGGGCCGCCTCCAGCTGCATCGCCATGTCGGCGAGCATGAACTGCACACCCTGGAACTCCGCCACCGCTCGCCCGAACTGCCGCCGCTCGCGCACGTAGCCCAGGGCGTAGTCCAGCGCACCCTGCGCCAGCCCCACCGCCTGCGCGCCGATGGTGATCCGGGTGTGGTCCAGGGTCCGCAACGCCAGCTTGAGGCCCTGCCCGGGCTCGCCGACCAGGCGCTCGGGGCCCAGGTACACGCCGTCGAAGAGCAGTTCCCGGGTGGGCGAGCCCTTGATCCCCAGCTTCCGTTCCGGCGCCCCGAACGCCAGACCCTCGTCGTCGGCCTCGACGACGAAGGCCGTGATGCCGCGGGACCCGGCGTCCGGGTCGGTGACCGCCATCACGGTGTAGAACCGGCTCACCCCGGCGTTGGTGATCCACGACTTCTGGCCGTGCAGCCGCCAGCCCTCGCCCTCGGGCACCGCGCGGGTCCGCATCGCCGCGGTGTCCGATCCGGCCTCCCGCTCGGACAGACCGTAGGAGAACATCGCCTCCCCACTGG
Source organism: uncultured Kineosporiaceae bacterium (assembly GCA_964516515.1). Taxonomy (GTDB): domain Bacteria; phylum Actinomycetota; class Actinomycetes; order Actinomycetales; family JBBAYJ01; genus JANNOG01. Next base: position 16,548 of record CAZEYA010000036.1, on the reverse strand, counting down.
CCAGCGCGGGCAGGTAGCGCTGCCTGACGGCTTCGTCGCCGGCGAGCAGCAGCGGCATCGACCCGAGTTTGTTGACCGCCGGGATCAGCGAGCTGGATCCGCAGGCACGTGCCACCTCCTCGATGACCAGGCATGTCGTCAGCGCGTCCGCTCCGACGCCGCCGTAGGCCTGCGGGACGTGGGGGGCGTGGAAGTCCGCCGCGACCAGCGCGTCGTAGGCCTCCTGCGGGAACCTGGCGTCATGGTCGACGGCCGCCGCGTGCGGCGCGATCACCTCCTCAGCCAGCTCCCGCACCGCCTTGCGGAGGTCTAGCTGGTCGGGGCTCAGCCGGAACGCGCTCATGGCTTCATCGCTCACCCCGGAAGGATATCGCTGCAGTTACCCGCGGGTAATCCGGCCAATCGGCCACTGCCACGGGGGGAGCGCACGCGAAGCGCCCCGCCCCGGCTAATCTCGCCTGCCATGCGCATGTCTGTGATCGGTTGTGGCTATCTGGGGGCGGTCCATGCCGCGTGCATGACGGAGTTGGGCCACGACGTCATCGGGGTCGACGTCGACGCCGCCAAGATCGGCGCGCTCTCGGTGGGCGAGGCGCCCTTCTACGAGCCGGGCCTGCCCGAGCTCCTGACCCGCGCGTTGGCCACCGGCCGGCTGCGCTTCACCACCGACATCGCCGAGGTCTCGGACTACCAGGTCCACTTCGTCTGCGTCGGAACGCCGCAGCGCAAGGGCGAGTATGCCGCCGACCTGCGCTACGTCGACGCCGCCGTGGAGGCGCTGGTACCCCAGCTCCGTGGCACCGCCGATGCTCCCGCGCTGGTGGTCGGCAAGTCCACCGTCCCCGTCGGCACGGCCGCCCGCCTGGCGGCGCTGGTCGAGGAGCTGACGCCGGTCGGCGAGCACGCGATTCTCGCCTGGAACCCGGAGTTCCTGCGGGAGGGCTTCGCCGTCAAGGACACGCTGCACCCGGACCGGCTGGTGTACGGCCTGCCACCCGGCATAGCCGCGACCACCGCCGAGACGATGCTCGATGAGGTCTATGCCACCCCGCTCGCCGCGCCCACCCCGAAGGTCGCCACGGACTACGCCACGGCCGAACTGGTCAAGGTGGCGGCGAACTCGTTCCTCGCGACGAAGATCTCCTTCATCAACGCGATGGCCGAGGTCTGCGAGCTGGTCGGGGCCGACGTCACGCAACTCGCCGATGCGCTGGGTCACGACGCCCGGATCGGGCGCCGGTTCCTGGGCGCCGGCCTGGGCTTCGGTGGTGGCTGTCTGCCCAAGGACATCCGGGCCTTCATGGCGCGCGCCGGCGAGCTGGGTGCCGACCAGGCGTTGACGTTCCTGCGCGAGGTCGACGCGATCAACATGCGTCGCCGCACCCGGATGGTCGAACTCACGCGCGAGGAACTGGGCGGCTCGCTCATGGGCGCCCGGATCGCCGTGCTCGGGGCAGCGTTCAAGCCCGACAGCGACGACATCCGCGACTCCCCCGCCCTCAACGTGGCCGCCCAGATCGGGCTGCAGGGCGGGTACGTCACCGTGACCGACCCGGAGGCCCTGGACAACGCGCGGCGGCTGTGGCCGGACCTGCGCTTCGCGGCGACCGCCGAGGAAGCGGCCGAGAACGCCGACGTCGTCCTGCTGCTGACCGAGTGGGCGCAGTACCGCGAGCTCGACCCGGTCAAGTTCGGCGAGGTGGTACGGCACAAGCGGATCCTCGACGGCCGCAACGCCCTGGATCCCGCCACCTGGCGCGCGGCCGGCTGGCAGTACCGCGCACTGGGCCGACCGCGGGTCTGATCGGGCGGGCACGAGCGGGCCACGCCCGGAGCACTTCCGCGCTTCGTGCGGGCGTGCTTCCGGTTTGGCGCGTACCGTGACGAGGTGCCTGAGGATGACCGCTACCGCGACGTGGATCCGACCCGGCAGATGCCGATTCCGGGCAAGCCGGTCCCCGTTCAGGGTCACCGCGGTGACGGCACGATTCGGGACAACATCACCGGACGGCCGACCGCACCGCGCTTCGTGCGCGACGCCCGGGACGCCTCGCCCCCTGCCTCAGCTGCCGCGGCCGCACCGACCGCCACACCCGGCAGCAGCCGCTCGGCCACGTCGGCCGCCCGCTCGGCGCGCTCGCGCTCGGCAACTCCCGACCCGGACGACACCCGGCTCGGTCGGGCCTTCGATTCCTACGATTCCCACGATGTCCCCTCGGGTCGCGCCCCGTCGCGGGCCGACCGCGGACCGGCCCCGGGCGCGCCGAGCCGTCCCACGGCGCGGCCCGCGCGGCGTGGTCGGCGCCCGCTGCGCCTGCTCCGCACGATCCTGGTGCTGCTGCTCATCATCGGTATCGGGTATCCGTTCTCGCTGGGCGGCGTGGCCTGGCGCAACGTCACCAAGACCGATGCCCTGCCGACCGTCACAGACACCGCCGGCACCACCTACCTGCTGGTCGGGTCAGATTCGCGGGAGGGGCTGACCGAGGCGGACGTGGGTTACCTCAACAGCGGCAGCGAGGCCGACGCCGCGGGCAAGCGAACCGACACCATCCTGCTGCTGCATGTGCCGGGTGGCGGGCAACAGCCCGTGCTGATCAGCATTCCCCGGGACTCCTACGTCAGCATTCCCGGCAACGGCCAGAACAAGATCAACGCGGCGTTCGCGTTCGGCGGCCCCGCGCTGCTCGCACAGACCATCACCGACGCAACCGGCATCGGCATCGATTCCTATGTCGAGACCGGCCTGGGCGGCTTCGCCAGGATCACCGATGCCATCGGTGGCGTCGAGACCTGCCTGCCGGCCCCGATCACCGACCCCGACGCCGGGATCGACCTGGCCGCCGGCTGTCAGACCCTCAACGGCGCGCAGGCACTGGGCCTGGCCCGTAGCCGCAAGACCGACGCCCAAGGCGACCTGGCCCGGGTGGCCCGTCAGCGCGCCATCCTCTCGGCCATCGTCACCCAGGCGGCCAGCCCCGCGACCGTGCTCAACCCCTTCACGGGGTACCGGGTGGCGGCCGCGGGCGGGTCCGCGCTGACCGTCGACGCCGACACCGGGCCGATCGACCTGGGCAGGTTCCTGCTGGGAATGCGCTCGATCGCCGGTGGCGGCGGCATCACCATGACCGTGCCGGTGTCCAACCTCAACCTCTCGACACCGGCCGGGTCGGCTGTGGAGTGGGACCCCGTAGCCTCGCAGCAGTTGTGGTCGGCGCTGCTGGCCGACGATATGGCAACCGTCGCGGCGCTGGCCGCCGCACAGGAACCAGCCGTCGAAGTGCCCACGGCCCCCGGCTCGGTGCCGAGCCTGCCGCCGGCCCCCTGAGCGGGTCCGCCTGGAACCTCACCGCCTGGA
>CAZEYA010000036.1:0-13090 GCA_964516515.1 uncultured Kineosporiaceae bacterium | reverse complement strand
CGTCACCGGCTGGGACGTCACCGGTTGGATCATCAGCGCCTAAAACGCAGCGCCTGTCCCTTCGCGACGGCCTGTGACCGGGACCGCTCTCTATAGGCGAGCAGCCCCGAGCGCAACCGGATCGCCTGCTCGCCCTCGCCGGCCGCGAGAATCCGCACCGCCAGGAGGGCAGCGTTGCCGGATTTGCCGATGCCGACCGTTGCCACCGGGACCCCGGTGGGCATCTGCACGATCGAGAGCAACGAGTCCAGGCCGTCGAGGTGCGCGAGCGGCACCGGCACCCCGATGACCGGCAGCGTGGTCACGGCCGCCAACATTCCGGGCAGGTGGGCGGCCCCGCCGGCGCCCGCGATGATCACGCGCAGGCCCCGCTCCTCGGCGGTCGCACCCCACTCGATCATCTGGTGCGGCATCCGGTGGGCGGAGACGACGTCGACGTCATGGGCGATGCCGAACTCCTCCAGGACGTCCGCGGCGGCCGACATCGCGGGCCAGTCCGAGTCCGACCCCATCACCACCGCCACCGCCGGCACCGCGTTCACTCGTGCACCGTCCCCGCGATGAAGCCGGCGGCGTGCCGCGCCCGTTCCAGCGCCTCCTCGTGGGTGGCGGCGGACACGGTGACGTGACCGACCTTGCGGCCCGGACGTACCTGCTTGCCGTAAACATGCACCCGGGCACCGGGATCGCGGGCCATGACGTGCAGGTAGGCGGGGTATAGGTCGGCCTGGAAGTCCGGCGGCGGCGCTCCGACGATGTTGACCATGGCGGTGGCGGGTGCCCGGCTGGTCACATCACCCAGCGGCAGGTCGAGGACCGCTCGCAGGTGGTTCTCGAACTGGCTGGTGACGCAGGCGTCGATGGTCCAGTGGCCACTGTTGTGCGGTCGCATCGCCAGTTCGTTGACGATGAAGCGTGGCGCGCCGGCGGCGATCGCTGCGGGCTCCGGCTCGAAACCCTCGACGGCCATCACCCCCACCACCCCCAGCTCTGCCGCGATCCGGGTCGCCGCCAGCGCGGCCGCCGCGGCCGTCTCGTCGTCGAGATCCGGCGCGGGCGCCAGGACTTCCCGGCACATCCCGTCCACCTGCACCGTCTGCACCACCGGCCAGACGCACACCTGATTGCTCGGACTGCGCGCCAGCAGTACTGCCAGTTCGCGGCGGAACGTCACCCGCTCCTCGACCAGCAACCCCGCGCCGTCGGCCGACCACTCATCGATCACCGGTTCGGCAGCCACCGCATCGCGGTCCAGAACCAGCACGCCACGGCCGTCATAGCCGCCCCGGGCGCGCTTGACGACCACGGGCCAGCCGACTCGATCCCCGAAAGCGAGCACCTCTGCGGCTGACCACGCCTGCGTCCAGGCCGGAACGGCGACGCCGAGGGTGCTCAGCCGGCGACGCATCACGAGCTTGTCCTGGGCGTGCTCAAGGGATCGCGCACCAGGGCGCAGCACGACCCCGTCGGCCTCAAGTGCGGCAAGGTGCTCACCCGGCACGAGTTCATGATCGAAAGTGATGACATCGACACCCGAGGACAGCCGCCGAAGTGCCGCGGGGTCGTCGGGGTCACCGACGATGTGCTCGGCGACGGCCGCGGCCGACTCGTCAGTCGAGCGGGTCAGCACCCGTAGCCCGATGCCCAGGGCCACCGCGGGAGGGACGAGCATTCGCGCCAGTTGGCCACCACCGACCACACCGACGGTCGGTGGAACGCCGGCATCAACTCGGACACGATCGGCGCTCACCGAGAGAGCCTACGCAGAACGGTGGCGTACCGTGACGGCCGTGCTGAATTCACCCGTCGCCGGCCCTGGTGTCACGGAGCCAGCGACAGGCCCTCTGACCAGCCTCATCGCCCTGGTTCGGCGTGGCCGTGACGCGATGCATCTGGTGGTCCGCGAGTTCATCAAGTTCGGCACGGTCGGTGCCGTGGCCTTCGTCGTCGACGTGGGCCTGTTCAACGCGCTGCTCCACGTCGGCGAGCAGCCAGTGCTGGCGGGGAAGCCCTTGACGGCCGGGATCATCTCCGCGGTCGTCGCCACCGTCGTTGCTTGGCTGGGCAACCGGTACTGGACGTTCCGGCATCGCCGCCGCAGCCAGATCCACCGCGAGGCCGTGCTGTTCTTCGTCATGAACGTCATCGGCATCGGGATCGCGGTGGGCTGCCTCGCTGTCTCCCGTTACATCCTGGGATTCGAGTCGGCACTGGCGGACAACATCGCCAAGAACGGCGTCGGGCTGGTGCTCGGCATGGCGTTCCGGTTCACCGCCTACCGATACGTGGTCTTCCGGGGCGACCGTGAGGGTGCGCCGGGAGAGCTGGACGCCCCCGTGCTGGGACAGCAGACGTTGGCGGCCGGGCCCAGCAAGCCGTCGGTGCCCAGTGCGAGCCACACCCCGAGCGGCGCGAGCTACCGGTCCTCGGCCCCGGCCTCGTTCCCACCGCATGTCATCCCCGGCACCCTTCCGGACTGACTCCCGACACCCAGGCTCAGCGTCGCCTACAGATCCAGCACCGATGTCCCCTTCGATAGACCTCACCCTTCATGCAGTGCGCCCGTGACAACGCTTCCTCACCTGACGTGGATCACGTCTCCTGCGCTCATCACAATTGTCGTGCCTTCGGCTTGAAGCACCACCAACCGGCCGACCTCATCGACGCTCAGCGCCCTTCCCGTGACGCCAGCGCCCCCCTCGACAGTGACCCGCACCTCTCGACCGATGGTGTCCGACCACCGCTGATGGGCGGCCAGCAGGCCGCAGGCGGCCGCGTCACCCGCGGCGAGGTGCCACGTCCGCCACCATGACGCCAACCGGGTGAGGTAGCCGGCGACCACCCCCGTCGGGTCGACCGTCCCGCCTGTCACCAGGCGTAACGACGTGGCCGTGGCCACCGGCAGGCCTGCGGCGTCGACGTTGGTGTTCAGACCCGCCCCGATGACGACGTCCGGGCCCCGGACCTCGGCCAGCAGCCCGCAGATCTTGCCGTCGGCGTCGCTGCCGCGTATCAGGACGTCATTGGGCCACTTCAGCAGAACCGTCGCGGCGCCGACGACGGCGGCAGCGACCGCCTCGCGGGCCGCCTGACCGGCGAGCAGCGGCAGCCACCCCCAGGCGCTTACCGGAACGGCGGGCCGCAGCACCACCGACACGGCGACCGATCCCCGGGGTGGCGCCGACCACACCCGGCCGAGCCGCCCCCGCCCGCCGCTCTGGTGGTCAGCGACGATCACCCGCCCGAGCGCGCTGCCAGCGGTCCCGGGTGGCGACGGCAGCGCACTCGCATCGTCGTTGGTCGACCCGGTCGTCGGCAGCACGGCCACGACCTCCCAGGTGCCGTCGACCGCGGAGCGCAGCCGGTCGGCGTCGACCCCCGGTAGCGCTCGCGGTACGGCCATCGCATCACCGTAGGCCGCCAGACGTCACGCCGAGCGCGCACCGCTAGAGTCGGCTGCCGATGACCCAGACTCAGGACAGTGATGCCCCGGCGGGCGATCGGCAGCGCCCCGACATCCACACCACGGCCGGCAGACTCGCCGACCTGGGACGCCGGATGGACGAGGCGGTGCACGCCGGCAGTGCCCGTGCCGTGGAGCGCCAGCACGCCAAAGGCAAGCGCACCGCCCGCGAACGGATCGACGCCCTGCTCGACCCGGGGTCCTTCACCGAGACCGACGCGCTGGCACGGCACCGCACCACAAATTTCGGCCTGACCGCCGAGCGACCCTACGGCGACGGGGTCGTCACCGGGTACGGCACCATCGACGGCCGCAACGTGTGCGTGTTCTCCCAGGACTTCACGGTCTTCGGCGGCAGCCTCGGCGAGGTCTTCGGCGAGAAGATCGTCAAGGTGATGGATCTCGCGCTGCGCACCGGCTGCCCGGTGATCGGGATCAACGACTCCGGCGGCGCCCGCATCCAGGAGGGAGTCGTGGCGCTGGGCCTCTACGCGGAGATCTTCCGGCGCAACGTCGCCTCCTCGGGGGTCGTGCCGCAGATCAGCTTGGTGCTCGGCCCGTGCGCGGGCGGCGCTGTCTACTCACCGGCGATGACGGACTTCACCGTCATGGTCGACCAGACCTCGCACATGTTCATCACCGGGCCCGACGTCATCCGCACCGTGACCGGCGAGGAGGTGGGCTTCGAAGAGCTCGGCGGCGCCCGCACCCATGCCACCCGCTCCGGCAACGCCCACTACATGGCGAGCGACGAGGCCGACGCGCTGGACTATGCCCGCGCGCTGCTGTCCTACCTGCCCGGCAACAACATGGCGCTCCCCCCGCAGGAGGCGGGCGCTGGTACCGGTGACCTGCGGGTCACCGAGGACGACCGGTGGCTGAACACAGCGATCCCCGACGCCGCCAGCCAGCCCTACGACATGCACGAGATCATCGCGCGGGTCGTCGACGACGGAGAGTTCCTGGAGGTCTCGGCGGGGTTCGCACCCAACATCCTCATCGGGTTCGCCCGGGTCGACGGGATCTCGGTGGGCATCGTGGCCAACCAACCCTTCCACCTGGCCGGGACGCTGGACATCGACTCCAGCGAGAAGGCCGCCCGCTTCGTGCGCACCTGCGACGCCTTCAACGTGCCGATCCTCACCCTGGTCGACGTGCCCGGCTTCCTGCCCGGCACCGACCAGGAGTGGAACGGCATCATCCGCCGCGGCGCCAAGCTGCTGTACGCCTACTGCGAGGCGACCGTCCCGCTGGTGACGGTCATCACCCGCAAGGCGTACGGCGGCGCCTACGACGTCATGGGCTCCAAGCACATCGGCGCCGACGTCAACCTGGCCTGGCCCACCGCACAGATCGCCGTGATGGGCGCACAGGGAGCGGTCAATGTGCTCTACCGCTCGGAGCTGGCACAGGCCCAGCGTGATGGGCGCGACGTCGAGGCAATGCGCCAGGGCTTCATCACCGAGTACGAGGACACCCTGGCCAACCCTTACATCGCCGCGGAGCGCGGCTATGTCGACGCCGTCATCGAGCCGTCGGCCACCCGGGCCGAGGTGACCAAGGCACTGCGGTTGCTACGCAACAAACGCGCGGTCCTGCCACCCAAGAAGCACGGCAACATCCCCCTGTGAGGACCGAGGACGTGTGGGTGATCACCGGCCGCCCCACCCCGGCCGAACTCGCCGCGGTGGTCTGCGCCATCTCGGCAGCGAGCCGACAGGCGTCTCGGCCCGACCCCCGACGGCAGTGGACGCGGGACGCCGACGGTTGGGGCGACCCGCGTCACGGTCACCGCCGGCCATCGGCACCGGGACCCGACGACTGGCGCGGTGCCCTGTCACCCGTGCCGAGACCCCGGTGGACCCGGTGACCCACCACGAAGCCGGCGCGCGCACGCCCACCCCGCTCGACGCGATCGCCGAGGACTACCTCCTCCGATACGCCGCGCTGGACCCCGTCGCGGCGACCGTGATGGGCCTGGCCGAGCACGCCGACGCGCTGACGGACTACTCCCCCGACGGCGCCGCCGCCCGGGCCGACCTGCACCGCGACACGCTCGCCAAGGTCATGGCAACGCCGCCGCGTGACGAGGTCGACCGGGTCACCGCCGAGGCGCTCATCGACCAGCTGCAGACCGCGTCGACACGCAGCGACGCCGGCGAGGACCTCCGCGACATCAACGTCGCCGCTTCACCGGTGCAGTCACTGCGCGACGTCTTCGACGTCACCCCCAGCCAGACAACGGCCGACCTGGAGTCGCTGGCAGCCAGGCTGCACGCCCTGCCAACGGCCGTGCAGGGGTACCTGGCGAGCTTGCGGGCCGGGATCGCCGCGGGGCTGCCCCCCGCCCGACGCCAGGTCGAGGCGTGCGCGGTGCAATGCGACGACAATGTCGGCCCGGATGGCTTCTTCCACACCTTCGTCGCCCGGTTGGCCGGCCGCGACGGCGTGCCGCCGGCCCTCGCCCAGGCCTTGACCTCAGGCGGTGCCGCCGCGTCCCAGGCCTTCGCGACCCTGGCGGGCGCCCTGCGGGCCGACATCGCCGGGGGCGCCACAGATGCCGACGCGTTCGGCCGGGAACGCTACGCCCTGGCATCGCGCGCCTATCTCGGGCTCGACATCGACCCCGAGGAGACCTACGCCTGGGGAATCGAGGAGTTGCGGCACTGGCGAGCCGAAGGCGATCGGGTCGCCGAGCAGCTGGGTGTCACCGACCTGGCGGCCGCGGTCGACCTGCTGGACACCGACCCCGCACGGCGTATCCAGGGCGCGGCGGCGTTCCGCGACTGGATGCAGCAGGTCTCCGACGAGGCCGTCACGGCGCTGGCCGGGACCCACTTCGACATCCCACCGCAGGCCCGGCGCCTGGACTGCAAGATCGCCCCCAGCAGCACCGGAATCATCTACTACAGCGGGCCCAGCGAGGACTTCTCCCGGCCCGGCACGATGTGGTGGTCGGTGCCCAAGGGCACGACGGAGTTCGCTACCTGGCAGCAGCGCACGATCGTCTACCACGAGGGCGTGCCGGGCCACCACCTGCAGGTCTGTTCCGCGGTGCTGCGCTCGGCCGATCTCAACCGCTACCGGCGGCTGATGTGCTGGGTGCCCGGTCATGGCGAAGGCTGGGCGCTGTACGCCGAGCGGCTGATGGCCGAGCTGGGTTTCCTGGAAGAGCCGGGCGACCGGCTGGGCCTGGTGGCGTCGCAACTGTTGCGCTCGGTGCGAGTCGTCATCGACATCGGGGTGCACTGCGGCCTGCCGGCGCCTGCGGAGGCCGGCGGTGGGCAGTGGACCTATGACAAGGCATGGCGGTACTTCACCGACATGGTGCCCGAGCCGGAGGCGACGCTGCGGTTCGAACTCGACCGCTACCTCGGCTGGGCCGGGCAGGCGCCCTCGTACAAGATCGGCGAGCGGATCTGGCTGGAATTGCGGGAGGAGGCCCGCCAGCGCGGCGGGTTCGACCCGGTCACGTGGCATCGGGAGGCCCTGGACATCGGATCGGTCGGGCTGGGCACGCTGCGCTCGGCATTGCGACCGAGGCCGCCAGCCGCGACGTGACCGTACCCCTCGTCCTCGCCTCGGCGTCGCCCGCGCGGCTCGCGACGCTGCAGGCAGCGGGCATCGAACCCGAGGTCCGGGTGTCGGGTGTGGACGAGACCGACCCAGCGGTCACCCGCGGGCTCAGCGAGCCGAAACTGTTGGCGCTCGTCCTGGCCATGGCCAAGGCGCGTGATGTCGCCGGGACTGTCCAGGGTGCCCTCGTCATCGGCTGCGACTCAATCCTCGACCTCGACGGCGACGCCATGGGCAAACCACGCGACGCCGCTGAGGCCATGGCCCGGTGGCGGCTGATGCGCGGCCGCACCGGGGTACTGCACACCGGGCACTGGCTCGTCGACACGCGGCCGGTGGAGCTCGACCAGCGGCCTGCGTGTGGCACCGTGGAGTCGGCGGTCATCCACTTCGCGGACGTCACCGACGCCGAGATCAACGCCTACGTCGCCACCGGGGAGCCGCTGCAGGTCGCGGGTGGCTTCACGATCGACGGCCTCGGCGGTGCCTTCGTCCGCGGTATCGAGGGCGACCCCCACACCGTGGTCGGGCTCAGCCTCCCCCTGCTCCGCCGGCTGTTACCGCTGCTCGACCTGTCCTGGCTCGACCTCGTCTGAGCTGTTCCATCACCGTGACGTCATCTATTTCGCAGCATTGTGCTACATTGACGCACATGAGCGTTCGCGTTGGAATTCGCGCCCTGCAGCAGAATGCGTCGACCGTGGTCCGGCAAGTCGCTGCAGGCGACATCGTGGAGATCACGGACCGTGGTCGCGTAGTCGCGCAATTGTCGCCAGCTCACCCTGGGAGCCTCGAGACGCTGATAGCGACGGGTGAGGCACGGCCCGCTCGGTTGAAGCTCGCCGATCTGCCGCCACCCCTCACCGCACGAGGGCCATCCTTGGGGTCCCTACTCGAGCAGGCGCGAGCGGACGAACGCTGAGTGGCGCTCTACCTCGACACCTCTGCCTTCTTCAAACTCGTCATGGACGAGGATCACAGCGTCACCCTGCGGCAGCATCTCGCCGAGTCAGATACCCCACTGGTCTCCTCCGACCTGATGCGCGTCGAGGCGATGCGGGCTGCACGACGGCACTCGCCTGAGGTCGCCACCGCCGTCCGGGCGCGCTTGGACGTCATGACCCTCCTCACACTGAGCACGACGATCTGCGAACGTGCAGGCGAACTCGATCCGGGCATCCCGCGTTCGCTGGACGCCATGCACCTCGCCTCAGCCTTGACATTGGGAGACGACCTCGCCGCCATAGTGACCTATGACAACCGACTGGCGTCGGCGGCGGCAGCCCACGGCGTCGCCATTCTGGCCCCCCGGTGATCAGGCAGCCCGCACCGGCTCCAGCCGGATGACCACGGACTTCGAGGTGGGGGTGCGGCTGACGTCGGCGCGGGAACCCAGCGGTACCAGCGGGTTGGTCTCCGGGAAGTACGCGGCGGCGCAGCCCCGTGCAGTGGGGTAGGCGATCAACCGGAAGCCCTCGACGCGGCGCTCGCCGTCGGACCACTCGCTGACGACGTCGACCACCTGCCCGTCGGCAAGGCCCAGCTCCGCCAGGTCGCCGGGATTGACCAGGACCACGTGACGCTCACCCTTGATCCCGCGATAGCGGTCGTCGAAGCCGTAGACGGTGGTGTTGAACTGGTCGTGGCTGCGGATGGTCTGCAGCAGCAGCCGGCCCGGCGGCACTCGCGGGTACTCCAGCGGGTTGACCGTGAACTGCGCGAGGCCCGAGGCGGTGTCGAAGCGCCGCTCGTCACGCGGGCCGTGTGGCAGCAGGAACCCGCCCGGCTCGGCCAGCCGGGTCTCGAAGTCCTCGAAGCCGGGGATCACCCGCGAGATCGCCGACCGGATCAACCGGTAGTCGCTCTCCCACGCCGACCACGGCACGTCCGGCGCCCCGGCGCGCCCCGACAGCAGCCGTGAGGCGAGCCCGCACACGACGGCGACCTCGCTCCGCAGGTGAGGCGACGCGGGCGTCAGCCTGCCCTGCGAAGCGTGCACGGTGCCTTGGGAGTTCTCGACGCTGACCAACTGCTCGGCACCACCTTGCGAGTCGCGTTCGGAGCGGCCGAGCACCGGCAGGATGAGCGCCGTCTTCCCGGTGACGAGGTGCGAGCGGTTGAGCGTGGTCGACACCTGCACGGTCAGGTCGCACGAGCGCAGCGCGGCCTCCGCCACCGTGGTGTCCGGCACCGCCCGGACGAAGTTGCCACCCATACCGATGAACACCCGGGCCGCCCCGTCGCGCATCGCCTCCAGCGCGCCGACGGTGTCCAGGCCGTGTTCGCGCGGTGGAGCGAAGCCGAACTCCACGGCCATCGCGTCGAGGAACGCCGCCGCCGGCTTCTCATAGATGCCCATGGTTCGGTCACCCTGCACGTTGCTGTGACCCCGAACCGGCAGCACACCTGCGCCGGGGCGGCCGATGTTGCCCTGCAGCAGCAGCACGTTGACCACCTCGCGAATCGAGGCCACCGCGTGCTTGTGCTGGGTCAGGCCCATCGCCCACGCCACCACCGTGCGGCGGCTGGCGGCGAACAGGTCGCCCAGCCGCTCGACGTCGGCGAAGTCCAGGCCGCAGGCCGCCGCCAGCTCGATCGGTTCCAGGGTGTCCAGATGCGCGGCGTAGGCCTCGTAGCCGGTGGTGTACCGCGCGACGAAGTCGGCGTCCACCACCGAGCCGGGGGCGGCCGCCTCGCGGGCGAGCAGCACCTGGCCGAGCAGCTGGAACAGCGCCATGTCCCCGCCGAGGCGAACCTGCAGGTACAGACTGTCCGGCGCGGCCGCGAACTGCGTCGTGGCGCTGACACCCAGGTGGGCACCCACCTGCTGGGGGTTGCGGAAGCCCAGCAGCCCCGCCTCGCGCAGCGGGTTGACCGCCACGATGGTCGCACCGCGGCGCCGCGCCCGCTCCAGGCTGGACAGCATGCGGGGGGCGTTGGTGCCCGGGTTCTGCCCGGCGATGACGATGAGATCGGCGGCCTCCAGGCTGTCGAGGGTGACGCTGCCCTTGCCGCTCCCCAGCGTCTGGCCCAGCGCCGCCCCCGAGGACTCGTGGCACATGTTGCTGCAGTCCGGGAGGTTGTTCGTGCCGTAGCCGCGGACCATCAGCTGGTAGGCGAACGCGGCCTCGTTGCTGGTCCGCCCCGAGGTGTAGAACACGGCCTGATCGGCAGCGGGCAGCGCCCGCAAAGTGGCGGCCACCAGGTCCAGGGCGTCGTCCCAGCTGATCGGCACGTAGTGATCGGTTCCGGGACGCCGGATCACCGGGCCGACCAGGCGGCCCTGCGCCTCCAGCCAGTGGTCGTCCCGCCGCTGCAGATCAGCCAGGCTGTGCTCGGCGAAGAACGCCGCGCCGACCCGCTTGGTCGTGGCCTCGTGGGCGACCGCCTTGGCGCCGTTCTCACAGAACTCGGCATGGTTGCGCGCTCCGGCGGGCGGGTCGGGCCAGGCGCAGCTCGGGCAGTCGAAGCCGTCGGTCTGATTCAGCCGCAACAGTGCCCGCCCCGCATTGCCGGGCCCCATTTGGACGACCGCTCGCGACAACGCGCTGGTGACGGCGGGGGTGCCGCCCGCCCACTCCTTGGGCTCCGTGCTGGTCATCGCCCGCTCCTCGTCGCCGCAGTCTCCGTCCTCGTCAACGGTTCCCGTTCATGACACGGTAGATGCCGTGGCAACGGTGACACGACGGCGGTCGGTCCGCATGGTCCGCGACCTTGCCGGGTCGTGGTCGGGCCAGGACCGGCACGAGGCGGTAGCGGTCGAGGAACCGCTGGAGATCCGGCTGGTCGATGCCCGGGGCGTCACGCTGCCGTTCGCCGTCGCGATGCGTACCCCCGGTCACGATGTCGACCTGGCGCTGGGCTTCTGCGTCGGCGAGGGCTTGGTCGCCGGCGGCGCCGAGGTGACGCGGGCCGGCCTGTGCACGACGGGCGTGATCGGGGTCGGGCGTGCAGGTGACCGGCTGGCCGAGGAGCAGGCGGGCGAGGGCGCCGCGGTGGAGGTCCGGTTGGCGCGCGGCGTGCCGTTGCCTGCCGCGGCCAGCACCCGGCGGGTACTGACCACCAGCGCGTGCGGCGTGTGCGGCACCGCGACGATCGACGCGGTCCGCTCGGTGTCGCGGCACGATCTGACGACGGACGACGTGGTGGTGTCCGCTGCCACCTTGGCCCTGCTGCCCGACCGGCTCCGGGCGAGGCAACGCGGCTTCGACCGCACCGGCGGGCTGCATGCCGCTGGGATCTTCGACGCTTCCGGTCGACTGCTGTGCAGCCGCGAGGACGTCGGTCGGCACAACGCCGTCGACAAGGTGGTCGGCTGGGCGCTGCAGCAGGACCGGCTGCCGCTGCGAGGCCATGTTCTGCAGGTCAGCGGGCGGGTGTCATTCGAGATCGTGCAGAAGGCCGCGCTGGCCGGTGTCCCGGTCGTTGCCGCAGTCTCGGCCCCCACCAGCCTGGCCATCGATCTGGCCGACGAGCTGGGGGTCACACTGGTGGCCTTCTCACGCGGTGACCGACTGACGATCTTCGCCGTAGCGCAGCGAATCAGTCCATGAAATCGGCGATGCGTATCGGAATGCCCATCACCTCCAACGTCTGGTCGAAAGGGTGCGCCTCGACGTCGAGGTATCCCTCAGCGGTTGGAAGACGGTGCACGACCGTGCGCCGGGCGACGAGATCGATGACCCAGTAGTCGGTCACGTCCGCCCGGGCATAGATCAATGGCTTGTGAAGGAGGTCCTTGGTAAGGCTGGTCTGCGCCACCTCGACGATCAATGGCGACCATGTCGGGTGCTGGCCCTGGCGCCTCGTGGTCTGATCAATGACGATAACGTCCGGCTCTGGCTCGGACCCGTCAGATGCGCCGATGGGGCCTTGCTGACCGACGGCGTATCGACGGCCGAACCGGACGCGCAGTTCGTGCGCGAGCTCGCTGCCGAGCAGCCGGGTCGTGTTCCACTGTTCAACCCCCTGTGGCGCCATCTCGACGAGTACCCCCTCCAACAGCTCGACGTGCTGGCCTTCGAACTTCCCCGCTTCGACCATCTCGTCGTACAGCGCGCGTGACAGAGCAAACACCTGCGTCTCGGGGTCTCGCGCGATCGCCTCGGTCGACATGACACGAGGATACGGCGCAGGTCGGACACAACCCCGTCTCACGCCTAGCCTGACGCGGTGACCGCCGCGCTGTACCTGCTGAGCACCGAGGCCGACAGCGGCAAGTCCGCCCTGGCGTTGGTGCTCTTCGAGGCGCTGGCCCGCCGGGTCGCCCGGCCGGCGGTCTTCCGGCCGGTGACCCGCGACGGGGCGTCGGACTTCGTGGTGGACCTGTTGCTCAGCCGGCTGCCCACGGGGCAGCGGCCCGCGCCCGAGGACTGCGTCGGCGTCACCTACGACGACCGGCACCACGATGAGGCCACCGCCCGCGAGACGATCGTCGAGCGGTACCGGGCGCTGGCCCGCGACCACGACGGCATTCTCGTGGTGGGCAGCGACTTCACCGACGTCGGCGCCGCGACCGAGTTCGCGTTCAACATCACCATTGCCCGTGACCTGGGCGCGTTGGCGATCGCCGTGGTGTCGGGGCGCGCCGGCAACGGCGCCCGGACCGCCGCGGAGATCGAGAACGCGACGGACAGTGCGCTCGAGGCCCTCGCGGCCGCCGGCCTCCCCACGCTGGCCGTGGTCGCCAACCGGGTGGATCCAGCGTCGCTGGCCGACGTGTCGACCGCCGTCGGTCGAATCGTCGCGGCCCGGCTCGGGGATGTGCCCGTCGCAGTGGTCCCGGAGCTGCCGCTGCTCGCGGCGCCCACGCTGCGACATGTCGCCACGGCCACCGGTGCCCGGTTGGTGCGCGGCCGGGACGCCGACCTCGACCGGGTGGCCGCCCACCTCGTGGTCGCGGCCATGACCCTGCCCCACGTGGTGGCGCACCTGAAGGACGAAGCGCTGGTCATCCTCCCCGGTGACCGCTCGGAGGTGCTGCTCGGGGTCGCGGCCGCGGCCCGCTCGCGGACCTTCCCGACGCCGTCGGGGATCCTGCTGACCGGCGGC
>CAZEYA010000035.1:0-27533 GCA_964516515.1 uncultured Kineosporiaceae bacterium | reverse complement strand
GGGCTGGGTGAGGTGGCGCCGCAGGGGCCCATCGACCCCGCGCGGCACGTCGCGATGGTCCGACCCGACGACGTGATGTTCGCCCCGACGTCCGATGGGCACGACGAGGTCGTCGCAGCCGACTACTTGGGCGCCACCTGGCTGTATCGCGTCCGGCTCGCGGACGGGACGACGGTACACACGGAGGGATCGCATCTCATGCCTGTCGCGGTGGGGACCATGGGGCGGGCGACGTTGACGCCGGGGCACGGGCAGGTCGTCGTCGCAGACCAGTGAGTCTGGGGCCGCTGATCGTGGTCAGGGGTTGCAGGTCGGGCACCAGCGCGGGTCACCCGCACCGTCGACACCGACTTCCTGTTCGTGCGTGCATCGGGGGCAGACGTGGATCACCGCCGCGGTTTCGTTGGTCGGCGTATCGCAGTCAGCGCAGGGGCGGCCGAGCCGGGTGCGTTCGGGGCCGAAGCCAGGGCTGTGGCACAGCGGGCAGGGCGTGTCCAAGCGGGTCGCGAGGTCGGTGGCGGCGTCACGGATGACGATGCGCCGGTGCGGATTGTGGTGGGCGCGTAGGTCGGTTGCCAGCACGACGGGGTTGCCGTCGTCGTGTTGGTAGGCGGAGGCGATGGCGGCGTAGAGCGTGGCGAGATCGGTGATGCCCTTGACGGCGTGTTCGGGCTGACCGGTGGGGTGGACCACGAGGCCTTGCTCGGGGAACCCGACGGTGGTGAGAAAGCCGGTCAGGTCCTCGCCGGGTATGGCGGTGCGGGTATGCCAGGTGACCTTGGTGCTGTGGGCGCGCCCGAGGACCACGAGGTCCCGGTCGGTGTCGACGAACGCGATGAGTTCGACGTCGATGGGAAGGAAGGGGCTGGCCGGGTGCGGCCCGAACGTCCCTTCCGAGGCGAGTCCCAAAGGTATCCCTAGGCAGGTCAGCGCGGCGCGAGCCTTTGCCTCGGCGGTCTCGGTGGCGCTGCCGGAGCGTGCCCGGTCACCGGTGAAGGTGCCGAAGGTGTCGGTGTCGACTTGATCGGCGAGGACGACATGGAGCCCCAGGCTGCCCAGTTCGGGCGCGATCAGGGCGTGCTTGCCGTGCCGTGTCGCGAGCGCGGCTGTCCGCCCGCGGTAGTACGGATGCGCTGGCACGGTGCCTCCCTACTACCTATCGAACAGAGCCCTCATCCTCGCCAAGAGCACCCTCGGCGATCAACCTTCAGCCCGTTCGAGTCGTCTCGGTGCCGCCGTCGCGCGCTTGCCGCCAGATGCCGACGCGGGCCAGGCGGCGGCGTTGCTGGTCGGCCGCGCCGAGGTCGCGTCCCTGTGCTCGGTCGGCGAGATGGTCGGCGACCCGAGCGCGGTGGTCAAGGGGATTGTGGTCGTCGTACTTGAACTTGGCTGTCACTGAGATCACGTGGAGGCGGAGTCCGCGGATGCCGGGCAGCATCCGGCCGTAGGGCGGGGTGTCGACGGCCACTTCGGCGTGGTCGCCGGCCACCGCGGCCAACCACTCGGCCGCCGCGAACGGCGCGGCATGATGGTCCGTCGGCGTCCCACCGTACAAGCTCGCGGCACTCCCGGTCATGCAGGCCCAGTACGCAGAGGTCACCGGTCAGCGTCCCGCTGACGACCTCGATGTGCCGCACTTTGCAAGCGTCCGGCTGCAGGCCGTGGCTGCGGTCGAGTGGAGCCTCTCGGGTCAACCACCACAGTGCCCACCCCGGGCGGCGACCGGGGCCATGGGACGAGAAATGCGCTCGACTCGCTGAACGTGACCCGACATGCTGAGTCCGTGCGGACGGATATGCGCCCGATGACTCACGCCGATGTCGACGCCGTCATCGCTGTGGTGAGGGCGGCGGACAATGCGGCCGAGCGCCAGGCTGGTCGCGAGCCCGAGGAGGTGTCCGACGAGCGACGGGCGCGCTCCGTTCGGGGAATGCACCGCTTCGTCGATCGTGATCCGGACGGGGCCTGGGTGGCGGTTGTGGATGGCGCGGTCGTCGGGATCGCCGAGTCGATCCGTCGCGGGGACTTCTGGGGGTTGTCGATGCTGTTCGTGCACCCGGACCTGCAGGGTCGCGGCGTCGGGCGTGAGTTGATGGATGCCGCCCTCGGGTATGCGGTCGGCGCCAGGGTGAGGATGATCATGACATCGGAGGACCCGCGCGCGCTGCGGAGGTACTCCAGCGCCGGTCTGGCCATCCACCCAGCGGTGAAGGCCGTCGGCACGATCACCCGTCACACAATCCCGGCGGATCTGCGGGGTCGCGATGGTGACGCAGATGATCTCGGGCTGGTGGCTGACGTGGACGCCGGGCTCGGACGCTCGCGCGCCGAGGACGTCGAGTTCGACGTGTCCCGCGGCTTCCGGTTGCACATTGTGGACGACGTTGCGGGCCGGGGGTTCGCGATCACCGACACCAAGTCACTGGCCATGCTGGGGGCCACGGACGAGGCAACGGCCGCCCACCTGATGTGGCGGCACCTGGCCGAGAGCGAGGGCAAGCAGGAGCTCTACTGCCTGACCGCCGGGCAGGACTGGGCGGTTCGCGTGGCCCTCGCAGCAGGCCTGGTCGTCTCCGGCTGCGGGCCGCTGTTCGTCGATGGTATGGATCGGCTCCCCGGCCCATGGATCCCATCGGGCTGGTACTTCTGATCTCTCTACGCGCCTGGCCCGGGTGCCGACCGCCTCGTCGAGGTGCCCGGAATCCTGAAGGTGCGCGAACCGTGAGCCGTCGGTGCGGAACTGATGACCACAGACTGAGCCGTAGACGCGCTCGGCGGCGGTCACGTCGGTGACCGTGAGCTGGTCCCAGATAAGTCCGCCGTACTCGGGCCCGTTCACGGCGACGTCCCAGCCGAGGATCGGCCGCGATGTCCGCTGCCACGTCTCTCGACCAACGGGTCACTTCGGGAAGATCGGTCCGAGGACCCGCCCTCCCCGTCGGGTAGGCGCTGCGCTAACCCTGGCCATTCACGAAGGTTCTGATCGCCGCCCCCGAATGCCTTGTGGCCGGACCCTTGTATCGGACGCTCGTACGACAGTATGCTCACGGCAGCTGGGACACATCCCTACTCGTGCCTCATGAGGATCAATGACAGTCTGTGCACCACGCCGTGACCGTGTGTTGGCAGGGCTCCGGTGCCAGCGAATTGAGACCCCCTCCTGGGCCTACGGCAACTCGGGCACCCGATTCAAGGTCTTCGCCCAAGCAGGCGTCCCACGCACGCCACACGAGAAGATCGAGGATGCCGCCCAGGTGCACCGGTTCACCGGCGTGGCTCCGTCAGTCTCACTCCACATCCCTTGGGACCATGTGGACGACTACGGTGCGCTGGTAAGACACGCCGAGGAACTCGGTATCTCGTTGGGGGCGATCAACGCCAACGTGTTCCAGGACGACGACTACATGCTGGGCAGCGTGACGCACCCGGACCTACGAGTACGGCGCAAGGCCAGAGATCACCTGCTGGACTGTGTTCACATCGCCGAGCAAACGGGATCGCGTGACATTAAATTGTGGTTCTCGGACGGGACGAACTACCCGGGTCAGGATGACATACGCGCGCGCCAGGACCGACTGGCCGAGGCCTTGGCGGAGGTTTACGCCGCCCTTGATGGGGGCCGGCGGATACTCCTGGAGTACAAGCTCTTCGAACCCGCTTTCTACATCATGGACGTTCCGGACTGGGGCACCGCCTACGCGCACTGCCTGGCGCTCGGTCCGCAGGCCTTCGTCGTCATCGATACTGGCCATCACGCGCCTGGTACGAACATCGAGTTTATCGTCGCCGTCCTACTGCGTGCGAACAAGCTCGGCGCATTCGATTTCAATAGCCGTTTCTACGCGGACGACGACCTGATGGCCGGGGCCGCGGATCCCTTTCAACTCTTCCGGATCATGAACGAGATCGTCCAGGCCGATGCCCTGCGGCCGGAAACTGGAATCGCATTCATGCTCGACCAATGCCACAACATCGAACCGAAGATCCCAGGACAGATTCGATCCATAATGAACGTCCAAGAGGCGACCGCCAAGGCGCTACTCGTCGACCGTGCCGCACTCGATGCCGCACAATCTGCCGGTGACGTGTTGGGTGCTCACGCTATCCTGATGGACGCCTACTCCACCGACGTGAGGCCATTGCTGGTCGACCTGCGCGAGTCGATGGGCCTGGATCCGGATCCCGTCGGGGCCTATTTGAGGTCCGGCTACGCGGAGCGGACTCGGCGCGCACGTGTCGGGGGTACACCGGCAGGTTGGGGAGCATGAGCACCGTGCCCGAGGGTGACGGGGTTCCCGAGCCCGTGCGCGAGCTCATCGCGCGCGCCAACGAGCCTTTCGGCCGCGTGATTCCCAGCTACGAGCCGCTGCCTGACGACGCCCGGAGAGAGCGAGCCGCGGCACTGGCTCCAGTCGTGCGCGGGCTGGTGTCGACGGACAACCGGCAGATCGGTCACCTCACCGACACCGCCGACGTCCTCGATTTTCTTGCTCGGGAGAAGCATCCTGCGCTCGCCGCCCTGGGGACATCGTGCCCCGACCATTTCCTGCGGACGAAGATTCGCCCCCTGGTCCTGGACCGGCCCCCGGCGGCGCCGATCACGGATACGGCGGCCCGGCTGCGTGAGCTCCAGGAGGCGTATCGGTCGGACTATGCCGCCTATTACGACCGTCATCGCTCTGCTCACAGCCCAGTCATGCGCGGCGCCGACGCCGCCATCGTCCTTGTCCCGGGAGTCGGGATGTTCTCCTACGGCGCGGACAAGCAGACCGCGCGGGTCGCCGGGGAGTTCTACGTCAACGCCATCAATGTCATAAGGGGAGCTGAGTCGGTCTCGACGTACGCCCCGATCCCCGAAGGCGAGAAGTTCCGCATCGAGTACTGGGATCTCGAAGAGGCGACACTGCGCCGGCGCCCGGCTCCTCGGCCGCTGGCGACACATGTCGCGCTGGTGACGGGTGGTGCCAGCGGCCCCGGGCGGGCGAGCGCCGAGCGGCTGGCGGCCGAGGGGGCTTGCGTCGTCGTGGCGGATCTCGATGGGCAGCGTGCCACCGAGGCCGCTGCTGCGCTCGGCTCCACCGACGTCGCCATCGGGGTCATGGCCGACGTGTCCGACGAGGCGGCGGTGGCCCGGGCGGTGCAGACCGCCGTCCTCGCCTTCGGCGGCCTCGACCTGGTCGTCAACAACGCCGGTCTCTCGATCTCCAAGGCCCTCCTCGAGACGACGATTGAGGACTGGGAGCTGCAGCACGACGTCATGGCGAAAGGGTCTTTCCTGGTCTCGCGGGAAGCGGCCCGAGTCATGGCCCGCCAGGGCATGGGCGGTGACATTGTCTGTGTGGTCAGCAAGAATCTGCTGGTCGCGGGCCCGGACGATGTCGCGTACGAGGCGACGAAGGCCGACCAGGCCCATCAGGTACGCCTGCTGGCAGCCGAGCTCGGCGCCCTCGGCATACGCGTCAACGGGGTCAACCCGGACGCCGTGGTTCGTGGGTCCGGGATCTTCGCGGGCGGCTGGGGGGCGCAGCGGGCGACGGTGTACGGCATCCCCGAGGACGAGCTGGGTGCCTTTTATGCCCAGGGCACCCTGCTCAAGCGAGAGGTCCTCCCCGAACACGTCGCCAGCGCGGTGTTCGTCCTGACCGCAGGTGAGCTATCCCGCACCACGGGCATGCACGTCCCGGTAGATGCCGGGGTCGCTGCGGCGTTCCTGCGCTGACGCATGACGGTCGTCGTCGCCGCGGTCGATCTCGGGGCTTCCGGTGGTCGAGTTGTCGAGTGTCGAGTTGGCGCCGGCATCCTCGACCTGAATCCCGTGCATCGGTTCCCGAACCGGCCCGTGCTCGCCGGCGGGACCCTGCATTGGGACGTGCTTTCGCTGTTCGCCGAACTGACGAAGGGCCTCGGCGCCGTGCACGATCCTGCCGCCGTGGGGATCGACTCGTGGGCGGTCGACCATGGGCTGCTCGATGCTGCCGGTGCGCTCATCAGCAACCCCGTCCACTACCGGGACCGGCGCACCGCTGGGGTGCGGGAACAGGTGAGCGAGTGGGTGCCTGACGGCCAGATGTGGGCCATCACCGGCATCCAGCCGCTGCCCTTCAACACGTCGTATCAACTCGTCGCAATGGCAGGATCACCAGCCATCGAGGCCGCCAGCGCCCTGTTGCTCCTTCCCGACCTCATGGGCTACTGGCTGACCGGCGAGGTGGGGGCGGAGTTGACCAATGCATCCACGACGCAGCTGCTCGACGCCCGTACTCGCGGCTGGTCCGTCGACCTCGCGCGGCGCCTGGGAATCAGGCCCGAGATCCTGCCCCCTATCCGGCAGCCGGGGACGATCGTCGGCCCCCTCAGAGCCGAGGCAGCGAGCCTGCCGCTGTCCCTCGACGGCATCCCGGTCGTGGCGGTGGCATCGCATGACACGGCGTCGGCGGTCGCGGCCGTGCCCGCCGCCGGACCCGACGTCGCGTACATCTCGTGCGGTACGTGGTCCCTGGTGGGAATCGAGCTGTCCGCGCCCGTCCTGAGCGACGAGGCGCGGCTCGCAGGGTTCACCAACGAGGCCGGCATCGACGGCACCGTCCGGTTCCAGCGCAACGTCGCGGGCCTGTGGCTGCTTCAGGAGTGCCTGCGCACCTGGCAGGCGCTGGGTGAGGGCCGGGACCTCGAGGGCCTGCTGCAGCGGGCGGCCGCGCAGCCGGCCCGTGCGGCCGTGGTGGATCCTGACCATGCCGTGTTCCTCGCACCCGGCGACATGCCCTCCCGGCTTGCCGCGCGCTGCCGCGCGACCGGACAGCAGCCTCCCGCCACGCGGGAGGCCACGGTCAGGTGCGTGATCGACAGCCTTGCCCTCGCCCACCGCCGCGCCGTACGCAGCGCCGGCGCACTGTCAGGCGTCAGGGTCGCCGCTGTCCACCTCGTGGGCGGTGGCGCTGCCAACAACATGCTTTGCCAGCAGACGGCGGACGCGTGCGGTGTCCCGGTGCTGGCGGGGCCGGTCGAGGCTACGGCTATCGGCAACGCACTCGTCCAGGCGAGGGCGCTCGGCGTCGACCTACCGGATCTCGAGGCGATGCGTCGACTGGTCAGGGGATCCCAGCAGGTCCGCCGCTATGGTCCGTCCGGTGACCCTTCCCGCTGGGACGCCGCCGAGGCCCTGATCGGCCAGACCTGATCGGCCTCGCGTCAGGCATCAGTAACGCGTGCCAGCACCGCCCGCACCGCCTCGCTCAGCGCCTCGGGGTGTCGAGCTTTGCGCAACGGGTCCACCGCAACCGGCAACTGCTCGGCCGGCGCATCCAGATAGTGGGAGCAGGTCGACGCCACCTGTGTCTCGCCGCCGGCAGCCCCGTGACTCACCGCCGCCTCGACTACCGCCTGCCAGAGATCGTCATGGTCCATGACGTCACGCACCGTCGCGGGTGGCGCCGCCGGGGTCACTGGGTCCGCCACCGTCCAGTGGTGCTCGCCCGGACCGACGCGCACCGCAGCGGTCTGGTCCGTGACCTGGACCGTGGCCGTCGTGCCCGAGGGAACCCGGACGTCGAGGTCCAGGCGTTGACCGTCCCGCCGCCACGACACCTCGACCGCACCGTAGGGGCTCTGATGCCGGGCGGCGGCCGCCGTCAGGCCACGACCAGGGCGGGGCCGGACCGCCACCTCGCGGTAGCCCGGGGCAGCCGGCGCAAGCCCAGCGACGTAACGATGAAGCCAGTCGACGACAGCACCGAAGGCGTAATGATTGAACGACGTCATCCGGCCGGGGTTGATGGACCCATCGGGCAGCATGCTGTCCCATCGTTCCCAGATCGTCGTGGCGCCCATGGTCAGCGGGTACAGCCACGACGGACAGCCCCGCTGCCGCAACAGGCGGTAGGCGACCTCGACCTCCCCTGCAAGGGTCAGGGCCTCCGCCACGAGGGGAGTACCGACGAAGCCCGTCGTGATGCGGAAACCCGCGATCCGAACGAGGTCGGCCAGCCTTCGGCCGGCTCCCGCGCGCTGCTCCGGGTTGGCCAGCAGGTCCCAGACGATGGCCATGGCGTACGCCGTCTGGGTGTCACCCACGACGCGTCCGGAACGTGTCACGAACTCGGCCTGGAATGCCGCCCTGGTATCGGCCGCGAGACGACGGTACCGTTCCGCGGCACCGGTGTCCCCGACGAGGTCCGCCGCGTCGGCGACGATGCCGGCAGAGCGAGCGAGGTGAGCGGTCGCAACCAGGTCTTTCGGGGTCCGCCCGGCGCCCGGATCCTCAGGGGGTGCGCTCGGGTCCAGCCAGTCCCCGAATTGCAGACCCTTATTCCAGATCAGGGTGGGGCCGGCGTCGGCGGCGATCCGCTCAACCCATGCGCACATGCTGGGGAACTGCCGGCGGACAACCTCGCTGTCCCCGCTGCGCTGGTACAGCACCCATGGGACGACCGTCGCGGCGTCGCCCCAAGCCGCGGCGGTGGCCGCGGGCATCCCGAGCGTGTCCGGAATCACGAAAGGCACGGACCCGTCGGCGTGCTGTTCGGCAGCCAGGTCGCCCAGCCACGAGGTGAGGAATCCGGCGCAGTCGGCCAGGAAGGCGGCAGCCGGCGCAAAGACCTGGATGTCACCTGTCCAGCCGAGTCGCTCGTCCCGCTGTGGGCAGTCGGTCGGAAGGTCGACCGTATTGCCCCGCAGGCTCCAGTAGGCGTTCTCGTGGAGGCGGTTGACCTCGGGGTCGGAGCACGTGAACCACCCCGTTCGGGGCAGGTCTGAACCGATGACGACCGCTTCGGCGTCGTCGGTGTCGACCGGCCCGGCCCCGGACACGTCCGCGTAGCGGAATCCGTGGTAGGTCAAGGCGGGTTCGAGAACCTCCTCTGCACTCCCGGCAAGCACGTAGGTGTCGGTGGCCCGAGCCGAACGCAGCGGCCGGATGGCAAGCTCCCCGTCCAGTTCCAGCACCTCAGCGTGCCGGACCGTCACCGTGCTCCCAGCCGGTCGGTCGCGGGTCCGCAGTCGCACCCAGCCGACAACGTTCTGACCGAAGTCGAGCACGATCCCGCCCGACGCCGACGGGCGGGACGACAGCGCGGGCAGAACATCCGTCACCCGCACTGGCGGGCCGTCGGCGGCGACGAGGCGGTGCAGGGACCCCTCGACGACAGCTACGTCGTCGAGGGCGGGAGCTGGCCCGACGTGGCTGCGAAGGTCGGTGGACTGGCCGTCGTACAGGTCGTCGGCGATGACGCCGCTGCTCCTGGCCCGCCACGACGTGTCGGTGCCGATCACCTGGAGACCACTGCCGGTCATTATTTCAAGTTGCGCGAGCAGGGCCAGCCGATCGCCGTAGTGGGCAGGGCCCGATCCCATCAGGCGACCACGGAACCAGCCGTTGCCGAGGAGCACCTCGATCCGGTTGATTCCCGCGATGAGCAGGGCGGTGACGTCGTGCGTCCGGTACCGCAGCCGACTCGGGTAGCTGGTCCAGCCGGGAGCAAGATGCTCGTCCCCGACGCGTCGTCCGTTCAGGGTCGCCACGAGCACGCCATGAGCGCTGATGTGAAGGCGGGCACTGATCACGTCTGCGGCCACGGTGAAGGTGGACGACAACACCGGCGCCGGCATCCCCAGCCCACCCGCCGTCCGAGGACTGATCAGGCGGGCCGTCCAGTCCTCGGCCCTGAGCAGGCCGACCTCGATGACACAGCGGCGGCTGTAGTCACTCCAGCCGGACCCGTCGTGGCCGCGCACCCGGATGCGGACCGCTACCGCCTCTCGACTCCGCAGCGGCTCCAGGGGCCAAGGCACCAGCACTTGATCAGACGTGTCAACCGTGGCCTCGGTGAGCGCTCCGTCCGCGCGCGTGACTTCGAGGGTGTAGGCCGCCTGTCGGAAACTCGATGGTGCCCCAGGCGTGGTCCAGGACAGGCGTGGCCTGGGCGTACCGAGGCCCAGGACCGGCGACGCCTCCGTTCGATGCTCCACCCTGATGGCGTCCGGCGCCCATGGTGCGCTCACGGTTGCTCCTCGTTGGTGACGACGCGCTCTGATGACGCGGGGCAGGACGTAACCCGTAGGTACCGTGCGCATTGCATGCGGGGCGATCCCCGTCTACGCTCGGCACTCTAATCGGTCAAGCGTACGACACGCGAGACCGTCACCAGGTCGATGACGATCGGGACGGGGTCTATGGCGACGACACGAATGTCTCCCGGGTTCGAAGCGAGGTCCCTCGGTGTCCTGAGGGCAGGCCCAAGCCGCTTCGTGGCGCGGCGTATCGCCTCTATTGTCTTGACGCTCTTCTTCGTCCTCACGTTCACGTTCCTCCTCACGTTCTCCATCCCGACCGATCCGGCCAGAGCCGTTGTCGGTCCGAAGGGCACCGCCGAGCAGGTCGCCACCGTCCGCGAAAACCTCGGGCTCGACGACCCGCTACCTGCGCAGTACGCCCGATACATGGGCCGGGCCCTGACCGGCGATCTCGGCTACTCCTACTCACAACGCCGTGCCGTATCGGACCTCATCGCGGAGCGACTGCCGTACACAGCGCTGCTGGCCCTGGGCGCCCTCGTGGTCCAGGTCGGACTCGGCGTGAGCGTGGGCGTTCTCGCGGCCTCCCGAGCGGGCGGTGCCTTCGACCGCAGCGCCCTGGCGGCCGCCCTGCTGGTCATCTCCCTGCCAGGGTTCTGGGTGGGTCTGGTGCTGCTGTACCTGCTGGCCTATCGGCTTCCCGTCTTCCCGCTCGGGGGTAACGACTTCCCCCTGGGGCTGGTGCTGCCGTCCCTGGCGCTCGGAATCGCGGGCGCCGCGTGGTATTCCCGCATCACGCGTGAGGCGATTGTCGACATCCTCAACACCGATATGGTGCGCGCGCTGCGCGCCAAGGGCATGCCACCGCGGACGATTCTCCTCAAGCACAGCCTCCGAGCCGCTGCGGGCCCGGTGATCACGATGCTCGCCATCGACTTCGGCTTCCTGCTCGGCGGTGCGGTGGTCATCGAGACCGTCTTCAGCTGGCCCGGGCTCGGTCTGACCGCCTACCAGGCAATGCAACGCAACGACGTGCCGCTGCTCATGGGATGCGTGATCGTGGGATCGCTATTCGTCCTCGTCCTCAACACCGTGGCCGACGTGGCCCGCGCCTTTCTGGATCCCCGTGTCCGGCTCTGACCCCGTCCTCACGGTCGAAGGTCTCTCCGTGGCTTTCACTGCTGGCGGTAGCCGGACGCGGCCGGTCGAGGAGGTGTCGTTCGCCGTCGGGCGCGGTGACCGATTCGGGATCGTCGGCGAGTCGGGCTCTGGGAAGAGTCTCACTCTGCTTGCGATCGCGGGTCTCGTGGACCACCCGGGTCACGTTGCCGCCGACACGTTGCGCCTGGAGGATGCCGACCTGCTGTCGATCTCTCGAAGCCGGCGTCGTGCAGTCCTCGGCACCCGGATGTCGATGATCCTCCAGGATCCGCTCGCCTCGTTGTCGCCGGTATGGAGCGTGGGGGAACAGATCGCAGAGACACTGCGACGGCACACCCGGATGCCCAGGAGCGCAGCTCGCGAGGAGACGATCGAGCTGCTCGCCCAGGTCGGCATCCCCGACCCGCGACGGCGGGCTGACTCCTTTCCGCATCAGCTCTCGGGGGGCATGAGACAACGGGTCGCCATCGCTATAGCGATGTCATGCGCGCCGATCGTGCTTCTCGCGGACGAACCCACCACCGCCCTGGACGTCTCGATCCAGGCCCAGATCCTCGACCTGCTTGTCGAGGTCTGCGAGTCACGAGGAATGGCCCTGGTCATGGTGACCCATGACCTGGCTGCCCTGTCCAGAGCGGCCGTCGGGGTGGGGGTGATGTACGCGGGCCGGATCGTCGAGTCGGGATCTCTTGACAGGATCCGAACCGCTCCGGCGCACCCGTACACCCAAGCCCTGTTGCTGTCGGCACCCCACCTCGCCCCGGCCCGAGCGCGGTCCCGGCTGCACACCATCCCGGGTGCGCCGCCCAGTCCGGACAAGCGTCCCGCCGGGTGCCCGTTCCACCCTCGCTGCCCATACGTGATGGACGTCTGTCGCACGGTACGACCGCCATTGGTTCCCATCGGCGATGGTGTCTCGGCGGCTTGCCATCTCGTGCCGGCGGTCTTTGCTGGCGGTGGGTCGTGAGCGACCTGCTGCGGGTCGAGGACCTCGTCGTGCGCTTCCCCGCGCCCGGGGGACGAACCGTTCACGCGGTCTCGGGAGTCTCGTTCGCGGTGGAGAGGGGGGAGACGTTAGCCATCGTCGGTGAGTCGGGTTCGGGAAAATCCACCACAGCGCGAGCTGTGCTGCGCCTGATCGAACCGACGACCGGCCGGATCACGTTCGACGGTGTGGAGGTCGGAGCACAACGAGGAAAGGCCTTGCGTCGGCTCCGACTGCGGATGCAGATGGTGTTCCAGGATCCGTACTCCTCCCTAGATCCTCAGTTCACGGTCGGCCGATCCGTCGCCGAACCACTGGTCGTCCACCGACTCGGCCGTGACCGTGCTGAGGCGCGTCGGCGCGTCGACGAGCTGCTCGATCTGGTGGGGCTCGATCCCGCGATCGCCTCGCGGTACCCGCGAACGCTGTCTGGCGGGCAGCGGCAACGCGTTGCCATTGCCCGGGCGGTTGCGCTGAACCCAGACCTGATCATCTGCGATGAGCCGGTGAGCGCCCTCGACGTGTCGATCCAGGCCCAGATCCTCAACCTGCTCATGGACCTGCAAGCGCGGCTGGGTCTGTCCTACGTCGTCATCACGCACGACCTGGCGGTCGTCAGCGAGATCTCGGACCGGGTGATCGTCATGTACCTGGGCCACATCGTGGAATCGGGTCCACGAGCGCAAGTCCTCGGGTCGCCGCTGCACCCGTACACCGCCGCACTGCTCGCGGCGGCGCAGCCACCCGATCCGGGGGGTGCCGCTTCCCGATCGGACCGGGTCGTCATGCGAGGGGACCCCGCGAGCCCGCTCGACCCGCCGTCCGGCTGCGTGTTCCGAACCCGGTGCCCGCGTGCCGCCGACGTCTGCACGAACCCTCCCCCCGCCTTCAGCGACGGTGACGGGCACACCGCGTGGTGCTTCTTCCCCATGTCGCAGGACGCTCCGGGCGACGTCGCGGGGCGCGGCGCATGACCGCGGTCGTGACGATGCTCGTTGTCAACCAGGCGGACTGGGTGGTGCCGGCGTCGCTCATGCGGCTCGGGGATGGCGACGACGCCATGGGTATACCGACTGCGGTCACAGTCATCCGACACGGCAGCGACACCCTCCTGATCGATACGGGTGTGGTCGACAGTGCGCTCGCTCGGCCACGGGTGCCCGACGACCAGGCCTTTCTCGCGGGTCTGCCGCAACGGCGCCACGACGGCGACCTCCTGGTGGTGCTGGATAAGCTGGGCGTGAGCACTCGATCAGTCCGCTATGTCGTCAACACGCATCTGCACCGCGACCACGTCGGGGGGAACCGGCTGTTCCCCGGTGCTCGCTTCCTGATCGGCTCGGCGGAACTCTCATATGCCCGACATCCCGACCTGCCAGAGATGCGCAGCGAGTACGACATGGCGCTGATCGCTGCCGAGGAGCTCGACTACGCCGGTATCGATGGTGACCTCGACCTCTTCGAGGACAACTCCGTAGTGATTCTCTCGACCCCCGGCCACACCCCCGGCCACCTGTCGGTGCTCGTCCGTCCCACCGCCACGGCCCCGCAGATCGTTACCGGGGACGCCGTGTGGAACACAGCGCTGCGGGCGGAAGGGGCGTTGCCCGGGCTCCTCTGGGACACCAGTGCGTACCAGCGCAGTCGGCGGCGACTCCTCGACCTCGCCGCGACGCAGGGGGCGCAGTGGGTGCACTCGCACGATGCCTCCCTCTTCGCCGGCCGTGACCATGTCGAAGCGGGCCTGTCATGACGCGCGTCCCCGTCGTCATCGTCGGCTTCGGCTGGTTCGCCGAGCTGCTGGTGACCCGGGTGTTTCGTGGCGTTCCCGAGCTGACGGTTACCGGTGTCGTCGACCTGTCCGCGCCGCGTCGGAAAGTCGCGCAGGCCCTCGGCATCGCGACGTTCACCAGTCTTGAGCAGGCGCTGTCCGTCGTGCCGGTCGAGGGCGTGCTCGTCATGACGCCCCACGACACGCATCGCCGCCTTGTCGAAACCGCAGCCGCAGCCGGTTGCCACGTCTTCTGCGAGAAGGCGTTCGCCGTCACATCGGATGACGCCGTGGCCATGACCCAAGCCTGTGACCGGGCAGGCGTAAGCCTGCTGGTAGGTCACATGCAGAAGCTCTTTCCGCCGTACGCGCGACTGATCCAGGTGGCCAGATCAGGCACCTATGGCAAGGTCCTCGGCATCCACGTCGACGGCCTGCACTGGTCACCCGTCTTCCCGGGGTGGTGGCGCACCACGCAATCGTGCGGGGGCTTGTTGTACTGGACGGGCATCCACGACCTCGACACCATCAACCACGTCGTCGGCTCCTACCCGCTGGCCGCCTTCGCCATGACCGGGCCCAAGACCGAGTCCTACGTGGAATACGAGGACCAGATCGTGGCGGTCCTGCGCTACCCCGGTGATGTGCTGGCGAGCCTGCACATCGCGGCGCATCACCCGGTGCGGGAGTTCGCGGCGTCGTTTGGCATGAGCGTGCTGCTCGAACGGGGTGGCATCCGGTTCGTTCCCGAGACGCAGACGGTGGAGCACGTGCGGCGCACCGGGGCCGACGGTCTCGGGCGCGGGGAACCCGTCAGTGAAGCCTTCGGGCCGGTCGAGGCCACCGAGGACGCGGCGTACGCCGCCGAGATGCGCCACTTCGCACGGGTCGTCCGCGACCTCGAACCACCAAGGCTCATCGCGCAGGATGCAACGGTGGTCGTGCGCACCCTCGAGGCCTTGTACCGATCCGTTGCTTCGGGCCGCGTCGAGGACGTCATCGGCGACGGGTCCTGGGTCTCCGGGCGGCCTGCAGGCGTCGTGAAATGATCGGTCGGGTGTCCGAGCAAGTGGTCCCGGGCAAGCGGCGCCGTCACCCGCCGACAGTCCGCCGAGTGATGGTCCTCGAGGCGGCGCGCGATTGCATCGTCGAGGTCGGCATGGCCCAGACCACCGCCCGGGTCATCGCCGCTCGATGTGGCATCGCCGTCGGCACCCTGACCTATCACTTTCCCAGCCTCGACGAACTGCTCGTCGAGGCACTGCGTCAGAGCTCGCACGATTTCACCGACCAGGTACTCGCGCAGGTTCGCGAGCAGGGCTCAGCCGAAGAGCGTCTTCTCGTCCTCATCGACACCGCGATGCCGGACCGGCCCGCTGCCGCACGGAATTGGCGGCTCTGGCTGGAGTACTGGGCTCGAGCGATCCACCACCCCGAGATCGCCGGGTTGCACAACGAGCGCTACGACGCGTGGCGTGGGGCGTTCGCCGAGACCATCGCGGCAGGAGTGGCCTCGGGAGAGTTCGCGGCCGTCGACGCTGCGAGCGAAGCCCGGCGACTGGTCGGGCTGCTCGACGGGCTGTGCCTGCAGCTGCTCGTCGGAGACACCGCCGTCCCCGTCGAGGCGGTCCGGGAGCTGCTGCACGAAGCTGTCCGACTCCTGCGCGCAGCGCGGTCCTAGGTGGGCTCGGATTTCAGAACACCCGGTACTTGTCCCAGACAGCCCTGATCCCCATGCCGGACAGCAGGTCCTGACGCGCACCGAGTTCGAGGATCCGCTTGGCCCGCACCCCCTCTGCCACGTCGTCGACCAGGTCCGCAGGCACGATGACGACGCCGTCGATGTCAGCGACAACGACATCTCCTGCCGATACGGCGACGCCGCCGCAGGTCACGTCTTGGCCGTATCCGGAAACCACGGCACGCTGCAGGGTGTCCAGCGGAGAGAAGCCGCGATGGAACGTGGGGAAGCCCAGGGCCGCAACGGCGGTACCGTCGCGGACACAGCCGTCGATGACCACCCCACGCACGCCGCGGCCCATGGCGGCACACGTGAAGAGTTCGCCCCAGGTCGCAGCTCGGCTGTCGGGGGCCACGGCGTACACCCCGACATCCCCGGGCCCCATGGCATCCAGCGCCGACATCTCCACGTCATAGGGCTGGTCGGGGTCGTCGAGGTCGACGATCACCTCGACCGGGAATGCCCGCCCGACAACACGCGAGGCTGGCCACAATGGCCGGATCCGGGGATCGAGGACCGCGTCGCGGTGGCCGAGGCGGTCCAGGGCGTCGCACACGACCGCCGACCCCGCCGTCAGCAGTGATTCCGGCACGCCGAGAGGAGCGCGGTCAGTCACCCAGCACCCACCCCTTGATGATGCCCAGCGGGAGGTCGTCGCGTTCGGCTGGATCGATGCCGCGCAGGCACCGGAAGTCGCACCCCTGGTCGGCCTGGAGCACCTGTTCACTGAACAGCACACCGTATCCTCGGCGGAAGTGAACCGGCGGTGGCGGCGCCTGCATGAGCCGACGGGCTATCTCGCGGTCGTCGACCTCTAGATCAAGCCTCCCGGCGTCGACGTCCAGCGCGATGACGTCGCCCGTGCGTACGGCGGCGATCGGGCCGCCGACAGCCGACTCGGGAGACACATGCACGATCATCGTCCCATGCGACCCGCCTGAGATTCGGGCGTCGGAGATCCGCACCATGTCGCTGACGCCGGCGTCCTCCAGGCGGCCGGGAACCGGGATGTGCCCCCATTCCGGCATCCCGGGTGCCCCCAACGGGCCCGCCCCCCGCAGCACGAGGACGCTGTCGGGCGTCACCGGCAGGTCGGGGTCGTCCAGCCGGTCGGATAGGTCCCGCACGTCGTCGAAGACATACGCGGGACCGCGGTGCCGGAACAGTGCCGGTGAGGCGGCCGACCGCTTAATGACCGCCCCATCGGGCGCCAGCGACCCGTGGAGGATGGCGATTCCGCTGTAGCCGAACACCGGGTTCTCAAGCGGGCGGATGACGTCGTGATCCAGGGAACGTCGTCCGGCGCGATTGTCGTCGATGGTTCGGCCGTTCACCGTGCGGCACGACCCGTCGATGAGGTCCCCCATCTCGCCCATCAGCGCCTGCACTCCCCCGGCGTGGAAGAACCGCTCCAACAGGTGCTTACCGGACGGCCGGAGATCGGCGAGCACTGGTATCTCGTGCGCTGCCGCCCAGTCTGACAGGCCGATGTCGAGGCCCAGCCGGCCGGCCACCGCCAACAGATGAATGACGGCGTTCGTCGATCCTCCGACTGCCATCGTCACTTTAATGGCGTTCTCGAAGGCGCGACGAGTGAGGACGTCACGCGGACGCAGGTCCGCCGTGATCATCTCGACTGCCCTGCGGCCGGAACGTTCGGCCAGGACCGCCCGACGGCTGTCCGTCGCGGGGATCGACGCGTTGTCGGGTAAGGCGATGCCCAGCGCCTCTCCGGCGACCGCCATGGACATGGCGGTCGCCATCTCCATGCAGTGACCGTGCGAGCGGACTAGTGCACCCTCGAACTCCCGGTACTCTGCTTCGGAGATGCGGCCGTGGCGCCGGTCATAACTCACCCGCCAGAAGTCCGTGCCGGACCCCACCTCCTGGTTGCGCCACACACCGACGAGCTGGGGCCCACCCGTGACGAGGATGGCGGGCACATTGGCGCTCGCGGCTCCCATGAGAACGGCTGGTGTCGTCTTGTCGCAGCTGGAGAGCAGGACGACGGCGTCCATGGGATGTGACCGGATCATCTCCTCCACATCCATGGCGGCGAGGTTCCGGTACAGCATCGCGTTGGGCTTCATGAGGGTCTCGGACAGGCTCAGAACAGGAAATTCCAGAGGGACACCGCCCGCCTGCCAGACGCCCCGCTTGACGTGCTCGGCCAACGTCCGCAGGTGGACATTGCAGCCGTTGAATTCGCTGAACGTGTTGGCGATGCCGACGACAGGTCGCCCGTCGAAGCCTTCGTCCGAGATACCCAGCGGCTTGAGCCAGGCCCGATGGTTAAACCCGTTGATGTCGTCTGGCCCGAACCACAGCCGACTCCGGGGGTTGCAAGCTGGGGATCGCTCCTGCGTCGTCATGACCGTCTCTCTTTCCATGGGGCGGGGGCGGGCGGCGTCACAGGCGGATCCGCGCCCTCGGCGGGCCGAGCGCCGACTGGATCCCGTCGCCGACCAGGTAGAAGCCGGCACCGAGCAGCGCGAGACACAAACCGGGCGAGATGATCAGCCACGGCGAGAGGAACTGGTCGCGGGAGCTCGCCAACATGGCGCCCCAGGTGGGATCCGGCGGTGGCGTCCCGAACCCGAGGAACGACAATCCGGCCTCCAGAAGGACCATGAATACCGCGTTCAGAGTGAAGTAGACGAGCAGGAGTCCTCGCAGCTGCGGCGCCACATGCAGCCCGATGATCCGCAGCGGTGAGGCGCCGATCGAGCGAGCCGCCTCGACAAACGTCTCCTCACGGATTCGCAGCACCTCGCCGTACACGACTCGCGCGGGATAGGGCCACGCGACCAGGGCGAGCGTGATGACCAGTGCCTCGACGCTGCGGCCAAACGTCGCCAAGATGGCCAGCGTGACGAGGAAGGCCGGCAGTACCAGCACGGTCTCCGTCACCCGCATCAGGACGACCTCGACCCAGCCGCGGAAGTAGCCGGCCACGACGCCCACGATGGTTGCGATGGAAAGGGCGACCGCGTTGGGGACGATCGCGATGAGCAATGCGCCACGAGTGGCATACACCAGTCGCGACAACTGGTCCCTGCCGAGTTCGTCGGTCCCCAACGGGAAGCCGACGGTCCCCGGTGGCAGCGGGCGACCCGACGCCGACAGGCCTTCAGGGGCTGACACGAGAGGGTCATTCGGACTCAGGAGTCCGGGAAAGGCGG
The DNA here is from genome assembly GCA_964516515.1 of uncultured Kineosporiaceae bacterium. Classification (GTDB taxonomy): domain Bacteria; phylum Actinomycetota; class Actinomycetes; order Actinomycetales; family JBBAYJ01; genus JANNOG01. Next base: position 8,685 of record CAZEYA010000035.1, on the reverse strand, counting down.
CGGCGAAGACGAAGACCCCGAGCAGGCACAAGCCGATAGCGACACCGGGCTTGGTTGCTACTGAGCGTAGTCTCCCGTGTGCTATAGGTGAGCGGCCGACGGGGAGAGGTGCGCTCACGCGCGGAGGACGCCCGTTCCGCTCACCCTTCGGCCCATAGCCTGTCCCAGTACGCCCACAGCGCCGGCTCCCACAGGAAGTTGCGCAGTCGCTCGGACGTGTAGGTCAATCGGGTTTCGACGCCGACGAAGACGAAGGGGGCCTCCTCGACGAGAAGTCTCTCCACCGTGGCGTAGCTTTCGCCCCGGGCATCGCGATCCACCTCGGCGACGGCAGCGGCCGCGAGTTCGTCGATCTCGGAATTGCCAAAACCGCCGAAGTTGGACGGGGCGCCCGTGCCGATCAGGCTCGCGGTCAGTTCCGAGGGATCCGGCAAGCCGATGCCCCACCCTTTGTTCCAGAGGTCGAACCGATTGCCTGCGTCAACCCCGATGTCGAAGATGCTCTCCTCGGTCGGGACGATCTCGACAGTGATCCCGACGGCCTCGAGGTCTTGGGCCAACAATTCAGCTGCCCGTGATTGCTTGGGGGTGGAAGAAACGGATCCGAGCTTGACAGAAAGGCCGGAGACGCCGGCTTCAGCCAATAGGGACCGGGCCTTATCGGGGTCGTACTCGTAGACCGGCAGCGAATCGTCGAATCCCAGAAGACCCTCGGGCCAGAAATGCTTGGTGACGGAAAATCCGATCGGTTCCAGCTTCGACCCGTCGAAAGCGTGATTGACGGCCTGGCGAACGAGAGGATTGTCGAACGGCGGTGATGTCACGTCGAATTCCCACCAGAAGAGCGAGAACGAGTTCCAGGTTTGCAGTCTCTGTGCCTTGGCCGGATCGGAGGCGATCTCTTCGGTCACCGATGGGGGGACTACGACAGTGACGTCCGCCTCACCTCGGTCCACCTGGAGGTATTGCAGGTCGGGGCCTACACCCCAGCGCCACTCGATGGTGTCGAAGTACGGGAGCCGATCGCCGTACACGTACCCATCGAAGCGCTCCAGGGTCAGTACTCGATTGCTTCCGTCGTAGTCGGCAAGAACGTACGGTCCAGTGCCGACCGCAGTCTGCGGCCAGTTTTCGCCCGCCGCCTCGACCTCTTCCTGGGGAAGGATGTAGAACGGCGGGATCCCGACGACGAGGAGGATCGTGACGTCCGCGCGGGTCAGCGTGAGCGTCACGGTGCGGTCATCCGGCGTGCTGATGCCAGTGATCTCCTCAGCGTCCCCGGCGACGAACGCCTCATGGCCCTCGACCGCCGACAGGAAGTTTTGGACCCAGCTGGCGATGTCCACCGAGCTGGATCGCTCGAGCGTGTACTTGACGTCAGCTGACGTGAGCTGCCGGCCGTTGTGGAAGGTGACGCCCGAGCGCAGCGTGAACGTGTACGTGAGTCCGTCGTCGCTGATATCGACCGATTCCGCGAGGTCGAGTTGCGGCTCAGCGTCCAGGCCAATGAACGTGAGGCCACGGTAGAAGTTCTGCATACAGTAGTAGTCGCCGGTGCCATACGCGAGGGGTGGATCGAGGACCAGAGTGTCGTCTTCCCACACTGCCAGCCCGGTTCCACCGCGAGTACCGCCCTCCCAGGGCGGCCCGGGAATCTCGCCGGTGGCAAAGGAGGGTTCGACGGATTCACTTCCGGCACTGCCGGCCGCACTTGTCTCCGGTGCAGAGGCGGAATCACCGGAGCAACTCGCGAGCGCCGACACCCCGACCGGAAACATTCCGACCGCGGCCAGCTGGTGCAGGAAAGCGCGACGGCCAAGGCCGGGGGGGTGCGGGAGCGGAGTCAGGGGACGTGGAGTACCGGGTGGGATCGTCGTCATCGTCGAAGCCTCCTGTTGGGTTGGTGGGGTTATGCGTGCTACGCCGGAACGAGTCGGAAGTGCCGCGTCATGAAGCCGTAGTAGCTGCCGCCGGGCTCGGTATAGTCGCCCGAGTAGGCCATCCAGCCACCCAATCCGTCGTCGTCCAGCCACTTCGCAGGGACCTGTGGCAGGTACGGCGTGTGGGGGTGTTCCCATGACGGGTCGTGATGGATCAGTCGCCACGGACCCCACGGAGTCGGCCCTTCGAGCACGAGCAGTTCGGTCTGCCGGTCCCAGGTCTCGCGGGCGACGGGTACGGGCGTCGCGAACGTGTGGGGGACGGAATCGGTACCGTACGTCAGCAGGAACCGCTCGACTGCTGGGTTCCAGGTCATTGTCGGGTGGCCCACGCGGCCAGGATCGCGCAGGATCGGTCGGGCGCGGTACTCGTCGCTGGTCCATCGTGCCGGCGCCTCGAACGCCCCTTCTCCCGGGGTGCAGAAGAACTCCCAGGTCGAACGATCGAGGATGTCCGATTTCGGCACCCGAGCCAGGAATATGTTGTCTCCCGTCTCCCAGTTCATGTCGTTGGACAAGGCGTACACGTAGTCACCGAACCTGTCGGGGACGCCGGTGTAACCCGGGCCGAATTGGACGAAAGCCAGACCAGCGAACCTGGGGCCAAGAAAGTAGTCATCGGGACCTACATTCGGGTCAGGAGTGTTGTGCCATGTCACTCCTCGGTCGTCAGTATACATCAGTGAGGCGACGCCGCCGTGGTCAGAGATATGGTCAATATGCCAGAAGTCTTCGAAACCTGGGATCTCGTCTGCGTAGTCGTATGCCGCGACGAAAAGTCGGTCTCCGATAGCGACGGTGCCGTCGACGTACCGTCGACACCGCAGACCCTCGGGACGGACGAGGTCGGGGAAGGCGGAAATCTCCTCCATCCGATGGTCGGGCGGGGTTCCGGTCACACGCAGCAGATGGCCGAAGTTCCACGGCTTGCCGAAATTGTGGCCGTCGTCGTCGACCACGTACAGCGCGTCGTCGAGCCCCCACGTCTGCCAGTGCATGTCCGAACTGGTCCCGGGGTAGCGGGAGGCTGGGGCCGACCACTCGATCCCGATGAATAGGTCGCTTGGCGCGAACCTTGCCGTTCTCATCACCTCGGCCACGCTGCCGCCTCCCGTTACTGGACGATCGTACGGTTAGCATCCCGGGCGCCGCCGGGCTCGTCAAGGGCGTAGACCAACTCGTGATGTCGTGAGGCCGGACAGTGGTGCCCAACCCTGGCTACGTGCAGCAGCCGGTAGCTCAGGGTCGTCGGCTCGGCGGCAGCGAGGGTCCGTCGAGCAGGAGGATCTGGGTCCAAGCCGATCAGGTCGACGGCGATCATGACGGCGGTCAGCCAGGCGGCGTTGCTCGTGAACCCCGTGGGAACCTGGCCAGGCCGATGTCTGTGGCGGTACGGATGCGGCCCTCGACGCGGGCGCGTTGGCCGCCGTCACGGACGTCACCGTCGGCGGCGATCACCGTCTGCCAGACCGCGCCAACGCCGAGGGCCTTCGTGACGGTCGTGTTCACGGTGGTGATCGCGGTGCGTTCCCGATCGCTGATCCGCCACCCCCACGGAGAACTCTGTGGCCACCCCACGAGCATCACCGGTAACCGTGATCCTCGGCATGCTACGCGCAGCCTTCACCCTGGAAGTGCCCCTCAGCTCGGAGACGATGACCCTCAGCACGCCACAGTATTCCCAGCTCAGCGGGCACGCCAGGTCAATCCCAGCCCCACTCAGCCAGGCGAGGTGCCTCACCCCTGACCGCCAGCTCCAACGCGCGACGCTCAGCACCCGACAGCTCTATCTCCACCGCACGAGGCCCAGGATGCGACATCACAACACTATAGCAACTTAGACTTAATTCTTCGGGCGCACGACACTAGCAATGGTGTCGGGATGCCATCGACGGTAGTGAGGTCGCTGCTCGGGAGGTCTTCCCGCCAAGTCTTGATTCCGTCGAGACCGATGCGTCGAATTTGCGCCGAGGTGGGAACCGTGAGCTCGTCCGCCGTCATCCCTGCCGCACCCCGTGAACCCCGCAGGCGCATCGAAGACATACGGTTCGGTCATGGAGCTGCTCACCGACCCGCAGATCTGGATCGCGTTCCTTACTCTGCTGATGCTCGAGGTCGTCCTCGGCATCGACAACATCATCTTCATCTCGATCCTGGCGGGCAAGCTGCCCGAGCACCAGCGCGCCCGGGCACGGTTCGTCGGGCTCTCCGCGGCGATGGTCATGCGGCTCGGGCTGCTCTTCGCCATCTCATGGGTCATCGGACTGACACGCACCCTGTTCTCGATCGGGGGCCTGGACTTCTCCGGCAAGGACCTGATCCTGATCCTGGGCGGGGCGTTCCTTCTCGTGAAGGCCACCCTGGAGATCCACGAGCGCCTCGAGGGTGCCGAGGGGCACCACGGCAGCGCCGCCGGCACAGCGACGTTTGCTGGCGTGATCGCGCAGATCCTCGTCCTTGACCTGGTCTTCTCGATCGACTCGGTCATCACCGCCGTGGGAATGGTCGACGAGGTTGCCGTCATGGTGGCGGCGATCGTCCTCGCCGTGGTGATCATGCTGGTGTCGGCTGGGACCATCAGCCGCTTCGTGGACCGGCACCCGACAGTGAAGATGCTCGCGCTGGCCTTCCTCATCCTTATCGGCGCCACCCTGATCGGAGAGGGATTCGGGTTCAAGACGCCCAAGGGCTACATCTACGGGCCGATCGCCTTTGCCGTGGTCATCGAGCTGCTCAATCTGCGTTACCACGCCGTGCGGGCCCGCCGTCGCGAGGCCGTCGAACCGGTGCACCTGCGTCCGGTCCTCGTCAAGGAGACGGGCCAGCCGGTGGCCGCGGGCGGTCCAGAGGCGTCGTGACGTGCTCGGCCACCCATGCGAACCGTCCCCCAACACGCATGTCCACCCAGCTTCGCCCGGCTGATCGGCCCGGTCTCCGCCTGCTTGGAGGAGCGCCCATCGGATCACTGACGAGTGGTGGGCGTTGACCCGGAGCGGATCCGCGACGTGGGCGGACACCCCGGGGGTGTTGGCCCTGCCGTGCGGTGCCCTGATCCGGGGCCGGGCGGCCTCCGACGGTGCGATCCCGGCGGACTTCTCGCTGCTCCTGGCTGCCGGACCGACGCCGTCGTGGCGCTGGCGGCGGCTGAACTGGCCGGACTTCTGGGTCCCCCGCGACCCCGTCGACGCGATCGCGGGGATCCGCGAGGCCCATAGCCGCGCTGAGCAGGGGGAACGCGTCGAGGTGGTGTGCCGCGGTGGCATCGGGCGGACCGGCACAGCACTGGCGGCGATGGCGGTCCTCGACGGGGTAGATCCCGACCAGGCGGTCGCCTGGGTCCGAGCGGGCTACCACCCCCGTGCTGTCGAGACCCCGTGGCAACGGCGCTGGCTGCGGCGACTCGCCAGCTCCCGCTGAGTCGGCGACCCGCCCTGTGCTCGGGTAACTCCGGCCCAGCGAAGAGGACGAGGTCGACGCCCGGCGGGAGCGAGCCGAGGGCGGCGTCCGCTACGTACATTGGTAGGACTCCCGACACACCCCCCAACGGATGTGCCGGCCCCGATCACGCCTTGTCCGGACACCGGGGTCGGACTAACGTTCGTGGGTGGCGTGCCCCTCGTTCGAGCTCAGCTCCCGGCCTCTCGACGCGTCAGAGCGTTCGGCCCTGCTTGGGGACCTCGATCAGCTTGGGGCCGATGCCACGCTGCTCGACCTTTACACCGCGTCGCTCAACTGCCGCAACCCCACGACGCGTCCGTTCCTCCTGCGAGGTACGTCGAGTGGCGCCTTGATCGGGGTCGCCTTGGTCCACCGGTGCCGGGACTACGGCGTCAGCCTTTTCGCCTCACCCTGGGTGCGGCGCACGGTCGTCGCAGGCCCCCCAATCTGGTACTGGGACCGCTCGGGTCTGGGCACCGACGGTGTCGCGGGGCCTGGGCTGGTCACTGCGGGTATCGACCGCGAGGCCTTTGCCGACGCCGCCATCCAGTGGCTCGCGCGGCGCCACGTCGCGGGTGCCATCGTGGAGCGGGCGGCCACGCCACGCCCGCAGCCCTCGGTCGACCTGGGATGGCTGGGCGTCTCGGAGCTGTCGGTGACAGCGGACACGCGTGCCGACCTTGTGGCCGCACACAAGAACCTGGCGCGGAAGCTGCGCCGTTTCGAGAACCGTGGCGGGACGATCGAACGACTCCGGGGGCCTATCCCGATCCACCTGCGTGGATCACTCCTGCGCGGCTACGACATCGTCCGGCCGATGGACCCGCCGTTTCGCTCTCTCTACCCGGCGATGGTCGACGCGCACTGGTCGATCCCCAGTGACCGGGTGGTGCACCTGATCGCCCGATCAGTCGGCAGCCCGGTCGGCTACCACAGCTTCCTGCACACCGGCTCGACACTGAGCCTGCTCTCCGGTGCCTTCGACCGTGTCCCGGACTCCGCGCCGCACGCCTATGAGAGCGTCCTGATGGCGAGCGTCGACCTCGCCGTCGACCTGGGGTGCACGGTCGTGCACTACGGCCCGGCGGTCAACGAGGTCAAACGGTCGTTGTTGCAGGCGTCGCCGACCCGGCTCCGGTTCGTCAGCCTCGTGCCGCCGGTGCGGTCGGCCATTCGGGCAGTCTGGCCGCGGACCCGGCTGGCCCGTGGGCAAGCCGCACTACTCAGGACCGCGCCGCAGGCGCCGTGACGGGGGCGCCTGTCGGCGTGCCCGGCGATCACCGACGCCCAGAATGCGCATGGTGCGAATCAATCATCCTGCGCCCGCTCGCCGATTCGTGAGAACAACCGGCCAGCCGGTGCGTGACCCGCTCCGTCGGACACCTGGCCCGCGGTCTCATCGACGGGGAGCGCCACGTCGCCGGCCTGCGGGTGGTGAGGCTGGACTGGCGGGCGCACGGCGGATCGGCGATCGGCGGCCCGTACGGCTTCGAGGACCTGACCGGCGGCGTCCTGACGCTGTTCGACCAGCTCGGGATCGACCGGGCGCACCTGGTCGGGCACTCGCTGGGCGGGTCGGTCGCCGCCGAGATCGCCGTGGCCGCGCCGGCGCGGGTCGGGTCGCTCGCCGTCCTCGGCGGCATCGCGGGCGCGCCGGGCGTCGCCTGCTTTCGTCGACTGGGCGTGAGAGACTACCGGCCTGGCCGCGCTCGGCTTGCCTGCGCTGCGCGCGGCCCTCCCGCAGACGCTGCTGTACAAGGGCGTCCCCGTCGAACCGTCGCTGCACGACGCGGCCTTCGTGCCGGAGAACATGGCCAGCGCCTACGCCGCCGCAACCGCACCGACCACAACGTGGGACCGGCTGCAGGCCGGCCGTGTGGTGGCGCCGACGCTGTTCCTCATCGGGGCGGACGATCCCGCCTCACCCTTCTCGGCCGAGCAGCTGGCCGCGCTCGTGCCCGGTGCGCGCGGCGCGACGCACGCTCGAACCGGCCACCTGTCCATCCAGAGGCAGCCGCGATCGGCCGCGGATGCACTGCTCGACCTGGTGAGCCGTTCTCGCCTCTGACTACTCACCACGCGCCCGTGAAGCAAAGACGTAGTCGTGCCTGCGCAGCCGCGCCTATCGATGCGGACGGCGCGCTGTGCGGGCGTGGGTCACCGGTGTCCCGGGACGGCCGGTGCACGGTCGTCTGCCTGGACGGGTCGGCGCCCGGCCCGCCGGAGCATGACAACGGCGGTGGCGGCCAGCCAAACCACGTACAACAGGTAAGGCGCGAAGGTGTACCACCCGCCCGGGGCCAGCGGCCCGGCGTCGACGACGATGCCCGCCAGCAGACCGAACTGCGCAGCGCCGGCGACCGCGGCGAGCCAGCCGAGCCACGAGGGCAGGCTGTCGGACCGCACGGCCAGCAGCGCGAACGCCATCAGCATGACCGCCGCCGGCACCGCGGCGACGGTGAACAGGGCCCACGCCAGCGATCCCACGGCCGCGACCAGCTGCGGTTCCGCTGCCGCATCCCTGGCCACCGCGGCCAGTGCGACCTGACCGGCCTGGGCGACGATGCTCAGGGCGGCGTAGGCGAAACCGGCGCCGAACACGAGCCCGGCGTGGCGGCCGGTCCCGCCCTCCGCCGTGGCCAGGTAGGTGCGCAGGCACCCGATGAACCACAGCAAGAACGCGGCGCTGATCAGGAACAGCAGGCTCTGCATCAGCAGGGCGTCGGTGTGGGCACCGTGGAACGCCGCCACCTCGCTGTCGGACGCGCCGACCGGAGGCGCACCGCGCTCGAAGACCACCGCGGCCGCGCCCATGGCGAGCGCGGCGAACCCGCTGGCCGCGCCCCACCGGTCCTGCATCACCTCATCCATGCGGTCCTCCGCCGGAGATCCGGGCCACCGGGATGGCCGACACGCCGTCCCGGACCATCGGCCCGCCGAACACCCGCTGGGCGGTCAGCGTGTCCCGGGTCTTCGCGATCAGTTCTGCCACATCCATGTGCACCTCCTTCGTCGGCCGCAAGGTCGGACTCGACCGGTTCGGGTCCTGACGACAGGGCTGAAAGTCCCGCACGGACGCCCAGCTCCGGCCGGAAGCGCGAGAGTCCCTGGCGTGGTGTGGGTGGCCGGTCGGCCACGACGCGGTGGTCACATCGACCATTCGGCCGGTGACGCGGCTACATCACACGCTCATTTTGTGGGGCTTGTGAGGATCGTCGCTGAATGGAACGGTGTATCACTGAGGGTTGATGCAGCGGGAGGGGCGACGATGTCCGAGCGTGGACGACTCATGTCGGGGGTCAACCGG
>CAZEYA010000034.1:0-28077 GCA_964516515.1 uncultured Kineosporiaceae bacterium | reverse complement strand
GGGGAAGGCTCCCACCCGCCATTTGTCGACAAATGGCGGGTGGGAGCCTTCCCCCGACGCACTTTTGTCGACAAATGGCGGGTGGGGGCCTTCCCCCGACCCCCGACGCGCTTTTGTGGACAAATGGCGGGTCCGGAGCTACGCCTAACGGGCGTTTGTCGACAAATGGCGACGAGGAGGGTGCTCAGCGAGTGGCGCTTAGGCAGCTGGGCCCCAATGTCAGGCGCGGGAGGTGGCCGGGCCAAGCCGCTTTGAGGACTCGCGCCGGCGGTGCAGCGCGCCGCGGACGCGATCAACGACGCTGGTGAGATCCCTGAGATCGGCAGCCGTCACGAAGACGACCGTCCAGCCGGCTTCCTGGATCTTGTTGAGGCGATCACGATCCTTTGCGAGCTGACCTGGTTCTGCGTGATATCCACCGTCGTACTCGACAGCCACCCTCTCGGCAGGGAAGCCCAGGTCGACTCTCGCGACGAAGGTCCCAGAGCCGTCAGTGATGGTCCATTGCGGACGAGGTCGTAACTCGGCTGAGACAAGGGCAAGCCGGACCCGCGACTCGGGAGGAGATTCGGCCCGCCCGTCAGCGAGCGAGATGGCGAGCCGAGCCCTGGCCGCCCCCCAGCAGCGGACCCGGTCCGCGGCATAGCCGGCCAGCAGTTGCCAGTCGATGATGCCCTTGTTCAGCATGTCGTCCAGGGCGACGACTGCGTTGTCTAACCTCTCGATAGCCGCGATGTCCCAGGCCGTCCTCAACGGCGTGGTCATGCGCAAGCCGCAGAACTCCGCGACGTCACAGGCTGACACGTCGAAGCGGTGCACCACGACGCCTCGCCGATGAGGGACGCTGAGGCCGATCGGAACAACCAGCCGCACCGGGTCCGCATCCCTGCGCCCTGCTTTGGCCCCGAAGATCCATGCCGCTGATGTTCCGCCGACTGCGGCCTCGCCCGGCGCAACCAGTAGGGCGGCGCGGCAGGAGACCAAGTGGTCGAGAGGAACGGTCCCGCCCGTGTACACGCCGTGGATGACGCGACGCCAATCCGGCCCGCGCAACTGCGTGCGGGTGAGGGCCCCGGACGTCACTGCGATGGATCCCAGGAACACCTCGCCTCTGGCTGGCTTGCCCACCTGGCCGACGGTCACGGCGACATCGTGCCCTCATCCGGCTTGCTGACCCCGGAGTTATCCACAGGTGCTGTGGAAGACCGTCGATGCGCTCACCCAGCCCACTCCGCTGTTTGTCGGCAAATGGCGACTTGGGGATGGCCAAACACACCCACTTGTCGACAAATGGCCAATTGGGGGTGACCCAACACACCCACTTGTCGACAAATGGCGGGGGCGGGGTCAGCGGACCGTCGTGCCCGCGGCGGCGAGTGCGGCCTTGACCTCGGCGATAGACAGGATGGCGAAGTGGAACACGCTGGCGGCGAGCACGGCGTCGGCGCCGGCGGCCACGGCGGGCGCGAAGTGGCCAGGCTCACCCGCCCCACCGCTGGCGATGACCGGCACGTCGACCACCTCGCGCACCGCCCGGATCATGGCCAGATCGAAACCGTCCCGGGTGCCGTCGGCGTCGATGGAGTTCAGCAGGATCTCCCCCGCGCCCAGCCGGACCGCGGTCTCCGCCCACTCGATCGCGTCGATCCCCGTCCCCCGGCGGCCACCATGCGTGGTCACCTCGAAGCCACTGCCGGTCGGTGCCCCGTGCCTAGCACCTCGCCGCGCGTCGATCGACAGCACCAGCACCTGACGACCGAAGCGCTCGGCGATCTCGGCGACGAGCGCCGGCCGAGCCACCGCCGCCGAGTTGACCCCGACCTTGTCGGCACCGGCATTCAGCAGATCGGCCACGTGCCCCACCGAGGCGACGCCTCCGCCCACCGTCAACGGAACGAACAGCTGGGACGCGGCCGCGGACACCACGTGCAGCATGGTCGAGCGTCCCTCCACCGTGGCGCTGACGTCGAGGAAGGTCACCTCGTCGGCTCCCTCGGCGTCGTAGCGTCGAGCCAGTTCGACCGGGTCGCCGACGTCGGAAAGGTCGGCGAAGTTGACGCCCTTGACCACCCTGCCGTCCGCGACGTCCAAGCATGGGATGACCCTGACAGCAACCGGCACCGGGGCAGCCTACGCAGCCGCGACACGGTGACCACGATCAACTTCGGATGAACCGATCGGGCGACGCAACGTAGGGTGCAACCGATGGCACGACACGGAAGGGCTGGTGACGACGGCGAGCGATCTCCGGCGGCACAGCGGGCGTCGACCGTGACTGGCGGCAGCGAGACCAGGCCCCCCGCCTCGGCCTCGGCAGACCCGTTCGCCCATGTGCCTCTCGACGACGGGCAGCGGCGGCGCACGGCTCGGCGCGCCCACCGGGGCCGAGTGCTCGACTCACCGAGCCGGGTCGAGGGGTGGCTCGGGGGAATCGAACCTGCTGCGGCCCCCGTCAACGTCGAGGACCCGTGGGACCATGAACAACACGCGGGACACGAGAAGCCCCGGAAGCCCGAGGACCCACCCGGCGACGTGCCCGACGACCGGAATCCCGATCCCCAGCCCCAGCCCCAGCGCCCGCGGGCGCGGGCGCGCCCACGCGCCCGCGTGCCGGTGCTGGCGGGCATGGTCGCCGTCGGCATGCTCGCGATCGCCGGCGCCGCCGGGCGAGCCTGGGTGGACGAGAGCCAACCCGCCGCCCAGGCCACCTGCGTGCCCGCCTCGACCACGACGGTCGTGGTGGCCGCCGACCCCACGATCGCGCCGGCCATCGTCGAGGCGACCGCAGACCTGGGAGCGCGCCCTCTCGACCCCGGCGGGTGCGTCACGGTGTCGGTCATCGCCAAGGACCCGTTGCAGACTGCGGCGGAGCTGAGCACCCTGCCCGCGGGGACCCTGCCCGACCTCTGGATCCCCGACTCGACGACCTGGCTGGACCGGATCGCCGCCCGGCCGCAGGGCCAGGAGGTACCACTGCTGGACATCGGCAGCATGGCCAGCTCACCGCTGATCTTCGCTGTGGATCCCGCGTCCGCCGGGCAGTTGGGCTGGGCCGGCACTCCGCCGACCTGGCGCGACATCCTGACTTCCGGCAGGCCCGTGGCGTTGGCCGACCTGACCAGCTCCGCCGTCGGCTTCTCGGCGCTCGCGGCGCTGCGCTCGTCGGTACGCGCCGCAGCCGGTCCGAACGTGTCCAGCGACCTGCGCGCCGTGCTGACCTCCGTGGCCGGCTCCATCGACGAGGGCAGGGTCACCTCGATCTCCGAGGGTTTCGATCGCGCCGAGGCAGGCGGCGCGACGGCGCCGATCGTGCCGACCACCGCGCAGCAATGGTTCCTGCGCACCCGCGACCAGACGACCCCGGCGACCGTCCCGATCCGGCCCCGCGACGGCCAGGTGCTGCTGGACTACCCGCTGGTCCGGGTCGATCGCAGTGCGGTCGGCCAGAATCAGGCCGCGGTCGAAGGTGTCGTGCGGTTGCTGGAGGGGGACGGCCGTGACGCTGCCCAGGCCCTCGGCTTCGACCCGGGCGTCGACCAGCCAATGCCCGACCAGACGGCCTCGGCCACCGGCTCCGCCCCCTCGGCCTCGCTGCCGGAAGCCGTCGCACCCGTGGTGCAGGAGGCGGCGCCCGTCACGGCTGCGCCGGTCGACCTTGGTCCGGTGCTGCCACCGCCCAGCAAGGCCGAGGTGGAGGTGCTGATCAGTGACATCAGCGACCTGACCCGGCCGGCCCGCGTCCTGATGGTCATCGACGCGTCGGTGTCCATGAGGGCCATGGCCGGCAACGGCACCCGTGCCACCGTCGCCCGGGACGCGACGAAGAGTTCGATGGCGCTGTTCTCCGACACCGCGACCGTGGGCCTGTGGTTCTTCGCCATCGGGATGGGCGGCGGGTCACAGGACTTCACCGAGGTCGTGCCATTCCGGCCGATGACGGCCGACGCCGGCGGCGTCTCCCAGCGCGAGGCGCTGCTGGCCGGTGCGGACACCCTCACCGAGCGGCTGACCATGGGCGGCACCGGCCTGAATGACACGGTGCTGGACGCGGTGAGAACGGTGCGCGACAGCTACGTGCCGGACGCCACGAACTCCGTGGTGGTGCTGACCGACGGCAAGAATGACGACCCGAACGGGATCGGCATCGACGAGTTGCTCGCGACCCTGGCGACGGAGGCCGACCCAGCGCGCCCGGTACGCGTGGCGACCGTCGGCATCGGCGAGGACACCGACGCCGCCGACCTCAAGCGCATCGCCGAGGCCACCGGTGGCCGCTCCTACGTCACCGACCGGCCCGAAGACTTCCAGTCCGTGCTCTTCGACGCGCTGCGCAACCCCACGACCGGCTGATCCGGCAGACGTTCCGCCCGGGACCGCTGGCCCGTCAAACTCACTCGATGACCAGCAGCAGGTCCCCGCCCTCGACCGGCTGCACCCGGGAGATGGCGCTGCGGGTCACCCGGCCGCCCCGGCCGGCGGTGACCCCCGCCTCCATCTTCATCGCCTCGACCGTGGCCACGGTGTCGCCAGGGCTCACCTCGTCGCCCTCGGCGACCCGGAGCGTCACCACGCCGGCGAAGGGTGCCGCGACGTGCCGGGCATCCCCGGGATCAGCGCGCTCGGCGGTCTTGACGTCCACCTCGATGGATCGGTCGCGGATCGCCAGCGGCCGCAGCTGCCCGTTCAGCGTGGCCATCACCCGGCGCATCCCCCGCGGGTCGGGTTCGCCGACAGCCTCCAGAGATGCGAAGAGGTACACGCCCGGCCCGAGGGTGATCTCGTGCTCCACTCCGGGCCGCAGACCGTAGAGATAGTCGAGGGTGTCCAGCACCGAGACATCGCCGTAGGTCTCGACCACCTTCTCGTAGTCGGCGGTCGGGCCCGGGAACAGCAGGTGGTTGAGCAGCCGGCGGCGTCGCGGTCCGGCCGCGTCCGGCGCGAGCCCCGCCAGCTGCTCCTCGGTCAGCGTCGGTGCCATCGGTGGGGGGCGACGGCCTGCCAGGGCCTTGGTGCGGAACGGCTCGGGCCAGCCGCCGGGAGGGGTACCCAGCTCACCCGACAGGAACCCGATCACCGAGTCCGGGAGGTCGAAGGCCGACGGGTCGGCGGCGAAGGCGTCGGGATCGGCGCCCGCGGCGACCAGGTGCAACGCCAGATCGCCCACCACCTTCGAGGTGGGCGTGACCTTGACCAGGCGGCCGAGGATCCGGTCGGCGGCCGCATACATGAACTCGATCTGCTCGAACCGCTCGGCCAGGCCGAGGGCGATGGCCTGCTGCCGCAGGTTGGACAGCTGCCCACCGGGGATCTCGTGGTCGTAGACCCTGCCCGACGGCCCCGGCATGCCGGACTCGAACGGCCGGTACACCTGGCGGACCGCCTCCCAGTACGGCTCCAGGTCCTGCGCCGCCCGCAGCGACAGCCCCGTGTCGTCCGGCGTGTGGGCACATGCTGCGATCAGCGCCGACATCGCCGGCTGACTGGTGGTGCCCGCCATCGAGGCCACGGCGGTGTCGACGGCGTCGACCCCGGCGGCGATGGCGGCCAGCAGGGTGGCGCTCTGGCCGCCCGAGGTGTCATGGGTGTGCAGGTGGACGGGCAGGTCGAAGCGATCCCGCAACGCCGTCACCAGCCGGTGGGCGGCGGCGGGCCGTAGCAGCCCGGCCATGTCCTTGATGGCCAGGATGTGGGCACCGCCGGCGACGATCCGCTCGGCCAGCTCGAGGTAGTAGTCGAGCGTGTACAGGTCCTCGGCGGGATCGGCCAGGTTGCCGGTGTAGCACAGCCCCACCTCGGCGATGGCGGTACCGGTGGCTCGCACCGCGTCGATCGCCGGCTGCATCTGCGACACGTCGTTGAGGGCGTCGAAGATCCGGAAGATGTCGATGCCGGTCGCCGCCGCCTCCTCGACGAAGGCCTCGGTCACGCGCGTCGGGTAGGGCGTGTAGCCGACGGTGTTGCGTCCCCGCAGCAGCATCTGCAGGCAGATGTTGGGAACGGCGTCGCGGAGCTTGGCCAGCCGCTCCCACGGGTCCTCACCGAGGAAGCGCAGTGCCACGTCGTAGGTCGCTCCACCCCAGCACTCCAGGCTCAGCAGCTGCGGCAGCGTCCGGGCGACGTGGGGCGCGGCGAGCAGCAGGTCGCGGGTGCGCACCCGGGTGGCGAGCAACGACTGATGGGCGTCACGGAATGTGGTGTCGGTAACGGCTGGACGCCGAGCCGCTCGTAGCTCGGCGGCGAAGCCGACCGGGCCCAGCTCTGCCAACCGCTGCCGCGAGCCCGCCGGCGGGGGGCGCAACAGGTCCGTGGGCGGCAGCTTGAGCACCGGCGCCAGGGTCAGCGGCGCCGCGCCGTTCGGCTGGTTAACGGTCACGTCGGCGAGCCAGCTGAGCAGCCTGGTCCCGCGGTCACCACCCTCGCGGGGAGCGACCAGGCGGGGCCGGTCGGCGATGAAGGACGTCGTGAAATGACCGGCCCGGAACTCGGGGTCGTCCAGGACCGCCTGCAGGAAACCGATATTGGTGGCGACACCGCGCACCCGGAACTCCGCCAGTGCCCGTCGCGCTCGCGCCACCGCCGTCGCCAGGTCGGCCCCACGTGTGACCAGCTTGGTCAGCAACGAGTCGAAGTGCGGACTGATCTCCGCCCCGGCGTAGGCGGTGCCGCCGTCGAGCCGGATGCCGGCGCCACCGGGGCTGCGGTAGGTGCTGATCCGGCCCACGTCGGGCCGGAAGCCGTTGCTGGGGTCCTCGGTGGTGATCCGGCACTGCAGCGCGGCACCGTTGACGCGGATCGCCTCCTGGCGCAGCCCCAGGTCCGCCAGCGTCGCCCCGGCCGCGATCCGCAGCTGGGAGGTGACCAGGTCGATGTCGGTGATCTCCTCGGTGATGGTGTGCTCGACCTGGATCCGCGGGTTCATCTCGATGAAGACGTGCTCGCCGCGTCGCGGGCCCTGCGTCGCGACGAGGAACTCCACGGTGCCCGCGTTGCGGTACCCGATGGCGTAGGCGAAGCGCACCGCATCGGCGTGCAGCGCCTGTCGCACCGACTCTGACAGGTTGGGCGCCGGGGCCACCTCGATCACCTTCTGGTGGCGGCGCTGGATCGAGCAGTCCCGCTCGTGCAGGTGCAGCACAGTGGTCGCGTCCGCCAGCACCTGCACCTCGATGTGCCGCGGCGAGGCGACCGCGCGTTCGGCATACAGCCGGGCGTCACCGAAGGCCGTCTCGGCCTCGCGCATGGCGGCGTCGACGGCAGCCACCAGGTCATCGGCGATGTCCACCCGCCGCATCCCCCGGCCGCCGCCCCCGGCGACCGCCTTGACGAACAGCGGGTACCCGAGCTCGGCCGCCGCCGTCACCACGGCCGCCGCCGAGTCGCTGGGCGGCGTGGACTCCAGCACCGGGATGCCCGCTGCCCGGGCCGCACCGATGGCGGCCACCTTGTCACCGGTGAGGTCGAGGACTTCGGCGGGCGGCCCGATGAACGCGATGCCGGCTGCGGCGCAGGCGCGGGCCAGATCCGGGTTCTCCGAGCCGAAGCCGTAGCCGGGGTAGACCGCGTCGGCGCCGCTCAGTCGAGCCACGCGGATGACCTCGTCGATGTCCAGGTAGGCCTGGACGGGGTGACCGCGGCGCCCGATCAGGTACGCCTCGTCGGCCTTGATCCGGTGTACCGCGTTGCGGTCCTCCCACGGGAAGACCGCCACGGTGCGGGCACCGAGTTCGTAGGAGGCCCGAAAGGCCCGGACGGCGATCTCACCGCGATTGGCCACGAGGACCTTGTCGAACATGGCGAGCATGGTCACACGGCCGTGCGCCGGGCCCGTCGTTCCGCGAGCTCGTCCCCTGGCAGGGCGTCGGGCTCCACGCCCTCCCGTTCGCTCGGCAACTGGGACAGGCTGCCCTCGACCTCGCGCCACACCTTGCCGACCGCGATGCCGAACACTCCCTGACCGCCCTGGACCAGGTCGATGACCTCCTCGGTCGACGTGCACTCGTAGACGCTGGCGCCGTCGCTGATCAGCGTGATATTGGCCAGGTCGTCGACGCCGCGGCGGCGCAGCACGTCCACGGCCGCGCGGATCTGCTGCAGCGACACACCGGTATCGAGCAGCCGCTTGACGATCTTGAGGGTGAGGATGTCGCGGAACCCGTAGAGCCGCTGCGTGCCCGACCCGGTCGCGCCGCGCACGCCCGGCTCGGCAAGCCCGGTGCGAGCCCAGTAGTCCAGCTGCCGGTAGGTGATGCCCGCGGCCCGGGCTGCCACGGGGCCGCGGTAGCCGATCCCGGCATCCAGCACCGGCAGGTCGTCGTCGAAGAGCATCCCCTGGGCGCGAGCGGCCGTGTCCACGGTAGGTACCACCGAGGCCGAGCCCGGCACCGCCGGTGCGCCATCGGTTTCTCTTCCTGCCACAGCGGGACTCCTCTCGCGCCGGTGAGCATCACCGGCAATCACGACGGTAGGGATGCGTCCACCAAGGGTCAACCACCACTAGAGGCTTCGTGTCCCGTGTCGCGTCCTAGGTGGCGGTCGGTGCCTGGCCGGGACCGCCTTCCTTCTCGAAATCCTCCGGTGAGATCGAGTCAAGGAACTCCCGGAACCGCTCGACCTCCCCCTCCTCGGCATCGGCCACCACGACCCCGACATCGTCGAGGACGCTGTCCGCGCTGACGATCGGGCACCCCACCCGCAAGGCGAGGGCTACCGCGTCCGACGTCCGGGACCCGACGGTCAGCCCCTGGTCGAAGACCAATTCGGCGTAGTAGATGCTGTCGCGGAACTCGGTGATCCGCACCTGCTCCAGGCGCCGCCCGAGGGCCACGATGACGTCGCGGAGCAGGTCATGTGTCTGGGGCCGCGGTGGTACGACCCCCTGTTGCGCGAACGCGATCGCGCTGGCTTCGGCGGCGCCGATCCAGATCGGCAGGTACCGGTCGCCGTCGCGCTCGCGGAGCAACACGATCGGGTTGCTGCTTGGGGTCTCCACGCGGATCCCGACGACGTCGAGTTCTCGCATGACGCAACGGTACCCCCCGGTCGCGGTGGCGCCCAGCGGCGTCCGGCGAACCCGACGGGATCAGCGCGCGATCCGACGGGCCACGAGCGCCGCATGCAACCGGAGCAGGGAGGCCGCGAGCTCGCGACGGACCTCGTCGGCCGACGCCGCGCCGCCGGGCATCGCCGCCACGGCCTGGTCGACCAGGGCGGCCTCCCGATCTGCTGCGACCCGAAAGAATCGCAGATGCCGGGCTCGCAACCCGACACTGCCCAAGTGGACCGCGGCACGGACGGCCTCGACGTCGTCGGCGTCGTAGCCATCGGACGACGGCTCACCGAGCAGGCCGTGCTCCTCCAGCTCCGCCAGCAGTACCTCATCGGCCCCGCTCTGGGCGCGCAACCAGTGCCGGTCCCGGTCGCCCTCCGCAGCCGTGCGGGGATCACTGTCGACGATCCGCAGCTCGCGCGGGCTGTCTCGAGAGCTGAGCAGGTCGCGGATCACCCGTAGTGGCAGGAAGTGGTCGCGCTGCAACGACAAGATGCTGCGCAGCCGGTCGATGTGGTCGGCGGCGAACTTGCGGTACCCGGCGGGCGTCCGATCCGGTACCAGCAGTCCCTGGTCCTCCAAGAATCTGATCTTGGAGACCGTGATGTCCGGGAACTCGGGCTGAAGCAGGGTGATGACGTCGCCGATCGTGACGGCGGCACCCGAGCGCAAGGCCTCTCGTATCGAGACCGGCTCTGGTGATTCCGCGGCGGAGCCCCGCAGGCTTTGGCGCGCCACCCCTACGACCCGGTCGCCCCGGGAGGATCGAACGGTGACGCCTCCTCGGTGGCGACCGGGACGTGGCGAGACGGGTGGTATACGAGCCGGTACTTCCCGATCTGCACCTCGTCGCCGACGCTCAGCACGGCCGACTCGATCCGTTGCCGGTTGACGTAGGTGCCGTTGAGGCTGCCGATGTCGACCACCCGGAAACCAGCGCCGATCCGGCTGAACTCGGCGTGGCGACGCGACACCGTGACGTCGTCGAGGAATATGTCGCTGTCGGCCGCCCGGCCCGCCGTTGTCCGGTCGGCGTCGAGCAGGAACCGGGCCCCCGCGTTGGGGCCCCGCTGCACGATCAGCAACGCCGACCCGACCGGCAACGCGTCGACCGCCCGGTGGTCGTCCGGCGTCATCCCACCTATCTGGTCGGAATCGGCCACCTGGCTGTACGTGATGCCGGTGTCGACCCCCTGACCTGCGGCAGGGATGGCCGCTGTGCCACGCGGCCGGGAACCGCCTGACGTATCGCTCATCCGTCCTCCTTCATTGCCAGCAGGGTATCGGGATCGGGGGGTGGCCAGGTCATGGTCCGGCCTGGTCGTCCGGAGCGAGGAAGCCGGGCTCCTCCAGCGGGAGGACGGCGTCGATGAGCACCTCGTCATCGGTGACGATCGACAGTTCTGCAGCAGTGCCGGAGGTGGGCCGCCGGGTGATGCTCTCGTAGACGCCACCCGGGATCCGCAGCGCGGTGTCGATCGTCGAGGAATCACCGATGGCGAGGATCTCGAACGGGGCGCGGACGATCTCTCCGCCCACCTGCACGTCGTTGCCGACCTGGACGAACGTGGTGCTGGCCACCACGCGGACGTCGGCGACCTGGATCGCCTCCGCACCGGCGTCGCGCAGTTCCTGGATGGCGTCCAGCAGGATGCTGGCCCGCACCTGGTTGTCGGGGTCGATGACCGTCATCCGGACGCCAGGCCCGACCGCCGGCGAGGTGCCGGCGAGGATCGAGTAGGTGTCACGCTGGGCGTCGGCCACCGCGCGCGCCTCGGCCTCCCGCCCGCTCGCTGAGGTCAGCCCCTGCAGCGTGTCCTCGAGGTCCGCGCGCTCCCCCTCAAGCCGCACGCGCCGCTGGCTGACGTCGTCGAGCACCCGAACCAGGTCCGACTGCCGCAGTCCGGACAGGTCGGAGGCCTGCTGCACCTGCGTGACGACAGCGAAACCCAGTCCGAACAACAACGCGGCGAGCAGCACCTGGGCGCGGTCGGGGCGGGCCGTGACGGCCGAGCGCAGCCGACCCCATGACGCTGTCGGGCCAGTCGGGCGCGTGACACCCCCCGTGGGCGCGGGCTCGCTGATCATGCCCCCAGCAGCTGCCTGCGGATGGCCGCGGCGTTGGCGAAGATCCGGATCCCGAGGACCACGACGACACCCGTGGACAGCTGCGCACCGACTCCCAGCTGGTCGCCGAGGAACACGACGAATGCAGCGACCAGCACGTTGAAGACCAGTGAGACGGCGAAGACCCGGTCGTCGAAGATGCCCTCGAGCAGGGCCCGGAATCCGCCGAACAGTGCGTCGAGAGCGGCGACCACGGCGATGGGCAGGTAGGGCTGCAGCTCGGTCGGAACCGTCGGCTGCAGCACAAGCCCGGCGACGATGCCCAGGATGAGCCCGATGACGGCGATCATTCGGCGGGCCCGCTGGGCGCTGCCTCGGTGGGCGCACTACGGTAGGGCCGCGCGTGGTTCAGCCCCGACGTGGAGCTGCCCGGCAGGCGCAGCTCCGCGGCGTCGTCCACCTCCACCCGGATACCGTAGTTCTGCGGCAGCATGCCGATGAACCTACTGCTCTCGCCTTGCGTCAATTCGGTCCTCATGTTGGCTGGGTCGCCGATGGCCTCCACCACATAGGGCCTGGCAAGGGGTCGCTGGTTGACCAGGATCGCCGAACCGGCCCCGCGGATGGCGCTGGTGGACGTCAGTCGCTGGCCGTTGACCGCGATCGCCTCCGCGCCCCCGGTCCACAGCCCGTTGACCACCTGGGCCAGGTCGACGTCCAGCACCCGCTTCTGATCCTGTGCTTGCGGATCGCCGAAGGGCTCGTCGGCGTCAGGCGCGTCGTCCAGGATGACCGTGACCCCCCGGCCCGTCACGGGGGTCGCACCTGCGGCCAGTCCGAGTCGCGCCACTCGTTCGCCTAGCCCACTGGTGTCGGACGCCAACAGCTCCGCCTGCAGCTGCTCGATCCGTGCCCGCTGCTCGGCGTTGCTCGCGGCGGCTGCGTCGGCCAACTCTGTGCGCCGGTGGATCTCCGATTCGAGCAGGTCACGTGCCGTGCTCTGTGCCCTGGCGTTCTGCAGCTGCTGCGCTCCGGCACCGACCGCCAGGCCACACAGCGCGACGAACAGGACGACAGCGAGGCTCAGCGGGACGTTGCGTCGCCCCCTCGTCTGCCCAAGGGCCCTCCGTTGCCGGTATCCGGGGTCCAGCGGGCGATCGGTGATGTCGGAGAGCAGCTGCCCCGCGAAGCTGTAGCCGGGACGGCGCGCCGGCGGGGGCGGGCCTGGCGCCGAGGTCTGGTCGGTACCAGGTCGGTCCTGCTGACCGGGTTGGTTCGTCTGGTCGTTCATGGCGTGACCGCCGACTCCGGCTGGGGGCTGCGCAATACTCGGCGGCCCTGGATCAGGTAGCCGATGCCGGCCCACCAGTACAGCCCGGCCCCCCACAGCAGCGCGGCCCAGGCCAGCGGCAGCGCCCAGGCCTGGGTCTGCGGGATCCCCGACGACAACAGCAGTAGCGGAAAGCCCCAGAACAACACGAAGGTCGCCGCCTTGCCCAAGGTATGGACGGGCAGCGGGGCGAAGCCGCCGCGGCGCAACAGCGCGATGTTGACGGCCAGCGCCACGTCTCGGACCAGCAGGACCGCTACGAACAGCCACGGCACGGTGTCTCGCCAGGCCAACGCGCCGATCGCCACCAGGACGTAGGCGCGGTCGGCGATCGGGTCGAGCAGCACCCCGAGTCGGCTGACCTGGTGCAATGCCCGCGCCAGGGCGCCGTCGACGAAGTCGCTGACGCTTGCGAGCAGGAGGACGACCAGGGCGGCCAGGTCGTTGTCGACCAGCACGAGGTAGCCGAAGACGGGTACCGCCAGCAACCGCGCCAAGCTGATGGCGTTGGGGAGGGTGACGACACGATCGCTGACGCCATCCGAAGCCGACCGAAGCGCCGTCACGGTCTCCTCCTCCGCCAGCGAAGGCGACCAGTACGGGCCCGAGCACCGTGCGCAGGCCGCGGATCATGGCCCCCCTTGGCTGCTCAGCTTAGCGGAGCGGGCGCGGCGCCCCGCTGGCCATCGCACTCATCGCTCGCTGCGACAACACACCGGAGGTGAGCGAGGTTTCTACCCGCCTCAGGCACGTGGGCGACGGTCGGCAAGGAAACACCCGAACCCCGCCGCGGGACGGTGATGTGGAGTCACGGGTGGCGCTGGTCGGGACGGAGGGATTCGAACCCACGACCCCTTGACCCCCAGTCAAGTGCGCTACCAAGCTGCGCTACGTCCCGTTGCCGGATTACTCCGACGGAACACCGTACCTCAGGAACGGCCTCGGTCCCTGCGTGACCGGACGACGTGAAGCGGAGTGCACGCTCGATTGGGCAGGGGTGGAGTCGCAGTCCAACGCTCCACTGCCGGGCAACGCAGCAACGGTATCGTGATGGATGTGCACTGATCGGGCCGTGACGCGACACCAACGGACGTGCTCCCTGCCTGGTTCGACGGCGGTGGGACGGTGGGCAGGCTCGCGCACATCCCGGGTGTCGGCGCACCGCCGATGGTCGTCACTCGTTGCACTTCCTGCGCGATTGTCACCGGCTGATGGACACCCGCCGCGCGCGGTTCGGTGACGTGTCCCGGACCGAACTGCTCGGCCGGACGGTGGTCGTGTTCCTCACCCCGCAGGCCACCAAGGAGATCTACCTGGACCGCGACCGGTGCCGTCGAGCGAGGGCGGCTGGTCGACCAGCATCGGCCCACTGTTCCGCCGCGGGCTGATGCTCCGCGATTTCGACGACCACCGCGTCCACCGCCAGGTGATGCGGCAGGCATTCAGTCGCAGCGCGATCGGCGGCTACGTCGAGCAGATCCACCCCATCACCGACCGGCACCTGGACGCCTTGCCCTACGGCGAGGTCGACGTCTACCTACTGATGAAGCGCCTGACGCTCGACGTGGCGGCCGAGGTGTTCGTCGGCGCCTCACTCGACACGCAGTCCGGTGCCGTCAGCGCCGCCTTCGCCGACGCCGTGGGCGCCGCCCTCACGCCCTTGCGACCCCGGATACCGGGAACTGCGTTCCACCGAGGAACGAGGGGGAGGGAGTTCCTGGAGCGAATCTTCCGGGACTTGGTCGTCCAGCGCCGACAGCAGGAGTTGCGTCCGGACCTGTTGTCGCGG
Source organism: uncultured Kineosporiaceae bacterium (assembly GCA_964516515.1). GTDB lineage: Bacteria > Actinomycetota > Actinomycetes > Actinomycetales > JBBAYJ01 > JANNOG01. The sequence continues at coordinate 13,845 of CAZEYA010000034.1, read as the reverse complement.
CTGTCTCACGCCACCACGGAGACCGGGGCCGTGCTCGACGGGGACGAGGTCGTCGACCACATGATCTTCCTGATGCTCGCCGCGCACGATACGACAACGTCGACGCTTGCGGTGCTGCTGTGGCAGCTGGCGCTACACCCACAGGGGCAAGACCTCGTGGCGCAAGAGGTCCGCGCACTGGACGGCGAGCAGATGACGCTGGCAAATCATGCCAGCCTGGTGCACACCACGCTGGCGATGCAGGAGTCGCTCCGACTCAGCCCACCCGTGCCCTTCTCACCCCGCGTGGCGACGAGGGACGTGAGCATCGACGGTGTTGACATCCCTGCGGGCGTCGCGCTCACCCCGGCCAGCATGAGCCTGCACCGGCACCCCGACTGGTGGAGCGACCCGCTGCGTTTCGACCCCGAGCGGTTCCGGCCCGGGCGTGCCGAGCAGTCCCAGCACTCACATCTGTTCGTCCCCTTCGGGGGTGGCGCGCATCTGTGCATCGGTAACCACGTGGCCGAGCTCATCGTCAAGACCGTCGTCGCACGACTGCTCGCGCGGCGCCGGCGCGGTGCGGACCCCGCTGCCGGTGTCGTCATGCAACCGGTCCCGATTCCTCGACCACGAGTGGCGATGCTGCTTCGCCTGGCTTGACGGTGAGTTCGCCTGGTTTGACGGTGAGCAGGACGGCGTCACAGCCCCGGCGTCGCGCCTCAGGAACGGCGCCGCTTCTCGCGTGCCCGGACGTTGATGTGGACGGGGGTGCCTTCGAAGCCGAAGGTCTCGCGCAGCCGCCGTTCGACGAACCGGCGGTAGCCGGCCTCCAGGAACCCGGTGGTGAACAGCACGAACGTCGGTGGCCGGCTGGACGCCTGGGTGGCGTAGAGGATGCGCGGCTGCTTGCCGCCGCGGACCGGGTGCGGGTGGGCTCCGGCGATCTCGGCCATCAGGGCGTTCAACCGCGCGGTGGGTACGCGGCTGTCCCACGAGGCGAGCGCGAGATCCAGGGCGGGGACGAGACGGGCGAGGTGCCGCCCGGTCAGCGCGGACAGGTTCACCCGCGGTGCCCATGACGCGTGCCCCAGATCCCGCTCCAGTTCTCGTTCGAGGTAGCGCTGCCGCTCCTCGTCGACGTGGTCCCACTTGTTGACCGCCAGCACCAGCGCCCGGCCGGCGTCGATGGTCATGGACACCACGCGGACGTCCTGCTCGGCGAGGGCTTCAGAGCCGTCGAGCACGACGACGGCGACCTCGCACCGCTCGATCGCCGCCTGGGTGCGCAGCCCGGAGAAGAAGTCCGCGCCGTCGGCCTGGCGGTGCTTACGCCGCAGCCCTGCGGTGTCGATGAAGAGCCAGGACCGGCCGTCGATCTCGACGACCTCGTCGACGGGGTCGCGGGTGGTTCCGGCCACCGGGTCGACGATGACTCGTTCAGCCCGGGCGAGCGCGTTGAGCATGCTGGACTTGCCGACGTTGGGCCGCCCCACCAGCGCGACCCGACGCAGCCCCGGACCGCTCTCGGGACGCGGTGGCGCGATGCGTGCCGCCTCGATGACGGCGTCCAGCAGGTCGCCCGTGCCTCGGCCGTGCATCGCCGAGACAGGGAAGGGGTTGCCCAGCCCGAGAGACCACAACGCCGTGGCGTCGGTCTCGCCACGGGCGTCGTCGACCTTGTTGGCGGCAAGGACGACGGGCTTGCCGGCCTTGCGCAGCAGTCGAACCAGTTGATCGTCACCGGTCGTGGCGCCCACGGTGGCATCGACGACGAACAGCACCGCGTCGGACAGCGCGATAGCCGTCTCGGCCTGCGCGGCGACCCGAGCCGAGATCCCTGACGCACGGGCGTCCCAGCCTCCGGTGTCGACGAGGGTGAAGGGTTGGCCCGCCCATTCGGCGCGGTAGGTCACCCGGTCACGAGTGACCCCGGGCACATCCTCGACGACCGCCTCACGACGGCCCAGGATGCGGTTGACCAGCGTGGACTTCCCGACGTTGGGGCGGCCGATGACCGCCACGACCGGCCGGGACCCGCCGTCCGGATCGTCGATGGGACCGTCCGGATCAGCGTCGAGATCGGCCTCGTCCACATCAGCTTCGTGGAAATCAGCCTCGTCGAACTCGGTCTCGTCGAACTGATCGTCATCGAGGTCCCCGCGGTTGTCGTGCTCGACCGGCGTGCCGCTGCTGCCTGTCGTGCCGGTCACGATGACGGCCTGCCCGAGTCCGAGGGCAGCGCGACGCCGGTCTGCTCGCTCGCTGCCGTCACGTGTGCGGCCAGTTCGACCCGCACCTGCTCGGCGGCTGCCGCCAGCGCGGCCCGGCCCGATCCGCCCACGGTGCGGTCGACCGTGAAAGGCCGGCCGTAGACCACGTGGATCCCACGGCGCAACCGGGGCAGCGAACCCGCCCGCTGCCCGCTCACCCTGGTGCCGAGCACCGCCACGGGCAGCACCGGCGCGCCGCTGCGCAGTGCCAGCCAGGCGATTCCGGTCCGGACCTCGACCACGTCGCCCCGCCCTCGGGCGCCCTCGGGGAACACCCCGACGACCCGGCCGTGCCGCAGTGCGTGCAGCGCGGCCGACATCGCGACCCGGTCCGGGCCGCTGCGGTCGATGGGGATCTGACCGACCTGGCGCAGCACGAAGCCGAAGATGCCGCGGAACATCTCGATCTTGACGAGGAAATGCACGTGCCGCGGGAAGCGGCTGTAGACGATCGGCCCGTCGACGATGTTGACGTGATTGATCGCCAGCACCAGCGGACCGGTCGCCGCCACCGGGACACCGGAGGACCTGGTCGGCCAGAGCACCCGGCCGACGACGAACGCGATGACCGCTCCCCACCAGCGGCCCGGCGTGGCCAGGATGCGCTCGGCGACGTCGGCGCCTGCGGTGGGCTGCGCAGCGGGCGTCGCCGAAACGGATCTCGCAGTCGGCGGTGGCGCGGTCATGCCGGACCCCGCGCCCCGACCGGGGTCTCGAGGTCCAGGACGGCTCCACCGTGGCGGCGACGGCGGAGCACGGGCGCGATCTCGGCCAGCACGCGGGCCACGGTCGCCTCGAAATCCAGGTGCGAGGTGTCGATGACCAGCACTCCCTCCCCCGGCCGGAGGAAATCCACGACCTCGGCGTCGCGGGCGTCGCGACCCACCACCTCGGCTGCGGTCTGCCTCAGCAACCGCTCGCTCTCGTGGCCGTGCAGTTCGACGGCACGGCGCGAGATCCTGGCTGCCGGGTCCGCGGTGAGCAGGATCCTGACGTCGGCGTCGGGAGCGACGACGGTCGTCACGTCACGGCCCTCGGCGACGCATCCCGCCTGATCGGTGAGGATCAGTTGCCGCTGCCGCCGGGCCAGTTCGGCGCGAACGGCCAGGTTCCTCGCCACCTCCGACACGGCCATGGAGATCTCGCTGCTGCGGATGGCAGCCGTCACGTCGACGCCGTTCACAGTGACCCGAAGGCGGTCCGGGTCCATCGAGATCAGCAGATCGAGCTCGGCCGCGTGCCGGGCGACGGCTGACTGGTCGGTGAGGTCCATGCCGCGGTCGAGGCAGCTCCAGCACACCGCCCGGTACATCGCGCCGGTGTCGAGGTAGGAGACGCCCAGCCGACGAGCCACCTCACGGCACACCGAGGACTTTCCCGAGCCCGACGGTCCGTCGACCGCCACGACGATGAGCGGCTGGGCGGGCGCGACACCGTCGGTGATCGGGTAACTGGTCCTGGGCACTGGGGATCAGGATAACCGTTGCTGGTCCGCGTGGCTTCGGCCGAGGCGGCACATCATCCTCGTGGCCTCACACCACGACCCAGGCCCGATCGCGCAGTGACACCGACAGCGCGTCGTGCGCCGACGGGTGCACGAGGATCTCCACCAGCCCGGTGGGGCGACCGAGGGAGTGCTCGATCCGGATGTCCTCCAGATTGACCCCCGCCAGGTCGACCTCGGTGAGCAGCCGCGCGATCTCGCCCGGCCGGTCGGGCACCATGACCCCCACGGTCGCGAAGGCCGTCGGTGATGTGCCGTGCTTGCCCGGCAGCAGCACCCGGCCCTCGTTGCCGTCGGCGATCACCCGGGCCAGCACGGCCCGGGCGCCGGTGTCGTCACCAGGGTGGTCTCCGGCGGAGTCGGCCAGCAGGTCCAGCGCTGCCAGCACCTCGTCGATGTCACCCCGGACGGCGCGCAATGCCCGCCGCACCGGATCGGCGTTCGCGGTGAGGATCTGCGCCCACAGCATCGGATCGCTGCCGGCCAGCCGGGTGACGTCGCGGAGTCCCTGCCCGGACAGTGCCGCCGCCGGCTCACCGAGGTCCAGCAATCGTCCGGCGACCAGGCTGGCGGCCAGTTGCGGCAGGTGCGAGGTGACCGCGACCGCCTCGTCGTGCTCGGCCGGGGTGATCTCTATCACCGCCGCGCCGAGATCGGTGACGAGCCGGCGCACCCGTTGCAGCGATGACCCGGCGGTGGCGCCGGTCGGCGTCAGCACCCAGGGCCGGCCCTCGAACAGGTCGCCCCGCGCGGCCAGCGGCCCGCTGCGCTCGCGTCCTGCCATCGGGTGGCCGCCGACGAACCGGGCCGCGCCCGGTGACGCGGCCAGGGCGGTCACGACCGGTGCCTTGACGCTCGCCACGTCGGTGACGACAGCGCTGGGATGGTCGAGCAGGGCTTGGCGGGTCACGGCGGCGGTGACATCGGGCGGCGTGGCCACAACCACCAGATCGACGCAAGCGGCTGCCGAATCCTCACCCGTGGGCTGCCCGGCGCCCATGTCCCGCGCCAGCGCGACCACGGTCGGGGAGATGTCGCTCAGCACCACGTCGACGCCCCTGGCCCGCAGCGCCAGGCCGACGCTGGTGCCGATCAGCCCCGCACCGATGATCAGGACCTGCCCGGTGCTCACGCTGGTGCCGTGGTCCCCGGGCGCAGCGCGACGGCGCCGCCCAGGTAGACATGTCGGACGTCACTGCGCGGTTGCTCTGCCTCGGCGAAGAGCACCAGCCGGACGACCCGGGGCATGGCTCCGGCGACGTCCATCTCGGTGGCGCACAGCCGAGGCACCTCCGACAGCCCGGCGCCGGTGACCGCGGCTGCCGGGAACGCGCTGTGCAGGTCCTGGGTCGCGGTGAACAGGATGAAGACGATCTCGTCGGCGCGCAGGCCGTTGTCGGCGACGACCGCCGACAGCAACTCGGCGGTCGCCTCGACGACAGCGGCCGCGTCGTCCGTCGCCACCTGCGTGGCACCTCTGATCGCCCGGACGGTCACGGAGGCGCACGTTAGCGCGTCAGAGGTCGACGACCGCGTGAAGCCGTGCCACCTCGTCCCGATTGAGGTTCCGGGTGCCCCCGGGCTTGAGGTCCCCCAACGCGATCGGGCCGAAGCGCACCCGCACCAGCCGGTGCGCGGGGTGGCCCACCTCGCTGAGCATGCGGCGCACGATCCGGTTGCGGCCCTCGTGGATCACCACCTCCAGCAGCGCCTTGCCCGGCGCGGAGTCCACGACGGCGAAGGAGTCCACCGACGCCGGGCCATCGTCCAGCTCGATGCCCGCCCGCAGCCGCCTGCCGAGGTCCCGCGGGATCGGCCCGGGCACCTCGGCGAGGTAGGTCTTGGGCACGCCGTAGCTCGGATGGGTCAGCCGGTGGGCGAGCGTTCCGTCGTTGGTGACGAGGATCAGTCCCTCGGTGTCCACGTCGAGGCGACCGACGTGGAACAACCCCTGCGCCCCGAGCGGCAGCATGTCGAGCAGAGTGGGACGGCCTTGGTCATCGCTCATCGTCGAGACCACCCCCCGGGGCTTGTTCAGCGCCAGGTACGTCAGGGTGGGGTCGACCTGCACGCGCATTCCGTCGACGTGGACGGCCGCGCCCAGCCCCACCCGGGTGCCCAGCTCCGTCACCGTCCGGCCGTCCACGCTCACCCGGCCCTCGGTGATCAGTGACTCCGCCTGGCGGCGCGACGCCACACCCGCCCGGGCCAGCACCTTCTGCAGCCGCTCCCCCTCAGGGTCGTGGACGTCCCCGGACGCGGAGCCGGCAGCGTTGTCGGCGCCACCGGGCCGACCCTTGGGCCGCCCGCCGGGCCCCCGGCGGGTCACCTGGCGTCCCTCTCGTCGGCGTCGACGACATCGGCCAGCTCGGGTAGGTACGGCGCCAGCGGCGGCAGGTCACCGATGCCTGCCAGGCCGAGCCGCTCGTACAGCTCCGTGCTGGCGCCGAACAGCACCGCGCCGGTCACCGGGTCCGAGCCGACCTCGACGACAAGGTTGCGGGCCAGCAGCGTCTTCAGCACGGCATCGGCGCTCACGCCGCGGATTGCCGAGATCGTCTGCCGGGTGACCGGCTGCCGGTAGGCGACGATGGCTAGCGTCTCCAGGGCGGCGCGGGACAGCCGGGCCGGCGCCGCCTCGATGACGAACCGCTCGACCACTGCGGCGAGCTCCCGACGGGAGTAGATCCGCCAGCCCCCGACGGTCCGGCGCAGCTCGAAGCCTCGCTGCTGCTCGTCGTAGTCCGCGGCCAGGCAGAGCAGCAGCTCCTCGGTCTCCCCGATCGAGCGTCGTACGGCGGCGGCCAGGATCTCCGTCGGCGCCGGCTCGTCGATCACCATGAGGACGGCCTCGACGGCGGCCTTGACGCCGCCCGGCAGGTCCTCGACCACGAGCATGTCGACGTCCAGCGACGGGAGGGTGACTACCGCGTGATCACCGCTGCTGATCGCATCCCTCATGACAACACCGCTCCGGACTGCGCCGGTGCCCACCGGATGACGACGTCACCGAGCGGTTCGTCCTGTTCGAGGGTGACCATGGTGTCACGGTAGAGCTCCAGCAGGGCCAGGAAGCGCGCGACCACGACTGCGCGCAGCGGCTGGTCGGCCAGCAACGCGTGGAACGTCAGCAGCCCATCGTCACGCAGTCGCTGCAGGATCGCCTCCCGCTGCTCATCGACGCTGACGAGCGGAGCGTGCAGGTGGGCCGTGGACACCTCGGGAGCGGGTCTGGGGCGCAGCGCCTGCGCGGCCAGCGTCGCCAGGTCCTGGGCCGACGTGGTCCACACCAGGTCGGGCACCAGTCCCACCAGGTCGGGGTCATTCCCGCGGCTGCGCGGCACCCAGGCCGACGCGCGGTCGATCATGGCCTCGATGTCGTCGGCCGCGGCCCGGAACGCCCGGTACTGCAGCAGCCGGACGAACAGCAGATCCCGGGCTTCGAGGACCGCGAGGTCCGCCTCGTCCTCCACGCCGGCCCCGGGCAGCAGCCGGGCGGCCTTCAGGTCGAGCAGGGTGGCGGCAACGACCACGAAGCCGGTCGCTTCGTCCAGGTCGAGGGTGGCCGCGTTCCTGAGGTGGGCGATGAACTCATCGGTCACCGCCGCCAACGACACCTCGGTGACGTCCATGCGGTGCTGGCCGATGAGGCTCAGCAACAGGTCGAACGGCCCCGTAAAGTTGGCGAGGTGAACCTCGAAGCCGCTGCTCTCGCCCTGCAGGGCGAAGCTCACGCGACCTGGCCGCGCGCGATGATCTCCCGTGCGAGGCGGCGGTAGGCGATCGCACCGGCGTGGCCTGAGGCGAACTCGGTCATCGGCTGCCCGGCGGCAGTGGAATCGGGGAACTTCACCGTCCGGGAGATCACGGTGTCGAAGAGCCGATCGCCGAACTCCTCCGATAGTCGGGCCACGACCTCGCGGCTGTGCAGCGTGCGCGGGTCGAACATGGTGGCCAGCACGCCGTCGACCGAGAGGTTGAAGTTCAGTCGGTCGGTGATCTTCTCGATGGTCTGCATCAGCAGCACCACGCCACGCAGCGCGAAGTACTCGCACTCCACGGGGATGAGCACGCCATGCGCCGCGGTCAGCGCGTTGACGGTCAGCAGGCCCAGCGACGGCTGGCAGTCGATGAGCACCGCGTCGTACTCGGCGACGACCGGGCGCAGCAGCCGACTGAGGATGGTCTCGCGGGCGACCTCGGAGACCAGATGCACCTCGGCCGCTGACAGGTGGATGTCGGTGGGGAGCACGTCGACGTTGGGCAGCGGGTGCCGGCTGATGGCCTGGTGGATGTCCCCGCGGTCGACCAGCAGCTGGAACAGCGTGGGCTGATCCGCCGATGGCCGGACCCCCAGGCCGGCGGTCAGCGCCCCCTGCGGATCGAAGTCGACCAGCAGGACCTTGCGGCCGTACTCTGCCAGTGCGGCGCCGAGGTTGACGACGGTCGTGGTCTTGCCGACGCCGCCCTTCTGGTTGCACACGGCGATGACACGGGCGGGGCCGTGCTGCGACAGCGGCTGCGGCTCAGGGAAGTCGGCGAACTGCGAGGGTTGCACCACCGGGACATCGTCCGGCACCAGCACCTCGAGGGTGTCGGGGAAGGACCGCAACGCCGGTTCCACGGCCTCGACCCTAACGCGGCCCTCGGGCAGCGCCAACGAGGCGCGCGGTACTCACCCCTGGTCTGCGCCCGGTGGGTCGGTGTACCGGGCCCGTGGGTGGCTGCCCGCGTAGACCTCGCGCAGCGTGGCGATGGTGACCTTGGTATAGATCTGGGTGCTGGACAACGAGGCGTGGCCCAGCAGCTCCTGCACCACCCTGACGTCGGCGCCACCCTCGATGAGGTGGGTGGCGAAGGAGTGCCGGAGCACATGCGGTGACACCGAGCTGCGCAGGCCCGCGGCCTGCGCCGCAGTCACGACGACGGCGAAGGCGCTCTGCCGGGACAGCCGTCGGCCGCGGGAGTTGACGAACAGCGCCGCCGGGTCGCCGCGCCGGTTCGGGGGCGCGCCCGCGAGCAGTGCCGGCCGGGCACGCACCAGGTACGCATCCAGTGCCCGACGGGCGGCGCGGCCGAGCAGCACATAGCGCTGCTTGGCACCCTTACCGGTGACGAGGACCAGCGCAGGCTCACTCGACTCCGCGGGCACCGCGTCCAGTGCCCGGCGGACGTCGTCGACGTCCAGAGCGAGCGCCTCGGAGATCCGGGCGCCGCTGGAGTAAAGGAACTCCAGCAACGCCCGGTCCCGTACGCCCGCCGTGGAGTCCGCGGTCGGTGCCTCGACCAGGCGGGCGACGTCGGCGGTGCTCATGGCACGCGGCAACCGGGCCGGGCGGGGCGCGCTCGGCTGGTCCGAACTGACATCACCCGCCAAGCCCTCGGCGGCCAGGAAGCGGTGCCAGCCCCGCACGGCGGCCAAGGTGCGCGCGGCCGAGGCGGGCGCCAGCCCCAGGCCGTTCGGTGGCGCCGCCCGCACCATGGCGATGAACCCCGCGAGGTCCTCCGCCGTCACCTCGGCAGGGCTGCCACGCCCCAGCTCGTCGAGGTGGCCGAGATACCGGGTGAGGTCCCGGCGGTAGGCCTCGACGGTGTTGCGGGATCGACCGCGCTCGACGACGAGGTGGTCGACGTAGGCCTCCAGCGTCGCCGCGAGCGACGCCACGTCAGGACAGCAGCGCCGCCGGGTCCGAAGCCGGCAGGTCCAGCGCCGCCGCGACGGGCGCGCTCACCAGCTGGCCGTCGTAGGTGGTCAGTCCGGCCGCGAGCGTCGGGTCACGCCGCACCGCGTCCTGCCAGCCCTGGTCGGCCAGCCGGGAGACGTACGGCATGGTCGCGTTGGTCAGCGCATAGGTGGAGGTGTGCGGCACGGCGCCCGGCATGTTCGCGACGCAGTAGAACACCGATCGGTGGATGACGAAGGTGGGCACGGCATGCGTGGTGGGCCGGGAGTCCTCGAAGCAGCCGCCCTGGTCGATGGAGATGTCGACCAGCACGCTGCCCGACCGCATTCGCGAGACCATCTCGTTGGTGACGATGGTCGGCGCCTTGGCCCCGGGCACCAGGACGGCACCGATCACCAGGTCGGCGCTGGTGACGGCCCTGTCCACCTCGTAGGAGTTGGACACGAGCGTCGTGACCCGACCGTTGTAGATCCGGTCGGCGCTGCGGAGCCGGTCGACGTTGAGGTCGAGCACCGTGACGTTGGCGTGCATGCCGACGGCGGTGGCGGTGGCGTTCATGCCCGCCGCTCCGGCCCCGATGACGACGACGTCGGCGGGGCGCACGCCGGAGACGCCACCCATCAGTACCCCCCGGCCACCCGCTGCGCGCATCAGGGTGTGCGCGCCGACCAGCGGGGCGAGTCGGCCCGCGACCTCGCTCATCGGGTACAGCAGCGGCAGCCCGCCGTCGGGCGTCTGCACGGTCTCATAGGCGATGGACGTGACCCGCCGCGCCAGCAGCTGCTCGGTCAGCGGCTTGTCGGCGGCCAGGTGCAGGTAGGTGAACAGCAGTTGCCCGGGGCGCATCCGCTCGTACTCGGCTGCGATCGGCTCCTTGACCTTGACGATCAGGGCGGCGGTGCCCCAGACCTTGTCCGCGGTGTCGGCGATCTCGGCGCCGGCGGCGACGTACTCTGCGTCGGGGATCGACGAGCCCTCACCGGCTGCGGTCTCCACGACGACCCGGTGACCCCGCTGGACGAGTTGATGCACCCCGGCCGGCGTCATGGCGACCCGGTACTCGGTGTTCTTGATCTCGCGTGGTACTCCCACGATGGTGGTCATGACGGCACACTAGGCACCCCCGGCCCGCGGCGACAGGGCGACAGGGCGGGAACCGCGGAATGATCCGTTCAGACCGTCCTCAGGGCCTGGCGATGGCTGGCCAGCGATCCTCCTGCGCGGGCTGCCAGGAGTCCGCGTCGGCCGCGACCTGCTCGCCGCTGCGGATGTCCTTGACCTCGCCGGACGTACCGGTGCCGCAGAACCACACGTACGGCACCCCCAGCCGGTCGGCATGACGGATCTGCCGGCCGTACTTGGCGGCCGCCGGGGCGGTGTCCGCCGGGATGCCGCGCGCGCGAAGCGCCCGAGCCACGGCGTCACTGTGCGGCCGCTGCTCGTCGCTGTCCACCGCCACCACGACGCAGGTCGGCACCGCCCGGGTCGCCGTGAGCCCGGCCCCGAACAGCCGGGAGACCAGCCGGGTCACCCCGATGCTGAGCCCGACTCCGGGGTGGGCGACGGCGCCGACCGTGGCGAGGTCGTCGTAGCGGCCGCCGGAGCAGATCGAGCCCAGGCCTTCGTGGCCCACCAGCTCCGTCTCGTAGACGGCGCCGGTGTAGTAGTCCAGGCCGCGGGTGATGGACAAGTCGGCCTCGACGGCGCCCGGGGCGGCGGCGGCCGCACCGGCCAGCAGGGCGGCCACTCGATCGGCCCCCTCCTCGAACAGCGGCGTGTGGGCGCCGTGCCGCTGCGCCAGGGCCATCGCGGCGCCGACGGCGCCGGGACCGCGCAGCGATGCGAACTCCAGGATCAGCCGCACCTGCTCCGGTGTCGCTCCGCCGGCCCGCAGGAGTGCCCCGACCCCCTCGGGCCCGACCTTCGCGAGCTTGTCGATCGCCGCCAGCGCCGCCGCGGTCTCGGTGACGCCGATTCCGGACAGGAAGCCTTCGGCGAGGCGACGGTTGCTGGTCCGGACCCGGACCTCGCCGATGTCCAGGCCGCGCAACGCCTCGACCATGACCAGCGGCAGGTCGATCTCGTAGTGGTCCGGCAGCGTGCCGGAGCCGACGACGTCGACGTCGGCCTGGGTGAACTCACGGAAGCGCCCCTCCTGCGGTCGCTCACCGCGCCAGACCTGCTGGATCTGGTATCGCTTGAAGGGAAACGCCAGCTGCCCGGCGTGTTCGGTGACATACCGCGCGAACGGCACGGTCAGGTCGAAGTGCAGACCAAGCCGATCCTCGGATGAGGCGTCGGAAGCCGCGATCTCCGGGGAATCCCGCAACCGCTGCACGGCGTAGATCTCTTTGTCGCTCTCGCCCTTGCGAAGCAACTGCGACAGCGGTTCCACCGAGCGGGTGTGCAGCGCCGCGAAGCCGTGGAGTTCGAAGGTGTGCCGCAGCCGGTCGGTCAGCCGCTGCTCGACCCACCGCTGGGCGGGCGTCCACTCCGGGAAGCCGGACAGGGTCGCGCCCGCGCGGCTCATGACCGGCCTCGCCCGCGCGCCGAAGCCAGGGCGGCTCGCACGTATGGGTTACCGACGCGCTCCGCGCCGATCGTCGTGACCGGGCCGTGGCCGGGAAGCACCCGGGTCTCGTCCTGGTGGGCGGCCATTACCTGACGCAAGGACTCGACGAGTCGGGCGGGGTCGCCACCCGGCAGGTCGCTGCGGCCGATCGACCCCGCGAACAGCAGGTCGCCGCTGAGCAGGACCGGCTGGTCGGCGCCGCCGTCGAGGCCGAAGACGACGGACCCCTCGGTGTGACCGGGCGAGTGGCTGACCTCGATCACCAGGCCCGCCGTCTCGATCGGCCGGGAGTCGCCGATCTCGACGACATCGGCCGGCCGCTGCCACGTCGCCTCCCGCGGGAACTGCGCGGCGAGCATCGCGACGAGTGATTCGTCGAGCATCGCCAGCGGATCGACCAGCCGGTAGGCATCATCGGGATGGAGGTAGACCGCGGGCGGTGGGTCCGCGGTGCCGCAGACTCCGACGACGGACCAGACATGGTCGGCGTGGCCGTGGGTGAGCAGGATGGCCGAAGGCCGCAGCCGCTCGGTCACCAGGACGTCGCGCAGCGAGTCCAGCACACCGATGCCGGGGTCGACGATGATGCAGTCGCCGCGGGGGCCAGGTGCCACTACCCAGCAGTTGGTACCGAAGGCGGCGGCAGTCACGGCCGTGATGAGCACGGGCGCAGCCTACGGTCGTGACCGGTTGGCGCGAGGAATCGCGCCGGGTGCCTATGCTTCGTGTCCGGCCGAGGCGCAGGCCAGCACCGTGACCGGAGGAACTGTGACCAGCAAGCGAGAGCGGGAGTACGCACGTCGCCGGTACGAGGCGTACCAGGCGCGTGTCCAGCAGCGGCACGAGACGGCTGTCCGTCGACGCCGGATGGCGCTGATCGGTGCCGTCGGCGGCGTCGTCGTTGCCGCGTTGGCAGTCCTCGGCATCGTCTACCTGCGTGACGATCCTGCAACGGTCGCGGCAGACGTCCAGCCGACCGCGGCCGCCGGCCAGCCGACGGCGAACGCCACCGCCGCCACGAGCGACCCCTCGGCGACCCCTGCCGCGTCGGCGTGTCCGCAACCCGGTCCGGAGCCTCGCCAGGACCCGCTCAGCTTCGACCAGGTACCGCCGCCCGAAAACGGCAGCTACGCCGTGACCCTCGCGTCCACCTGCGGCGACATCGTCCTTGCGCTGGACGGCAGCGCGGCCCCGCAGGCGGTCGGCAACATGGTGTTCCTAGCGCGTGAAGGGTTCTTCAACGACACGCCGTGCCACCGGCTCACCACGGAGGGGATCTTCGTACTGCAATGCGGCGACCCGACGGCCAGCGGTCAAGGCGGCCCTGGGTACTCGTGGGGACCGATCGAGAACGCTCCCGCCGGCGACGTGTACCCGGCCGGGACGGTGGCGATGGCGCGCGTCGGTGGGGACGGCGAGAGCATGGGCAGCCAGTTCTTCCTGGTGTACGCCGACTCCACGATCCCCAGCGATGCGGCCGGGGGATATACGGTGATGGGCACGATCACCCAGGGCCTGGACATCGTCGAGACGGTGGCAGCCGGCGGTCTGGGCGCCGACGGGATCGCCCCGGCTGAGTCCATCGGCTTCAGCACCGTGACCGTCGAGGAGGCGTCATGACCGAGTCCAGCAGCGCGACCGTGGACACCCTCGCATTTCCCGCCGCGTCGGATGCGGCCCATGAACCCGAGCAGACCCTGACCCCCGAGGCCGAGCCGACCCCGACGCCGGAACCCGAGCAGACCCTGACCCCCGAGGCCGAGCCGACCCCGACGCCGGAACCCGAGCAGACCCTGACCCCCGAGGCCGAGCCGACCCCGACGCCGGAACCCG
>CAZEYA010000033.1:23214-28184 GCA_964516515.1 uncultured Kineosporiaceae bacterium | reverse complement strand
ATCCGCGAGGCCCGTGCCGTCCGTGCCTTGGCGCCGACCACGGCCACGGACCCGCTGGCACTACGGCCGGCGGGGCGAGCAGCGGCAGCCGGGCGCGGCGGCACCAGCTGCACCGCGACCCCGTCGAGCAGGTATCCCGGCCCCAGCGGGAACGTCCGACGCCGCCGGTGCCGGTCCTCCAGCACGACGACCCGCACCCCGCCGCTGACCTCGCTACTCACGATCGCACCGCACCACCCGGTGGTGGCCTCCTCGACCACCAGGCCCGGTTCGATCGGCACCTCGCGAGCCGCGGGCCGCGCCGTCCGACGCAGCGCCAACACGTCTTGCCCGTACCGGTCGCTCACACCTCACCGTAGAACGGCGACCGCCAGATCGACGTGACGCCGCCGCTACCGATGTCGCGGTTTGCCGGTCGCTGTGACGGGCCTCAGAGCAGCCGACCGACGAAGAACAGCGCCACGAACAGCACGAACAGCACCCCGATGCTTAGCAACAACCATGGCGCCGCGTCCCGCCCGCCGCTGCCGGGCGTCGTCGGGCCGGTGCCCGTCCTAAACGCAGCCGGCCCGATCAAGTGGTGCGGAGCATGCCGTCGAACTCAGCCCTCGCTGACGACAGACCGAAGAGCGTCAGACATTCTGGGACTTGGTCAACCTGGTCAAGACGGCGCGTCCCGGCGTCCCATACGGCGAACGATCGGCGGCGCGGCTAACCGCCCGAGGACAACCTTCGCGATCTTGTGTCACAAGGGATCCCTGACCGGTCGGCGCCTACAGCGCAGGTTCCTGGGCCCGGGACTGGGGACCGAGGGTTCAGGCGACGACGACCTCCGCACAGGGCGCAGCGTGGAGCCTGCGGTCGGTGGTCACGAGCGGGTGATCGAGCGTGACGGCCAGTTGCACGTACATGGCGTCGACAAGCCGCAACTGGTGGCGCCGCGCCCACGTGCCGATCAGAAGCGCACTCACATCGTGGCGCTGGATCGGAGCAGTGGCGAGCGTCTGGAGTCGCGACTCGACGTCGTCGGCCTCGAGATCGCCCGCGCGATGCAGCCAACCCAGCGCAGAGAGGACCTCGGCGTAGAGGTGGGCTGGTGCGTGCATCGCGTCCCCCACGAGCCGCCGTCGGACGGCACCACCCACCTCGTTGTGCAGGAGTAGATCCACGATCGCGGAGGCGTCGACGACTACCTCAGCCATGATGCGTGGGGGCCTCGTCGCGCGCAGCGTCGAGTGCGTCCAGGGCGCGGTCGTGGGCCACTCGCTGCGCCGAGGGTGCAGTCGCGACTGTGGCGAGCCAGGCGTCGGTCGAGCGCCCGGCGAGGGTGCGCTTTACGGCTTCCTGCGTCACCGCGGAGAGATTCAGGCCGGCTTCCCTGGCCTGGGCCGCGAGCTCATCAGGAAGGTACACGTTCAATCGAGTCACAACACACACTATACACACTGCTCTGGTCCGAATGCCCGGTCGACGATCGGTGAGCGGCCGCGCGCCCCGTTGATCAGCAGCACACCGTCGCGGCGGCGCTCGAGCTCAGCGCCAGCAATCGCGACCCGGGGCAGCTCCCGGAAGAGGGACATATCGTGCTGTCCGATCCCGACGGCAACGAGTTCAGCCTCACGGCAGGATGACGGGGTCCCGCCGGCCGATTTGCCCTGGCGGCTGTCCGGTTCGGTCATTCGATGTCCCGCGGCGACGGCGTCCAGCAGTCGTTGCCGGCAGTGCCTCCCTCGGCGACGGTCAGGAGGCGCGGCAGGAAGTGGGCCCAGCCCTCGGCGTGTCCGGCGACCATGAGGTCAGGTAGCCCGCTGTGGAGTAGGTCGATCCCTGTGCCGTGTTCGGTCGGGGTCAAGACAAGGGTCGAGGACCGCCCGCTGCCCCAGCCACGCCGTCATCCTGGCCGATGTCACCAGAGACTCGAACACCTCCTGCGGACTGGCCTCGATCTCGATCGATGTCGCGTACTGAGCCATCGGCATCACGCCGTCCCGTCTCGACGGCTGCCCGCAGGCCGCCAGTTTCGTGGGCCGGAAGTCGTCGAGGTAGGCGCGCACCGCCTCGAAGCCGTCGGTGTTGACGGCGAACGGGTGTCGAGTTCCGTCGCGGGTCTC
Source organism: uncultured Kineosporiaceae bacterium (assembly GCA_964516515.1). GTDB lineage: Bacteria > Actinomycetota > Actinomycetes > Actinomycetales > JBBAYJ01 > JANNOG01. The sequence goes on along the minus strand of CAZEYA010000033.1, from coordinate 26,073 downwards.
GGTCACCAGGCCGGCGGTGCGCAGCACGCGTAGGTGATGCGAGGCCGCCTGCTGGGACAGGCCAGCCTTGTGGGCGATCTCCCCGACCGGCTGTGGCCGGGATCGGATCACAGCGAGGATCACGCGACGGTTCGCATCGCCCAGAGCGCGCAACGACTGGTCGAGTGCTGGATCTGCCGCCACGCTCGCTCCGCTCGATCAGATGACAGCAACCTAGCACAAGTGAGTACTTGTACATGGGTCGGTGCGTGCTCTAGCGTGTGACCGACCAGTTCCGGTGAACCACCTGTGAGGGAGAACGTCGTGGCCAGCACTTGTCAGTCCACCGCACTCGACACCGCCTCGGTGTTCCACCGGGCGTGGACGAGTGGGGACCTCGACGGCGCCTTTGGGCACGTGGCTGATGACATCATCTGCCGGGCACCAGGCGGTGACATCACCGGGAAGGACGCCTACCGAAGCTACCTGGGTGGCTTCAGCCAGATGATGACGGGCTTGACAGACGTTGCGGCCTTCGGCGACGACGAGCATGCGCTCCTGTTCTACTACCCGCACACGGCAGTGACCAGCACAGCGCCAGCGGCCGAACTGTTCACCATCCGCGACGGGAAGATCGTCGAGAGCCGCCTGGTCTTCGACCGCCTCTCCTTCGGTCCGCCACCGCAGAAGTAGCGGGACCTCGTGCCGTGGCCTACGACAAGGGACTCGCCGATCGCATCCGCGGCGCGCTGGCCGCGAAGCCGTCGGTCCGGGAAGTGAAGATGTTCGGCGGCCTGTCGTTCCTGGTGAACGAGAGCATTGTCGTCAGCGCGAGCAGCAATGGTGGGCTGCTGGTACGCGCCGATCCCGAACAGGCCGACGAACTGCTCGCAACCGAAGGAGCGCACCCTGCCGAAATGGGTGGCGGGCGAGCGATGGGCAACAGCTGGGTCTCCGTCGCAGGGCAGACCGTCGCGTCAGACGAGGGCTTCGACTTCTGGATCGGTGTGGCGCTGGACTACAACGAGAAGGAAGCCGGCAGGCGGCTCGAGACGGGCAGGTTCGAACCCCGACTACCCCCTGGATCGTGATGGGCCGCGACACCACGCGGCGCTGACGCGCTGCCCGGCGGGGTGGTCGTCGACGAGGAGATCAGCTGGTTGGCGTGGTCGCTCTACATCACGTCGATGTTGACGCCGGCCTCGGCCATCCGCTGGCAGATCGCGCCGAGCTGGCCGGGTATGTCCTGTCGCAGCCGCTGCACCAGCACCGGCCGTTCGGCCAGCACGGTGATCCCGGCCGCGCGCAGCGCCTCGGCGGCGCGGGCGCCGTCGTGGAACAGGAAGTGCGCGAGCCCGCGCCCGCCGGTGCTGAACACCCCGCCACCTTCGACGCTGACCCCGGCGGCGCCCAGTGCCCGTCCCATCTCGGCCAGGGCACCCGGCCGGTCCGCCAGCTCGATCGTCAGGTCCTGCATCAGCTCGCTCCTGCCGGCGTGACGGCCGCATGCTCGACCGTCGGCTCGACGACCACGTGCGCGTTCACAGAGTTGGCGATGTAGCAACCGTCGTGCGCCTGCTCCACCAGCCGCCGTACCTGCTCGACGTCGACGCCGGGGCCGACCGTGATGTGCGGTCGCAGCAGCACCTGGCTGATACGTATCGGCTGCTCATCGAGCGGCATCAGCGCCTCGGCGTCGGCCTGGTAGCCCAGCACGTCCAGACGCGCCTGCGCGGCCAGCGCCAGGAACGAGAGCAGCTGGCACGAGCTGGCCGCGACCAGCAGCAGCTGCTCGGGGTCGTGCAGCGCGGGGTCCCCGCGGAAGGTGGGGTCCGCGCTGAGTGCCAGCTCGGTCTGCGCGGGCGGGGTGACGGCGCGGTGTACCCGTCCGTAGCCGGCGTAGCCGACCCCGGTCGAGCCCTGCCAGGCCACGTGCGACTCGCAGCGGTGCATGGTCATCGGTCCCTCCAGAGTCTCGTTGTCGTTGTCGTTGTCGTTGTCGCTAGGTGCAGGAAGCTTCGAGCTCGGCCGAAGCGTCCTCGGCCTACCCTTGTGTGATGGACCCGTTCGCGGGTGATGCCGACATCGGGGTCGTTGGGTCGCTGTTCGCGGACCCGGGGCGGTGCCGGATGCTGCTGGCCCGCAACGACGGCCGGGCGCTACCAGCGAGCCGGCTCGCTGCCGAGGCCGGGATCACGCCGGCTACAGCCAGCAGCCATCTGGGCAAGCTGCTGGCCGCCGGGCTGCTCGTCGTCGAGCAGCACGGTCGGCACCGGTACTACGCCCTGGCCGGCGCGCACGTCGGCCAGCTGCTGGAGCTGCTCATCGGGCTGTCTCCGGCCCAGCCCGTCCGGTCGCTGCGCCATGGCACCCGGGCCCGTGCGCTGCGGGAGGCCCGCACCTGCTATGACCACCTCGCTGGCCGCCTCGGCGTCGCCGTCATGGCCGGCATGCTCGACGCCGGGCACCTGAGCGGCGGCGACGGCCGGCACCACCCCGACCGCTGCGGTCCCGACCGGCGCGTCGGCTACGGCAACGACGTCGACTACGGGCTCACCGGCAGCGGCCACGCCCTGCTGGTCGACCTGGGAGTGACCCTCGCCCCGTCCGGGCCCGCCGTGCGCTACTGCGTGGACTGGAGCGAACAGCGCCACCACCTCGCCGGCGCCGTCGAACGCGGCCTGCTCGCCCGGCTCGTCGAGCTGGAGTGGCTGCGCCGCTTACCCGAGCACCGCGGCGTACGGCTCACCGACCGCGGACGCGACGGACTCCAGAGCATGCTGGGCCTCCATCACGAAGAAGGTGACCCTGCTGCTGGCCGGGGGATCAGACGATGACCTGGCAGGTGACGAGGAGGTCGCTGCGACAGCGCTCCAGCCC
>CAZEYA010000033.1:0-23114 GCA_964516515.1 uncultured Kineosporiaceae bacterium | reverse complement strand
GCCCGGTACCGGCCCACATGCCGCCCGTCGAGCCGGCGTGTCCGCGGTGGTCCAGGAGAGGGCCAGGCATGTGCGCCGGTCGGCATGTACGCCGGCTACAAAGTGCTCCTGTCCAACCCGGCTGCCCTGGCCGACGTCATCACCGAGGTCACCCAGCAGACACGGCCGCCCTCCCGTCAGGGGATCGACTGCCGGACAAGGACACGGGCCCGGCTCAGGCCAGATGGCGTTGCCAGCACCACGCCGACTACCGCTGCAGGTCACAGGGTGAGTCTGTCCGGACGGGTGCGCTGGTGGGGGCTGCCGCGACGGTCGGAATGACGGGTTGACGGCGCTAGGCTCTCCGGTCCCGGGCACGGCGTGCGGGCGGACGGGGGAGCGCTCGTGCCAGGCAGAAACGCGCAGGTGGCGCCGCTGGGGGCGGTGTTCGCGGTCAACGGAGCGGTCTACGGCAGCCTGCTGCCGCGCTACCCCCAGATCGCCGACCAGGTGGGGGCCAGCGTGGGGCAGTTCGGTCTGGCGCTGGCCGGGATCGGTGTCGGTGGAGTCACGGGGGCGTTCGTTGCCACCCGCGCAGTGCGCGCGATCGGTGGACCTCGACGGGCCCTGCTGGTGGCTGGAGTCGCCTTCTTGACCGCTGGTGTCGCGGTCGCCGCGGCTCCGTCGCTGACGCTGCTGGTGGTGGCCTTTACTGCGCTGGGGCTCTTCGACGGCTTGGTCGATACCGCGATGAACCAGGCCGGCGCCGGGTTGGGAGAGCGCATCGGGGTATCGGTGATGGGTCGCCTGCACGCCTCGCTGGCCGCGGCTACTTTGATCGCTACCGGTGTCGGCGCTCTGGTCGCCGGCGTGGTGGGCGTGGTGGTCCACCTGGTCGTGGTCGCGGTCGTCCTGCTGGTCGTGCTGCTGGTGGCTCTGCGGGCACTGCCGGCTGCTGCGGGACCGCCTTCTTCGGATCAGACGTCTCTGCAAGCCCGTGCTCGCGCCGCCACCCCCGGCGCGGCTCGGGCTTCGCGGCGGCGGGGTCCGTGGTGGCTAGTGGTGGTGCTGGCAGGGTTGGCCGCGGTGCTCATCGAGCTGCCCGCCCAGGAGTGGTCGGGGCTGTTGCTGGCTCGCGAGTTGTCCGCGGGCCCGACGGTGGCCGGTACTGGGCCGCTGGTCGCTGTCGCGGGGGTGCTCCTCGGGCGGCTGGGGCTGGATCGCGCGGTCGACGCCTGGGGCTGGCGCGCGGTTGCCCGGCTGTCCGGTGTGGTGGCCGCCCTCGGCACAATCGTGGGGCTGCTGCTGGGCGCGGCCACCCGCGAGCCGGCCGTCCTGCTGGTGGGCCTGGGGGTAGCGGCGGTGGGAGCGGGCGCGGCGGTGCCGCTGCTGTTCGACCGCGCGGGCCACCTCGCCGCCCGGGTGGGCCTGTCCGTCGACGCCGGCCCGGGCCTGGTCTCCGGGGTCTTCCGCCTCGGCGTGCTGATCTCCCCGCTGCTGGTCGGAGCCGTCGCCGAGAACGCTGGGCTCTTCGTCGCCCTCGGCGTTACAGCGGTGGCCGGGGTGATGATCGCTGCCCTAGCCGGTCCGCTCACCCAGGACCGAGCACGCTGACCGGCAGCCGGGGGCCCGGCCACCGGGCGCATCGCGATCGCTGACGCACTTCCTTGGAAGTGAGCGGCCGGTGGACCGTGAGCGGGGGGACTCGGAGCACTGGGGATCACCCGGCCGCCTGCTGCTGGTGCCGGATCGATCGGTAGCAGTAGCGGAGACGGGGAGTCGGCATCACACGACAGCGGCCCCTTCGAGTTCGACCATCCGGCCGGGTATCGCCAGCCGTGTCACCCCGAGCATCGTGGTGGTCGGCGCCACCCCAGCGGCGCCCAACCGCGACGCCAGTACGCCGTGGTGCTGGAAGAGCAGATCGACGTCGGTGGTGTAGACGTTGAGCCGGACGAGGTTCGCGAGGGACATGCCGGCCTCGCCGAGAATGGCCTGCAGGTTGTCCAGGCTCAGCGTCAACTGTGCCGCCATGTCATCGGCGTGCTGGGGCTTGCCGTCGCCGCTCATCGCGGTCTGCCCGGAGCAGTACAGGGTCCGGGTGTGCCCGGAGATGATCTCACCCTGGTTAAATCCCATCTCCAACGACCACGTCACCGGGTTCACTGCCGTTCGTTCCATTGCCACATCAGCTCCATTCGATTCATCAGGGGTACGTACGTCGATCGGCTCGCTGGCCACCGTTTCCGACGCCGTAGTGATGAGCCTTGCAACGAATCACGACATCCTGTGTCGTGTATTCGGTAGAGTTTTGAATGCGCGCCGACCGGTTGGTCTCGCTGGTGCTGCTGTTGCGCCAGCGCGGGCGGCTGTCCGCGGCCACGCTGGCTCGCGAGCTGGAGGTGTCCACCCGCACCGTGCTGCGCGACATCGAGGCGCTGTCCGTGGCAGGCGTCCCGGTCCACGCCGAACGCGGTCGCCACGGCGGGTTCGCCTTGTTGCCAGGGTTCCGGACAGAGCTGACAGGACTGAACCATGACGAAGCGCTCGCCCTGCTGGTCGCCGGATCGCGGAGCGGCGCGCAGGTATTCGGCCTCGGTTCGGCGCTCGCCTCGGCCATGCGCAAGGTGGTTGACGCGCTGCCTGAAAGCTATCGGGCCACTGCAGTGGGCGCGGTCCAGCGAGTGCTCATCGACCCGGAGACCGACCTCCTCTCGCGTCGGCTGGTCACCGAGGACGTGCCCGACGCCGTCCTGGCCGAGGTCCGGAACGCGGTACTGGCCGGACACAAGCTCCGCATCCACTACGCGGCGGTGGACCAGACCCCGAAGTGGCGCACGGTGGACCCGATCGGCCTGGTCACGGTGCGCGGCCAGGGCTACCTGCTGGCCACGCGGTCTGGCTCGGACCGCACCTACCGGCTGTCCCGGATCTTGGCCGCAGAAGAACTCGCGGAACCCGCACAACGACCAGACCGGGTCGACCTGGACCGGGCCTGGCAGGCACGCAGCACGCAGTTTCGGACCGGCGGCGACCAAGTCACCGTGCTGGTAAGGGTCAACCCGGCGCGGCGGGAGGACCTGGTGGGCACCGCTCTGGCCGTCCGCGCCGAAGAAACCGACCCAGACCGCCGGCAGCGGCTGGAGGTCACCTTCCAAGATCCGAGGCACGCCGAATGGGCGCTGTGGCAGCTCGCCACCAACGCGGAAGCCCTGGCCCCGCAGTGGTTGCGCACCTCTCTACGGAACCGCGCCGCCGCGATCGCCACCAGCTACGCAGTGCCATCCTGAGGATTCGACCCGCGCGAGGGACCCCATGGCCGCAGGCCTGACCTCGCACGCCCTGGCCGGTCCGGTCATCGGGGCTGTCGGGTGACGTCCGTGATCGCGGGCTTGCGGGACTCGCGGTCAGCCACGATCTCGACACCGACGAGCAGGCCGCGGCCTCGGACGTCGCCGATGCACTCGTGCCTGCAGTTCCTGCAACCCAGACGGCAGGACGACGTCACGCAACCGGGCCGTGGGTTGGCGCGGCATAGGCTGGCAGATGTGACCTGGGAGGATGCCGCGCTGACCGGGCACGTTGCGGTGGTGTCGGGCGCCGGGCGGGCCGAGGGGCGCGAGGTCGCGCTGGCGCTGGCGGCCCAGGGCGTGCATCTCGCGTTGCTCGACCTCGACGGTGCACCACTACGAGCGCTCGCCGACGAGATCGACGAACTCTACGGGGTACCGGTCCTCGCTGCGGCCGTCGACGTCGGCGACCCGGCGGCGCTCGCGCGGATCGTCGGCCATGTCGAGCAGCGCGTGGGCGGCGTGGACATCCTGGTCAACGTCGCCACGGCAATGGAGGCAAGCGCGGGGCCCATGTGGAGCACCGACCCCGCGGCCACATGGGGCGTGGTGGTGGCCAACGTCGGCGGTGCCCTCAGCCTGGGGCACGCCCTGCTCGGCCAGATGGTGAAACGCGGTCACGGGTGCGTCGTCACAGTGGTCGCAGTCTCACCCACCGCAGCGGTGGGCGCTTCCACCGGTCACGCCGTGTCCTGCGCTGCGCTGTCCGTGCTCACGAGGGTGCTGTCTGCCCAGCTCGCCGGCACGGGAGTGGTGGCGCTGGACGTGCTCGCTCGGCCGGGGGGCACCGCCACCTTCAGGGAGGCCGTGGTGGCTGCGGTCAAGGGGCGCCAGGACGAAGGCTGAGGTCCACCGGCCCGGCGTCGTGAGGCGGCTCGCCGAACACCTCGCGCAGGTCTCGCACGGGGGCGACCTCGCGGGTGAGGTGTGCTGTGGACACCCGGTCGAGTCGGAACCAGCGCCCTGCCCGTCGCGTCCGGCACCACGCCAGCAGGTTCCAGTGCCCCGCGGTGCGGGCGAAGGCCATGGGCTCGACCTCGCGACGCTTGGAGGTGGTTCCGGCACCGTCGGTATAGTCGAGAACCGCCACCACCCGGGTCCGCAGTGCCTCGTCGAGGGCTCGTGCGACAGGCGCCCGCGGCACGAGGGCGGCGTTGCGGACCCAGATCCGCTGCCCCAGGTCCCGGGCCCGCTCACGCTCGGGGCCGGGCATAGCCGCAAGCACCTTGGTCAGTGCTGCCCGACCATCGGGGGCGAACGGGAGGTCGGGGGATGCCGCAAGTGCAAGCGCCACGGCCGTCGCCTCGGCTGCGGTGAGGTTGAGCGGCGGAAGACTTGCCGCGGCGTCCAGCACATAGCCGCCGCCGGGCCCCGACTGGGCCCAGATGGGGGCGCCGGCCTGGAGCAGAGCGTCGATGTCGCGCTTGATGGTGCGGCCCGAGACCTCGAAGCGAGCCGCGAGCCGCTCGCCGGTGCAGCCCCCGCGCCCGGCTGAGCGCAGCTCCTCGGCGATCGCGTACAGCCGGTCGGTCCGGTTCATCGCCGACTCCTCGTTGCAACTGGGTCGAAAAACCCGTTCGATATGGGTGACATTACGGTGTCACCGAGGGGGTCCCAGGCTGGGCGCATGACACCGATACGGACTCCCTCCCGAACGACCAGCTCAGTCATCGCGGCACCGGACGGCCGACGCATCGCCGTCGACGTCACCGGTCCGGCCAACGGGCCTGTCGTCCTGCTGCACTCCTCGGCCCCGGGCTCGCGACGCTTCGATCCGGACCCTGCGGCCACAGCAGCGGCCGGGGTCAGGCTCGTGACGCTCGACCGGCCCGGCTACGGCGGCTCGGATCCGGACCCGCAGGGCCGGGTCCGATCGGTGGCCGACGCGGCCGACGACGCCGCGCTCGTGCTGGATGCCCTGGGGGTACCCACGGCGACGGTTGCGGGGTGGTCCGCGGGCGGGCGCGTCGCCATGGCGCTCGCCGCACGTCGACCGGACCTGGTCAGCTCGGTGGCGGTCATCGGCACGCCGGCCCCGCACGAGGAGGTGCCGTGGATCCCCGACGAGTTCGTCGCCTTGAACGAGGCACTGGCCAAGGACCCCTCGACGGCGGTCGCGACCCTGGAGCAGCTGCTCGCGGCTATGAGCTCGGACCCTGCGGCGGGGATCGGCCAGCTGGCCGGGCCCGGTGACGAGCAGGTGCTCGGGCAGCCCGGCGTCCGCGAGCGGCTGATCGACATGTTGGGCGAGGCGTTCCGGCAGGCAGCAGCCGGGGTAGCCGCCGACATCGCCTCGTACTCGCTGCTGCCGTGGGGCTTCGACGCCGGCTCCGTGGCGGTGCCGGTACGCGCCTGGTACGGCGAGAAGGACCACGTCGTCGGAGCCGACCACGGACGGTGGTGGGTGGATCAGGTGGCCCGGGGAGATCTCGTGATCGTGCCGGACATCGGGCACCTGGTCGCGGTCGCCGCCTGGGCCGACGTCCTGCTCTGGGCTGCCGGGCATCGCGCCTGACGGCAGACCTGTACAGGCCTGCGGCGACCGAGCAGACTCGGTCGATAACCCAGAGCGCACGGGGAGCGGGCGTGGCTGTGGTCAAGGTCGGGACCTTCAACGTGCTCAACCTGGCCCTGCCCGGCCACCCGCTGTACCCCGACGAGCCGGTCTACTCCGACCAGGAGTTCGACAACAAGGCCGACTGGACGGGATCACGCTGCCGGTGGCGCAGTTCAGCCGGCCGGTGCTCAAGGCCGAGGTCGTCCTGGACGAGGCGTCCGGGGTCACAGCAACGCTCTTCGTCGTCCATCTGAAGTCCGAGCGGCCGATCTCGAACCCTGACATCGACGAGCACGACCCGCGCGAGGAGGCCCTCGGCAAGGCACGGGCGCTCATCCGCCGTGCCGCCGAGGCCACCGCGCCGCGCCTGCTCGTGCTCGACGAGGTCGTCGGCAACCGCAAGCCGGTGATCGTGCTGGGCGACCTGAACGATGGCGTCCACGCGGTCACCACCGACGTGGTGATGGGGGCGACGCCAACGAGGTTCTGGCCGGGCACGCCCGCGCTCAGGCAGTACTGGGACCGCGCACTGCACTCCGCCCACGAGATCGTGTCGCAGCAGATCGGCCGCGACGTCAGCTACCCGCACATCTTCGGCGGGCGCTACGACAACCTCGATCACATCCTGGTCAGCCAGGAGTTCTACGGCCGCAACCGCGAAGGGCGTCGGCGAGGTGACGAACCTGCGGTATCTCAACGACCACCTCGTCGACGGGCAGCTGAGTGACGACCGGCCGGATCGGATCCGCTCCGACCACGCACAACTCGTCGCCGAGATCCGGATCAAACGACCCTCGCCTCCCCTGCCACCCGGCTGAGTCAGATGCCGGGCCGTGTCGATCGACCCGCCGTGGTAGTCGGAGCCGCGGAACGTCGAGGCCGGGAACGCAGCCGCCATGAGGACGGTCGAGGCCCCGTGGCCGCATCCCACGTCGGCGACCCGTGCCCCGCTGCGGAGCCGGTCGACGACGCCGTCGAGCGCGGGCAGCCACGCGGACACCAGGTTGGCCTGGTGGCCGGGCCGGACGAAGCGCTCGCACCCGGTGTGCACGTCGTCGTTGTGCTCGTGCCAGCCGAGCCCGTCGCCGGTGCGGGCGGCTTCGAGGATCCGCGGGGCATCGCGGACGGTGCCGTGGGCGATCTGGAAGAAGCCCGGTAGGTAGACCGGGCTGTTCTCGTCGGCCAGTGCGACGGCCTGCTCTTGGGGGGAGCGTGTAGCTGCCGGTGGTCGGGTCGTAGGTCACGTCGGCGCCGGCGGCCTGGGCGTTGAGCCACTCCCGCGCGTAGTGCTCGCCGGTGCCGGAGCGCTCGGCCAGCGTCGCGGGGGTCATGGGGCCGCCCGCGGCGAGCAGCCGGTAGTAGCCGAGCACGGAAGTCCCTGATCTTTCACCGCGGTCATGCATCGACGACCGTCGAATCTGAAGCTCGCTACGCCCCGTGCAGCATCCAGCCATCGGACCGTGCGGGTGCGGGCTCTGGTCACGTGGAGTGACCATCCGAGCTGCCGACGGCCCTGCACCCCTCGCATGGCCCCCGGATCGCTACTCCTCGTAGTCCAGCTGGGCGATGGACAGCCGCCTGGGGCTCTTGGCCTTCCTAACGTCGAAGTGGATGGCGACCACCGGGTCGCACTCGATGGGAAGAGGTCCTCATGCGAAGCCGAACGTCAGCCATCGCCCTCGTCATCGGCGCGGGCCTCGCGGTGGCGGGTCCGAATGCTGCGGCCTTCGCAGCGTCCACCGGGCCGACGCAGACGAGCAGATCGGAGCTCGACTCTGCGCCACCGGACGAGCACATCGCCGGGGACGGCGACGATTGCACCGAGGACTCACCTCAAGCCGGCCTGTCCTTCATGATGTCCGGCGGAAAGGCCACGGTGACGGTCCACCGGGCAGGGTGCACGCCCGAGCGGCTGTTCCACGTGTCGAGCTACACCCTCGACCAGTCCGCGTCGAACACCTCCACGAGCTTCGGCTCCTCGAACCCGTATTCGGTACCGCAGAGCCTGCATGCCCACGGCGCCGACATCCACGTTCTGACCGGGTACGTCGACGACGAGACGTCGTGGCACTCCTCGGTCGCACTCCCGCCCTGCGGTGATTACCAGCAGGACCTCTACGAGGGGACCGTCCTCAACACGATCGGCCCCGACGGCCACCCCGGTTTCCGGGCCGGCGGCATCTCCCTGCAGGAGGAGTGCGACCCCACCCCGACGTCAACGCCGACGCCGACTCCCACCCCGACGCCCACCGTCAGCGCGTCGGTCGCGTTCACCTCGGCCCCGTCGAGCACCAGCACGTCCACCACGACGACATCCACCACCACTACAGCCGAGCCGATGAGCACTGACACCACCACGAGCGCGGCGGCCACGACGACCTCGCCGCCCCGCCCCACGGCGACCCCGGTCCAGGCAGCCGGGGCCTCGCTGGCCCGCACCGGCCCCGGTGACACGAGCCTGCTCGCCGGCTCGGCCGCCGCCCTCCTGCTGCTGGGAGCCGCGGCGATCGTGGCCACCCTTCGCTCACCGCGAGGTTCGAGCCGGTGACGTGACCAGGCCCGGCCGCACTCGACGCTTCGTGGGGCGTGGGCCCTCGACGGACTCCGGACCGACTTCACCGGGTAGTGACACGCCGTAGCTTGGCCGCATGGCAGCCAACGGTCGGCGACCCCTCACGACTCCGCGCGCGCGGCCGGCACGGCCTCACCGCGGTGGTCGCCATCGTGGCGCTGTCCATCCAGCTCGGCCTGGTGATCACCGGCGCCTCGGTGCTGATCGAGCCGGAGTTCGCACCGGGGCCGGCGACCCGGGTCTTCCGCTTCTTCAGCTACTTCACCGTGCAGAGCAACATCCTCGTCGCCGTCGCCGCGACCATGCTGGCCCCTGACCCCGACCGCGACGGCCGGGCCTGGCGAGCCGTCAGCCTCGCCGGGATCGTCGGGATCACCGCCACGGGCGTCATCCACTACCTGCTCCGCAGGCCGCTGCTGGACCTGACCGGGTGGTCGGCGATCACCGACACGATGCTGCATGTCGCCGTCCCGTTGCTCGCCGTGGTGGGCTGGCTGCTCTTCGGTCCGAGGCCGCGGATCGACCGCACCACCGTCGGTCTCACTCTGCTCGGGCCGCTGGCGTACATGATCTACACGGTGGTCGCCGGCGAGATCGGTGACTGGTACCCCTACCCGTTCACCGACGTCGGCGCGCTCGGCTATCCGAGGGTGCTGCTCAACGCGGTCGCCGTCATGGCCTTCCTGTTGGGCCTCGCCGCCCTGGCCTGGCCGTTGGACCGGCGACTGCCGCAGACGCCGCGAACAGCCGCCCGGTCATGACGATGCAGCTCGACGCCCTCGACATCGCCCTGCTCCGGATGCTCATCAACCAGCCGCGCGCCGGGATGCGCGAGTACGCCCGGGTGCTCGGCGTTGCACGGGGAACGGTGCAGACGCGCCTGGCACGGCTGGAGCGACGCGGGATCATCCGCGACCTGGCACCGGAGGTCTCGCCCGCGGCGCTCGGCTTCCGGGTCAGCGCCTACGTTCACCTGCATGTCGCGCAGGGTCACCTCGACGGTGTCACCGAGGCCTTGGCCCGGCTGCCCGAGGTCACCGAGGCGCACACCATCACGGGCGAGGGCGACTTCATCTGCCGGATCGCCACCCGCGACACCGAGCACCTGGAGCGGGTGATCCAGCTGCTGCTCAGCATCCCCGGCATCGTCCGCACCCGCTCGGAGGTGGTGCTGTCCGAGCGGGTGCCGCGCCGGGTCGGCCCGCTGCTGGATCTGCTCGCCAAGGACCTGGGCGACACCAGCACCGGCTGAGACCGCCCACGGGACCAGCGCATGGCCAACCGCCCAGTGGACATCGGGCGTTCGGGCGACGGATTGGGCCAATGGCTCAGTTAGCCAGAGGCCGAGTTGTGGTCCGGCTCACCGCGCGCCACCATTCCCGTCTAAGTGACCAGTGCCCCGGTGTGCCGACGCCGGGTAGTGATCACAAGGAGTCCACATGGTGGTGGTACCGACCGACATCCCGACCAGACCGCTGCGACCGATGCAGCTCAGTGACCGCTACGAGCTGAATTCCGGCCGGATCCACGTGACCGGCATCCAGGCGCTGGTCCGACTGCCGCTGGAGCGTCACCGCCGCGACGCCGCCGCAGGCCGCCACACCGCCACCTTCATCAGCGGATACGAAGGGTCCCCCCTCGGCGGCTACGACCTCGAACTCAGCCGCCAGCAGCGGGCTCTGGACAGTGCGGACATCACTTTCCGGCCGGCGCTCAACGAGGAGTACGCCGCCACCGCCGTCGCCGGCAGCCAGCTCGCGCAGACCCTCGACGGTCAGCGCTATGACGGCGTCGTCGGCATCTGGTACGGCAAGTCCCCCGGCCTCGACCGGGCCACCGACGCCTTCCGCCACGCCAACCTGATGGGCGCCGCGCCGACCGGCGGCGCCGTCGCTCTGGTCGGCGACGACCCCGGCGCCAAGTCCTCGACGATTCCCGGCGCCTGCGAGGCGGCGTTGGCCGACCTCATGATGCCCACGCTGTACCCGGCCGACCCCCAGGAGGTGCTCGACCTCGGCGTCCACGCGGTCGAGATGTCGAGGATCAGCGGGCTGTGGACGGCCATGAAGATCGTCACCGCGGTCGCCGACGGCGCCTGCACCGTCGAGGTGGACCCCGACCGGGTGCGCGTGGTGGACCCGGGCGGCGGTCGCAACCACCAGGTCACCGGCCGGCTGCTGCAGCCCGCGCTCGGCCCGCTGGAGCGCGGCCTGGTCACCACGAGGATCACGCTGGCAGCGCAGTACGCCCGCGCCAACGACCTCAACACCGTCACCGTGCGCGGCCCGCGCGACCGGATCGGGGTCATCGCGCCCGGCAAGACCTACCTCGACGTCCGCTCGGCACTGCGTCGCCTCGGCTTCGGCGACGACGAGCTTCGAGCGGCCGGTATCCGCGTGTTGCGGCTTCGGATGGTCTTCCCGATCCACGCCGACACGATCCGGGACTTCGCCCGCGACCTCGACCACATCGTCGTCATCGAGGAGAAGCGCGCCTTCGTCGAGCCCGCCGTCAAGGACGCGCTGTACGGCCTGCCCGACGCCCCGCAGGTACGAGGCAAGCTCGCCGCCGACGGTTCGGAATTGTTCGCCGCATATGGCGAGCTGGACACTGACAACCTGCTTGCCCCGCTCGCCCGCCACCTGACGAAGCTGGGTGTGGCACTGCCGAGGCCGTTGACTCCGCCTGCCCGGTCCGCTGCCCTGCTGCGCCGGAGCCTCCCCCTGGCGGTCAGCCGCGCGCCGTACTTCTGCTCCGGCTGCCCGCACAACAGCTCGACCAAACCCAGCGAGGGATCGCTGGTCGGCGCCGGCATCGGTTGTCACGCCATGGTGCTGCTGATGGACCCCGCCCAGGTCGGCGAGGTCACCGGCGTGACCCAGATGGGCGGCGAGGGCACCCAGTGGATCGGCATGGCGCCGTTCCTCGACGCCCAGCACTTCGTGCAGAACCTGGGCGACGGCACGTTCGCACACTCCGGCAGCCTGGCCGTGCGCGCAGCGGTCGCCGCCGGAGTCAACATCACCTACAAGCTGCTCTACAACTCCACGGTCGCGATGACCGGCGGCCAGGACGCCGTCGGCGCCTTGCCCGTGCCACGGCTGGTCGACCTGCTGGTAGCCGAGGGCGTGGGGCGCATCATCGTGACCACCGAGGACCTCGGTCGCTACCGCCGGGTCCGGCTGCCGCGCGGCGTCGACCTGTGGGACCGCTCCCGCCTGGACGAGGCGCAGCGGGCGCTGGCCGCTACACCGGGCGTCACCGTCCTCATCCACGACCAGGAGTGCGCCGCCGAGAAGCGTCGCAAGCGCAAGCGGAACCAGGCGATCACCCCGGCCACGCGGGTCGTCATCAACGAGCGCATCTGCGAGGGCTGCGGCGACTGCGGCCGGAAGTCCAACTGCCTGTCCGTGCACCCGGTCGACACCGAGTACGGCCGCAAGACCCGGATCCACCAGGGCTCGTGCAACCTCGACTACTCCTGCCTGCAAGGCGACTGCCCGGCGTTCATGGTCGTCGAGCCAGGCACTCGGACCGACGCTCGACATCGTCCGTCGAGCGCACCGCGCGCGTTGCCACACGACGACGTCGATGAGCCCCCGGTGCGGGTCTCGCCGCGGCAGTTCGGCGTGCGGATGACGGGCGTCGGCGGCACCGGCGTCGTCACCATCTCGCAGATCCTCGCCACCGCCGCCACCATGGCCGGGCTGTACGTCCGCAGCCTCGACCAGACCGGCCTGGCCCAGAAGGGCGGGACGGTGCTTTCCGACATGCGGCTCTCCGACGAGCCGTTCGAGGCCGCGGCCAAGCTCCCTGCGGGCGAGTGCGACCTCTACCTCGGCTTCGACCTGCTGGCAGGCGCAGCGGCGGCCAACCTGGCCGCGGCCTCGACGGATCGGACGGTGGCCGTCGTCTCGACCACCCGGACCCCGACCGGGCGAATGGTCAGCGACCCCGCCGTCACCTTTCCCGACGACGCCGACACCGTGGGCCGCATCCTCGCCGCGACGGACCCGGGCGCCGCCATCCTGATCGACGCCGGCGCGCTGGCGCAGCACCTGTTCGCCGACGATGCCAGCGCCAACATGATCCTGCTCGGCGCCGCCTACCAGTCCGGTCGACTGCCGATCAGCGCGGCCGCGATCGAGGCTGCCATCGAACTCAACGGCGTCGCCGTGGCCAGAAACGTCCAGGCCTTCCGTCACGGCCGCCGGCGGGTCGCTGACCAGTCCGGCCAGAACGGCGCCGAGTCGCCTGCGACCAGCAACGATGCCGACAGCCTGGACAGTCTGGTCGCCGCCCGCACCGCCGACCTCGCCGCCTATCACTCCTCCCGCTACGCCGGGGCCTACGCCGACTTCGTCGCCACCAGCCGCCGCACCGAGGCCGCCGCCACCGGCGGCGAGACCATCACCCTGGCTGTGGCCCGCAACCTCTACAAGCTGATGGCGTACAAGGACGAGTACGAGGTCGCCCGCCTCGCGCTCGACCATTCCGAGGACCAGGCCAGGCGCGAGTTCGGCGAGGGCGCCCGGGTCTCGTGGAAACTCCACCCGCCGGTGCTGCGAGCGCTCGGCATGCGCCGCAAAGTCACCCTCGGGCCCTGGTTCGCGCCGGCCTTCGAGGTGCTGCGCCGGATGCGCCGGCTGCGCGGCACCCCGCTGGACCCGTTCGGCCACACCACCGTGCGCCGCACGGAACGGCAGCTGGTCACCGAGTACCGCGACGCCGTCACCGAGGCGCTGGGTCATCTCCACGCCCACAACGCCGCGACCGTGCTCGAACTCGCCGAGCTGCCGGACTTGGTCCGCGGCTACGAGGAGATCAAGCTGACCAGTGTGATCACATACCGCGAGCGCCTCGCCGCACTGCACTCGACCCTCGCCATCGCCGACGCGAACGCACGCGGGGTGACGTCATGACCAGCCTCGTCCACCGCGGCACCTGGCCGGGGCTGCCCGCCGCTGCGGTGCTGACCCTGGACTCCCCGGCCAACCGCAACGCGCTGTCCCGCGCCCTGGTGGCCGATCTGTCCCGCGAACTCGCCACCACCACCGAGGACGACTCGATCCGCGTCGTCGTGCTGGCCGGCGCCGGTCCGGCGTTCTGCGCCGGGGCGGACCTGGCGCAGGCCGCCGCGGGCGGGATGCACGAGGGCGCCACCCTGCTGGTCGACCTGCTGCGGACGGTCGTCGCCCTGCCGAAACCGGTCGTCGCCGTGATCGAGGGCCCCGCCCGGGGCGGTGGGCTGGGGCTCGTCGCCGCCTGCGACGTCGCGATCTGCCTGGACTCGGTGACATTCGCGTTCCCGGAGGCGCGGCTGTCGTTGGCGCCCGCCGTGATCTCGCTGACCGTGCTGCCGCGACTGTCGCCGCGCGCCGCGTCGTGGGCGATGCTCAGCGGCGAGACCTTCGACGCCCACCGAGCGGCCGAGGTCGGACTGGTGACCAGAGCCGTCCCCGCCGCCGAGCTCCACGACGTCGTCGACGACATGCTGCGGGCGATCTGCGCCGCCACCCCGCAGGGCCTTGCCGCGACCAAGCGGCTGCTCGTGGCGCCGGTACTGGCGCGCATCGAGGCCCACGGACAGGAGTTGGCGCACATCTCGGCGGAACTGTTCGCCTCCGACGCCGCGCAGCAGGCGATGCAGCACCGATTGCGACCCCGCGCCGCCCGACTCGTCCAGCCCAGGCCAGTCGTCCAGCCCAGCCCAGCCAGCCACTGACCGACCGGAGGTCCCCATGTCGCCGTACCAGCTCTCCTCGGAACACGAGACGTTCCGTCACAGCGTCCGCGACTTCGCGGCCGCGGAGATCGCGCCGCACGCGGCCCGGTGGGACGCCGAGCACCACTTCCCCACTGACGTGGTCGAGAAGATGGGCGAGCTGGGGCTGTTCGGGCTGACCGCGCCCGAGGAATACGGCGGCGCCGGCGAGGACGGCGACTTCACCAGCCTCTGCGTGGCGATCGAGGAGATCGGCCGGGTCGACCAGTCGATGGGGATCACGCTGGAGGCGGCGGTCGGCCTAGGCATCGCGCCGATCCTCGCCTACGGCACCGACGAGCAGCGCAAGACGTGGCTGCCGGACCTGGTGGCCGGGCGCGCGCTCGCAGGTTTCGGGCTGACCGAGGCCGAGTCGGGCTCGGACGCCGGGGGCGCCCGGACCCGGGCCGAGCTGGTCGACGGCCATTGGGTCGTCAACGGCAGCAAGCAGTTCATCACCAACTCCGGCTCGGAGATCACCTCCCTGGTGACGGTCACCGCGCGGACCGGGGTACGCCAGGACGGCAGGCCCGAGATCAGCACGATCATCGTGCCGGCGGGGACGTCGGGCTTCACCGCCGAACCCGCCTACGACAAGCTCGGCTGGCACGCCTCCGACACCCATCCGCTGAGCTTCGTCGACGCCACCGTGCCCGCCGACCACCTCCTGGGCGAGCGCGGCCGCGGGTTCGCCCAGTTCCTCGCCACGCTGGACGACGGCCGGGTGGCGATCGCCGCGCTGGCGGTCGGGTGCATCCAGGCGTGCCTGGACATGGCGGTGGAGTACGCGGGCAGCCGCACCACGTTCGGCGTCCCGATCGGCTCCAAGCAGGGGGTTGCGTTCCAGCTCGCCGACGTGGAGGTCATGCTGGCGTCGGCGCGCCTGCTGACCTACCGCGCGGCGGCGATGAAGGACGCCGGGGCGCCCGCCATGCAGTTCAAGCAGGCCGCGGCCATCGCCAAGCTGCACGCCACCGAGTCCGCGGTCACCGCCACCCGGATCGCCACGCAGGTTTTCGGTGGCTACGGGTTCATGACCGAGTACCCGGTGACGAGGTTCTACCGTGACGCCAAGGTGCTGGAGATCGGTGAGGGGACGTCGGAGGTGCAGCGAATGATCATCGCCCGCGGCCTGGGCCTGACCGTCGAGTGAGCGCCGACCGTCCTGTCAGCGCCGAGCGTCGAGTGAGCGCCGACCTGCGAACGCTGACCGCCGACCTTCGCAAGCGGCTGGCAACGGTCCGCCAGGGCGGGCCGGAGTCCGCGCGCACCAAGCACCTGGCGCGCGGCAAGCTGCTGGCGCGCGATCGGGTCGACCGGCTGCTCGACCCGGGCAGCCCGTTTCTTGAGGTCGGAGCGCTCGCCGCGACGGGCATGTACGACGACGCGGTGCCGGCCGCCGGGCTGGTGACCGGGGTGGGTCGGATCAGCGGGCGCGAGTGCCTGGTGATCGCGAACGACGCCACCGTCAAGGGCGGCACGTACTACCCGATGACCGTCAAGAAGCACCTGCGCGCCCAGGACATCGCCCGCGCCAACCGGCTGCCGTGCGTCTACCTGGTGGATTCCGGCGGCGCCTACCTTCCGCTGCAGGACGAGGTCTTCCCCGACCGTGACCACTTCGGCCGGATCTTCTTCAACCAGGCGACAATGTCGGCCGCCGGGATCCCGCAGATCGCCGCCGTCATGGGCTCGTGCACCGCGGGCGGTGCCTACGTCCCGGCGATGTCGGACGAGACGGTGATCGTCAAGGACCAGGGCACGATCTTCCTGGGCGGCCCACCGCTGGTGAAGGCCGCCACCGGTGAGGTCGTCACGGCCGAGGACCTGGGGGGCGGCGACGTCCACGCCCGACGCTCCGGCGTGGTCGACCACCTGGCCCATGACGACGCCGAGGCGCTGGCCATCGTCCGCGCGATCGTGGCCACGCTCGGTCGCCGCGACGCACCGTCGATCGAGGCGGGCCTCGTCGAGGAGCCGAGCGAGGACCCCGACGGCCTCTACGACGTGGTCGCCACCGACCCGCGCACCCCCTACGACGTCCACGAGGTCATCCGCCGGATCGTCGACGCCGGTTACCTCCACGAATTCAAGGCGTTGTACGGGGCGACGCTGGTCTGCGGCTTCGCCCGAATCTGGGGATACCAGGTGGGCATCGTCGCGAACAACGGGATCCTGTTCTCGGAATCGGCGTTGAAGGGCGCCCATTTCATCGAACTGTGCAACCAGCGTGGCGTCCCGCTGATCTTCCTGCAGAACATCAGCGGATTCATGGTGGGCCGCGAGTACGAGGCGGGCGGTATCGCCAAGGACGGCGCCAAACTCGTCACCGCGGTCGCCTGCTCGGTGGTGCCGACATTCACCGTCGTCATCGGCGGCTCCTTCGGTGCCGGGAATTACGGCATGTGCGGCCGGGCATTCGACCCCCGGTTCCTGTGGATGTGGCCGAATGCCCGGATCTCCGTGATGGGCGGCGAGCAGGCGGCGGCCGTGCTGGCCACCGTGCGCCGCGACGGCATGGCGGCGCGCGGGGAGAGCTGGAGCGCCGAGGAGGAGGAGGCCTTCAAGGCGCCGATCCGGTCCGGGTACGAGCAACAGGGCTCGCCGTACTACGCCACGGCGCGGCTCTGGGACGACGGCGTCATCGACCCGGTCGACACCCGGCGGGTGCTCGGCATGGGCCTGGCGATCGCCGCGAACGCCCCGATCCCGCCGCCGTCCTACGGCGTCTTCAGGATGTGATCGGGCCATGACGCTCTCGACTGCTGCCATCGCGACCCTGCTCGTGGCCAACCGGGGAGAGATCGCGCTGCGGGTGATCCGGGCGGCACGAGGCCTGGGCCTGCGCACCGTCGCGGTCTACTCCGACGCGGACGCGGCGGCACCGCACGTGCGGGCGGCGGACGTCGCGGTGCGGATCGGCCCGGCGCCGGCCGCGTCGTCCTACCTCGACATCGAGGCGCTGCTGGCTGCTGCCGAGCGGACCGGCGCCGACGCCGTGCACCCCGGCTACGGCTTCCTGTCCGAGCGGGCGGCATTCGCCCGGGCTGTCGGGCAGGCCGGCCTGACGTTCGTCGGCCCCAGCGCCGAGGTCATCGACCTGATGGGTCGAAAGGATGCCGCCCGCGAGGTCGCCATCGCGGCTGGGGTGCCGGTCGTACCCCAGATGACCGCAGGCGGCCGGGTCGGCGCCGACCGCTTCCCCGTGCTGGTCAAGGCAGCGGCGGGCGGCGGCGGCAAGGGGATGCGCATCGTCCGCGACCCGGTCGACCTCGACGCCGCCGTCGTGGCCGCCGGACGCGAGGCGCTCGCCGCGTTCGGTGACGGCACCGTCCTCGTCGAGCAGTTCATCGAGGGCGGCCGGCACGTCGAGGTGCAGGTGCTCGGCGACCACCACGGCGCCCTCGTCCATCTCTTCGAGCGCGACTGCTCCCCGCAGCGCCGCCACCAGAAGGTCATCGAGGAGGCGCCCGCACCCACCATCTCGCCTGCGGTCCGAGCGCTGGTCACCTCCGCGGCGCTGGCACTGGCCAAGCGGGTCGGGTATACCAACGCGGGCACGGTGGAGTTCCTGGTCCAGGGCGAGGAGGCGTTCTTCCTGGAGATGAACACCCGGCTGCAGGTCGAGCACCCGGTCACGGAGGCGGTCACGGGCCTGGACATCGTCGAGCTGCAGCTGCGGATCGCCGCAGGGGAACGACTGCCGTTCACCCAGGCCGACATCACCGTGTCGGGGCACGCCGTCGAGGCCCGGGTCTACGCCGAGGACGGCTTCTACGGGTTCCTGCCGCAGGCCGGGACGGCGGAGGTGGTCCGCTGGCCGTCGCGGGCGCGCGTCGATGCCGCACTGGAATCCGGCGATGTCGTCGGCACCGCCTACGACCCGATGCTCGGCAAGATCATCGCGCACGGGCCGACCAGGGAGACGGCCCGGCAGGCGTTGGTGGCCGCGCTGGACGACACCGCGATCCTCGGCCTGACCACCAATGTGGGTTTCCTGCGGGCACTAGCGGCGTCGGCGGCGTTCCGCGACGGCGAGGTCCACACCGGCTGGCTCGATGCCAACCCCGGCGCGATCCGGCCGCCCGACGCCGGGCCCGCCGCCGTGCTGGCGGCATGGGCCGTGGCGAGCGGGCCGGCGGCCGAGGCCCCGGCGCACCCTTTCGGCTGCGCTGACGGCTGGCGGCTGGCGGGACCACCGGCCGCCACCCTCGTAGGACTGGCGGTGGACGGCGAGCACCGCGCCTTCTCGGTATCGACCGCCGCCGGAACCGTCGCCACGGACGAGCGGACGATCACCGTACGACCGCTGCGCGCCGCTCCTGGCCTGATCGGCCTGGAGATCGACGGTGATCCTCACCATGCGGTGGTCCGGGTCCGGTCCGACCGCGTCGACGTGTCACACCTCGGCCATACCGTCTGCTTCGACCGCTCCGCCGCCACCGGCCCACGCGGCGGCTCCGACACCACGGACGGCACCGTGCTCGCCCCCATGCCCGGGACCGTGCTGGCGGTGTCCGTGAGTGTCGGCGATGACGTCGAGGCCGGCGCCGTCCTCGGGGTGATGGAGGCGATGAAGATGGAGGTGACGCTGCGGGCACCGGCCGCGGGCGCCGTGCTCGTGGTCGCAGCTGAGGTCGGCGCCACCGTGGCGCTGGGGGCGACGCTCTTCGTCATCGATCCGCAGGCCGAGTGACCAGCCGCTCCCCGCAGATGGTGCCCGACCCGGACCTGCCGGCTCATGTGACGGTCTATGAGGTCGGGCCCCGCGACGGCCTGCAGAACGAGTCGGCCGTGCTGCCGGTCGCCATCAAGGCGGAGTTCGTCCGCCGCCTGGTCGGGGCGGGCCTGCCGGTCGTCGAGGTGGCGAGCTTCGTGCACCCGGCGTGGGTGCCCCAACTCGCTGACGCCGAGGAACTCCTCGTGGCCGTCGGCGCCCCGGAGGGGCCGGCCGGACCGGTCCAGATGCCGGTGCTGGTGCCCAACGAGCGGGGCCTGGACCGGGCCCTGGCCGCGGGAGCGCGGCGCATCGCGGTCTTCGCCAGCGCCACCGAGACGTTTGCGCGGCGCAACCTCAACCGGAGCCTCGACGGGCAGTTCGCCATGATCGAACCAACCGTCCGGCGTGCCCGCGAGCACGGCCTGGCCGTCCGGGCGTACGTCTCCATGTGCTTCGGTGACCCGTGGGAGGGCGAGGTCGCGCTCGACCAGGTCGTCGGCACCGGTCGGCGACTGCTGGACCTCGGCGCCACGGAGCTGTCGCTGGGCGACACGATCGGCGTGGCCACGCCCGGTCACGTCGGCGCACTGCTGCAGGCGTTCGCGACGTCCGGGGTGAGTGTCGGCATGCTGGCAGTGCACTTCCATGACACCTACGGCCAGGCGCTGGCCAACACGCTCGCGGCGCTGCGACACGGGGTCGCCACCGTCGACGCCTCGGCCGGCGGGCTGGGTGGCTGCCCCTACGCGGACAGCGCCACCGGCAACCTGGCGACCGAGGACCTGGTGTGGATGCTGCACGGGCTGGGCATCGAGACCGGCGTCGACCTCGACCTCCTCGTCGCCACCAGCGTTTGGCTGGCCGGCCACCTCGGCCGCCCCAGTCCATCCGCCGTGGTCCGCGCCTTGCACCCCGCCCCCCACGCAAGCACCCCCCACGCACGGTCGGTCCCTTAGGCGCGTGTCGAGGCCCCCGCAAGGGGACCGCGGCCAGCCCGAGGAACTGATCGACCAGATCGACGGCGCGCTACTCGTGGACCTGTGGGATGAGCTGAAGGTCCCCCAGGTCGTTCGTCATGCCTGGGATCCCGTCGTCAACCTCGCGGGCAACGGGCCCATCGAACGGCCCTGGTAGGGATTGCCTGCACCGAAGCTGACGCCGACGCGATCAAAGGCTCGCGAGCCAGTCCGCCGCATGAGCCGCCGCCGACGCATGGCGATCCGAGACCTGGCTGAGGCGAGTCTCGATCAAGCGCCGATCGACCAGCCCTGCCTCGATGAGCGCGGCCACGAAGGCGCGGTCCTTCTCGCGAAACGCGCAGAGCTTGGCGACGCACAGGTCCTCCTTGTCGAGGCACCAGCCCGTGAAGATCGGTTGTCCGCCCGGAGCCGTCGTGTTGGCGCCATGAACTTTGACCAGTCGCTCGCGCCACCCCTCCGGTACCGCCGACGTCTCCAGGTCGACACCGTCGAAGCTGAAGCCGTGGAGTTCCTCGAACGGCGAGAACTCGCCTGCGACACCTTCGATGATGTCAGCGAGGCGGGCCCGTCTCGTCGTTCTCGTCAGCGATCGGAAGCACGTCGACTTCGAGAGACATCGTCGCTTCCGGTAGAAGCTGATCTTCTCGATAGGTGCCGAGGATCGACTGCGAGCCGACGATGATCACCTCCGCACTACCAACCATCTGGCACGCAGCACGGATGGCGTTCCAGTTGGTCTCGTCGCATCAGCCGACCACGGCCAACTCGTGGAGAACCCCCAGGCGCTCACCGTCGGACAACAGTCCGAGCATGGGCGAG
The DNA here is from genome assembly GCA_964516515.1 of uncultured Kineosporiaceae bacterium. Classification (GTDB taxonomy): domain Bacteria; phylum Actinomycetota; class Actinomycetes; order Actinomycetales; family JBBAYJ01; genus JANNOG01. The sequence continues at coordinate 2,373 of CAZEYA010000033.1, read as the reverse complement.
ACCTCGCGCATTTCGATCGACTCACGATCGAGGCCGGTGAGCACGCGATGCAGTCCGAGTACATCGCCGTCCTCGACCAATGAGCGCCACCGCACGAGGTTCCGCCTGTGCGGCTGCCCCGTCACCCCTTCGCGCAACCGCTCCAGATTCCGCTCGAGCGTTGGCCGCCACGTGTCGAGCGTTGTCCGAGTCAGGTGACTCGACAGTTGGCGGTGCAACATCCATGACCGTCGCTCGGACCGGGTGAGCTCGGGAACGACAGGACGACGAACAACCTCCAGCCGGTAGCCCATGCACGACAGCAGTCGGTCGAGCTGCTCGTCGCTCAGATCGACCTTGCCGGAGAGGAACTGACTGATACTCGGCTGGTGCACACCGCTGAGGCGGGACAGCCTCGACTGTGTGGTGCTCGTTTCGAGCATCACCTGACGAAGCAGATCACCGCGGTTGCGCATGCATGCATCATAGCAAAATTTGCTATCGAGAGTCGTTCGAGCTGCCCTTGGTCGATCACGTCACTGCCCGGCATCGACGCTGCCCATACTGGTCGTCAGGGTCCTAACTGGCCAGACGTGGAACGTCAACGCCCCCCCGCGGCCGATGTCGCGCTGGCAGTCGAGATCCTCAGCCCACGAACCCGGACTGTGGACACCCGCGAGAAGCCCATCGAGTACGCCCTCGCGGGTATCGGCTCATATTGGCTGGTCGAACTGGAGCCTGACGTGACCGTGACCGTTCACCGCCTTGTCGACGGTGGCGGCTACGAGGTGGACGCGGTGTACACCGCCGGCCAGACGGTCAGCGATCCCGCCCTGCCCTGGTTCCAGTTGGACGTCGACGGCCTGGGCATGCACCGCTGACTGAGACCGTGGGGCGGCGCTCTCAGCTGAGGGAGCCCCTGGGCGCGATCAGCTGAGCCTGGCGAGTCTCCAGCCTGGGCATACCTTGTAATTCCTTCACCTCATGCTAGAAATACAAGGTGAGGAACCAGCCGGTCCCTAATCCGCGAGACGAGACCGCACTTCGGGCCGCTCTGCGTCGTTCTCGTGCCGTCGGGCGCATCTGCATGTCGTCGCACCGCCGGTCGCGCTGGTGAGGACCTGCCGTCCGGGGACATCGGCTTCGCGGAGCCACGCCGGGACAATGGGCGGCAACCCGCGCGTATCGGCGCCGACCTGGCTAACTGAAGCCTGTCAGGATGCGGCGAATCTGCCACCTGGTGCACGCTATGACGAAGTGGTCCAGAGGATCGGACCCCTTTCGCGCCGACGGCCGTCATGGTGCGCACTTCTCGGCCGCCTGCCGAGTCATCGCCGCTGCGAGCGCGTTGTCAGCGATTGCCCCTGCGCGCTCCACCGCCGCCAGTTGATCTCGGGAAGCATTGACCCGTCCAGCGGCGTAGCCCGCGTCCGACCGCGCCGCTGACTCGTTCGCAATGGCCACTCCCAACCGCACCTGCGCGGCCTGGACCTGTGGGTTCTGGTGTATCGGCTTGCCGCGGCTGTCGAACTGGATGTCCGTTTCTCCACCAGCGGCCAGGTATTCGTCCCAGGCGGTCTGGGACGCTTGCCGGGCAACCGCAGTCCGATTGATCGCCGTCTGCAATGTCTGCACGGATGCAGCCAGATCTCTCTCGCGCAGCGCGATGTCGAACAGGATCGAGTCCCGCTGACGTTGGAGCCTCTCCACCTCCGCCCTCAGCGCCGCGATCTGGTCGGCGACCTCGCTGCACGACTCTGGCGAACCGGGCCTCGCGGCACTCCCACCACCGCCACCCGCCCCTGGGTCACCGGGGCGGTCCGGCCTGGTTTCGGCTGGGGCGTCATTGGCGTAGGCAGTGCAGTAAGGCGTCTGGACGTGCTCGTCAGTGGCCGGATCGTAGGTATTCCATGCTGACCATGCAACGCATGGCAGCGCCATCGCCGTAGGGACCGGAAGGGCCGCGGCACCGCCCAGGACCAATGCCGAGGTCGCCATCGCCAAGATGACTCGTCGTCGTGATCTCACAGGTTCACTCCCTTAGGTCAATCGCCCGCGGGCCACCCCGCAGTGCACCATCAACCTCCCCGAGCACGCGCTGGGCCGTCAATCGTGGTGGTACCCAGTTTCGGGGTCGGCAGAGCGACCTATCGAAGGGGTGCCACCACGAGGGATGCCTGGGCGCGCGAGCCACGTCAAGGCGGCCTCGACCACGACACCCTGAACAACCCCGACCTCGGCGCCTCGCCAAAGGCAGGACCGACAACCACGACCCCACCACCGCCCTCGCCGCCAAAGCCCGCATCCTCATCAGACGGTTCCACCGCTACCAAGACATGATCCTCCGGTTCGTTACCGACCTCCCAGTCCGTTGGACGAACAACCGAGCCGAAC
>CAZEYA010000032.1:5374-28747 GCA_964516515.1 uncultured Kineosporiaceae bacterium | reverse complement strand
GGCCTCACTCGGACGACTTATTCAACGAACTACTGGCGCAGGACACTAGCCGAGGAGATCACAAGGCGGCTCAGCACCTTCGGCGCCCCCACCCACCCGGATCTCGTCACATGGTGGTCCTGGCACGACGGCGTGCATCCCGGCGCCAGTGGTCCGAGTCACTACTCCTGGAACCTCTACTGTTTTTCCCTTGACGAAGCAGTCGGCAGATGGCGAAAATTCGAGGAAGACCTCGAGTGGGACCCGGGGCTACCCGTATGGCGTCTTACCCCACTATGCCCCCTTCATGGAGAGCAGTAGCCGAGGGTTCCTGCTCGACACTCGCAGCCGCGAGGTGGTGTATTACTCACCCGAATTCGAGCAAGGAAACTGGCATCGGTGGCCCAACATGGCCACGTTCCTCAACCCCTTCGTGATCAACCTCGGTTTGGGCAAGGACTGGCCACCCGACAGCCCCGGACTCCACACCCCCGATCCCGACTACCATCCCGAGCCATGAATCCAAGCAGCCGGGGGGAAAGATGGCTCGCCACAGCGGGGCCGCCGGGCCAGAACACATTGCGGGCACTATCGACCACGCGCACGGAGCGGCGCCGTGGGCAACGCTCTCGAGCAGTTCTACCGGGTATTCGACCTGAAGCCGGGACCGCGCCGCGCGTGGACCGGCCGTTCATCGTCGTACCCAACCTCTTGGCCGCCAAGACCATTGGACTTTGCCGACGAAGCTGATGCCCCCCGAAGATGACTGGAGTGCCCACTTCGAACCGACGCCGGCGCCGCAAGATCCAGACCTGCTGCCTGAGGTCTTGGCGCGGATGGATTTGCAGGCGCGGCGCCGGCAACTCCCAATCGTCGACGCCATCCGCGGGGGCCTGCCACCCGACGTAGTCACCGCCCGACTCGTCACGTCCGGCATCCGGGCTCACCCCGACCTCATCAGCTGGTGGTCCTGGCACGACGGCGTGGAAGATTCATACCAGGGTCGCGGAGATTACCAATTGGGGACTTGGGTCTACTCCCTTGACTTTGCTATCACCGAGTGGCTCGACTTTCAAGAAGAAATTGAGCTCGACGACGACCGCTTCATCTTTGGTGTACCACCTCAATACGTACCATTTATGGGAGGCATGGCTGGCGACCGTTTCCTCCTCGACACCATCACACGGGAGGTCGCCGCCAGCCATCCCCAGTACACCCATGACGCTTGGCCGCGGTGGCCAAACATGGCAACCCTCCTAAATCAGGGCGTTGCCAACATCGCCTGCGGACAGGGTTGGCCACCGGACTCCCCCGGTATCCACACTCCCGACCCCGACTACCGCTCAGACAACGGTTCCTGAAGTCTGTCGGAGTTACTCCATCCTCCACAGCGCGGCGAGTCGACCGCTCCAGTTGTGTGAACGAGACATCAGATCGCGGCGAGCGCCGATCGCAGTTCCGCTAGGTCTCGGGCGGTGTCGTCAGGGACGACCTGCGCCCAGCGCAGGACTCCCGCGGCATCGACGAGGAACGAGCCCCGTCCGGCGCAGCCCTCGTCCTCGTCGAAGACGCCGTACTGCCGCGACACCTCACCGTGCGGCCAGAAATCGCTGACCAACGGGAAGTCGTAGCCCCGGTCTGCAGCGAACGCCCGCAGCGTGAACCACGGGTCGCATGACACCGCGACCACCTGCGCTTCGTCGTTGGCGAAAGAGCCCAGATCGTCCCTGATGCCGCATAGCTCGGCGGTGCAGATCCCGGAGAACGCGAACGGGTAGAACAGCAGCAGCACCGACCGGCCGGCGTAGTCGGCCAGCGGCGCCACCGCAGTCCCGGTGTGCCCCATCAGGCTGAACGCAGGTGCGGGCCGGTCCACTTGCACGGCAGGTGTCGTCACCGGCGGCCCTTGGGCGTGGACAAGCGGGTGCCCGACCACTCGCGGCAGGCGCTGATGCTGCTCGTGGCGTGCAGGCCGGCGGTCGGTGCCGCCTCCTCGATGTCACTGGGCTCGACGTGGCCGGGCCGGCCCGACTTCGGCGTCAGCAGCCAGATCACCCCCCCGTCACCGAGGTTGGTCAGCGCATCGACCAGGGCGTCGACCAGGTCCCCGTCACCCTCGCGGTACCAGTAGAGGACGACGTCGGCGACCTCGTCGGAATCCTCGTCCTCGATGTCACGCCCGACGGCGTCGATGATCCCGTCGCGGAGGTCGTGGTCGACATCGTCGTCCCAGCCGAACTCCTGGACGACCTGCGATCCCGTGACACCCAGTGGTCCGGGCGTCAGGGAAGCGGCCGCGTCAGCGGTGGCACCCATGAGCCCTTGTCCTCCTCAGCGGTCGCGCGACTGGTCCTTGCGAAGCATGCCAGAGGCAGGCAGCGTACGTTGGCACGCCTCAGTGCAGCGCAGGGCACCCCGGCCGCGCAACATCGACACCCTGGGTACTGTCTGCAGGGACGTGACTCGCGGGCCGAACAGCCCACACAACAACACGCGACCCCAGCCGCTCACGATGCAGTGGAGGACCCGTGGCTTCCAACCCCGACCCCGTCGGCCCAGCCGCCGGCCGACCCGACAGCGACCCCGAGGAGACGGCCGAATGGCTGGCCTCCCTGGATGCAGCCGTGACGACCGGCGGCCCGCAACGCGGCGCCTACCTGCTACAGCAGATGCTGGACCGGGCACGGGCACGGGGCGTCACCGTCCCCCGGCAGTCGCTGCCGCTGGGCACCCATGACATGCCGGACGCCACCCAGCCGGCCACCCCGCCGCCGGTACCGGACCACCCAGAGCTGACCACGGACTACGTCAATACGATCGCCACCAACTCCGAACCGGACTTCCCCGGTGACGAGGACGTCGAGCGCCGCTGCCGGGCCTGGATCCGGTGGAACGCCGCGGTCATGGTCCACCGGGCGCAGGCGCCCGGGATCGGTGTCGGCGGTCATATCTCGACGTTCGCCTCCAGCGCCACGCTGTACGAGGTCGGCTTCAACCACTTCTTCCGCGGCCGAGACCACGCCGGCGGCGGCGACCACATCTTCGTCCAGGGTCATGCCTCGCCCGGCATCTACGCCCGGGCCTACCTGGAGGGCCGGCTGACCGAGGAGCACCTCGACGGCTTCCGGCAGGAGAAGTCCAAGCCGCACGGACTGCCCAGCTACCCGCATCCGAGGCTGATGCCGGACTTCTGGGAGTTCCCGACCGTGTCGATGGGGCTGGGCCCGATCAACGCCATCTACCAGGCCAGCCTGGACCGCTACCTGCACAACCGCGGGATCCGTGACACCTCCCAGCAGCGGGTCTGGGCGTTCCTGGGCGACGGCGAGATGGACGAGCCAGAGTCCCGGGGCGCCCTGCAGGTGGCGGCCGCGGAGGGCCTGGACAACCTGACATTCGTCATCAACTGCAACCTGCAGCGACTGGACGGCCCCGTCCGTGGCAACGGCAAGATCATCCAGGAGCTGGAGGCGTTCTTCCGAGGGGCCGGCTGGCACGTCATCAAGGTGGTGTGGGGCCGGGAGTGGGACCGGCTGCTGGACAACGACCGAGAGGGCGCCCTGGTCGAGCTGATGAACAGCACCCTGGACGGGGACTACCAGACGTACCGGGCCGAGGACGGCGCCTACATCCGCGAGAACTTCTTCGGCCGAGACCCGCGGACCAAGCAGCTGGTCACCGACCTGGAACTGAGCGACGCCGACATCTGGAATCTCAAGCGCGGCGGTCACGACTACCGAAAGATGTTCGCCGCCTACGCTGCCGCCGAGGCCTCGGTCGGTCGCCCGACGGTGATCCTCGCGAAGACCATCAAGGGGTACTCCCTCGGTACGCACTTCGCCGGGCGCAACGCCACGCACCAGATGAAGAAGCTGACACTGGACGACCTCAAGACGTTCCGCGACGGGCTTCGGATCCCGATCTCCGACGCCGACCTCGAACGCGATCCCTACCGCCCGCCGTACTACCACCCGGGCGACGACGACCCGATGCTGCGGTACCTGCGGAGCCGTCGCGAGGCCCTCGGCGGGGACCTGCCGCGGCGCAGAGTCTCGCACCCGCCACTGAAACTGCCCGGGGACGACGCCTACGCGGTGGCCAAGCGCGGCTCGGGAAAGCAGCAGGTGGCGACGACGATGGCCTTCGTCCGGCTGTTGCGCGACCTGATGCGCGACAAGGAGTTCGGCCGTCGCGTCGTGCCGATCATTCCCGATGAGGCACGGACGTTCGGGATGGACTCGTTCTTCCCCACCGCCAAGATCTACAACCCGAAGGGTCAGCAGTACACGTCGGTCGACCGCGACCTGATGCTGTCCTACAAGGAGGCCGTCGACGGCCAGATCCTGCACGTGGGGATCAACGAGGCGGGCTCTGTGGCGGCCTTCACCGCCGTCGGCACCTCCTACGCCACCCATGGCGAACCTCTGCTGCCGGTCTACATGTTCTACTCGATGTTCGGTTTCCAGCGCACCGGAGATGCGATCTGGGCGGCGACCGACCAGATGACCCGGGGCTTCCTGTTGGGCGCCACGGCGGGGCGGACGACGCTGACCGGGGAGGGCCTGCAGCACAACGACGGGCACTCGCCGCTGCTGGCCTCGACCAACCCCGCGGTGCTCACCTACGACCCGGCGTACGCCTACGAGATCGGTCACATCGTCCGCGACGGGCTGCGCCGGATGTACGGCGAGGCCCCCGAGGACGTCGTCTACTACCTGACGATCTACAACGAGCCCATCGTGCAACCGGCCGAGCCTGACGGCATGGACGTCGACGGCCTGCTGCGCGGCATGTACCTGCTCAAGCCCGGACACCGGCGGACCGCCGTGCAGCTGCTGGCCTCGGGCGTCGCGGTACCGTGGGCGTTGGAGGCCCAGGAGCTGCTGCAGCGGGACTTCGACGTGGCGGCCGACGTCTGGTCGGTGACGTCCTGGGGCGAGCTGCGCCGCGAGGCGCTGGCCGTGGAGCGGGCATGGCTGGACTCCCCCGGCTCGCAGCCGCAGCAGCCGTACGTGACGCGCCGACTCGCCGAACACCTCGGCGACGCCACCGGCACGGTCGTCGCCGTCACCGATTACATGCGAGCGGTACCCGACCAGATCGCGCAGTTCGTTCCCGGTGACTGGTCCAGTCTGGGCACCGACGGGTTCGGTTTCTCCGACACCCGCGCGGCCGCGCGGCGGTTCTTCAAGGTCGACGGACCCAGCGTGGCGGTGCGGACGCTGCAGGTCCTGGCGCAACGCGGCGAGATCGAGATCGACATCCCCGCGCAGGCGGCACAGACGTACCGACTCGACGACGTCAACGCGGGCACCACGGGAAACGCCGGCGGCGACGCCTGAACGACCGCGACGTCACGCTGGTCGGCAGTGCGCCTCGACTAGCGGACCTGTTCGGCAACCGTGACGAGGGCCTGGATATCGTCGAGAATCGTCTGGTCTGCATCAGGATGGGCGGCCATGGCGCGCAGGTGGCGCCGTGCCTCACCCACCCGCCCGGCGTCCAATGCGGCCTCGACCAGCTGCCGTCCCGCCTCAAGCGGGTGGCGCCGCGGCCGCCAGTGGCCGACACCGAGTCCCAAGGCGGCCTCCGGCATCCCAGCCGACCGCAGCAGCAACAATCCCTCCAGCAGCGCCTGCCCGGTGGGGTCGCGCTCGGCTGCCACCCCCAGCCGACGGATGGCGGCGTCGCGGTCCTCGTCGATCGACAGCCGGGCCAGCTCGATCAGCGGATACCAGGCGCGCTGGTCCTGGGCGATCTCCTCGGCCAGCGCCCAGATCGAGGAATCCCTGGGGTGTGAGGGCGCGATGCCGCCATGGCCCTGCGCGGCACGTTGCCGGATCAGCTCGACCAGGGCGGTGAAGGTCGCGACGTCGTTGGGGTCCTCGTGCAGCTTGGCCTGCAGGACCACCTCTGGCGGTGTGTCGTGCACGGTCGAGGGCGCGTCGCCCGCGGCGGTGTCCTCGGGCGCACCCATAGGAACACCGTAACCTTCGACGATGGTGCTGTCCGATCCCACGCTGGCGTCGCTGGAGTGGGCGACCGGCCGGCTGACCGAGGACGTGCTGGTCCGGATGGCTGCCGACTTGCCGTGGTTCACCGGCCTGAACGCCCCACAGCGCAGCGCGGTGAGCCTGGTGGTGCAGTCCGGTGTCCGGGGCTTCGTCACCTGGTGCCGCGAGTATCAGCTGGCCGGCGAGCGGGAGTTCCCCCCGCTGCGCCCCGCCAGCCTCTTCGGTACGGCGCCGCGGCAGCTGGTCCGCGCGATCTCGTTGCAGCAGACGGTCGCGCTGGTCCGGATGGCGATCGAGACCTGCGAGACCCGGCTGGAAGCTCTCATCACCGCCGAGGAAGCCGACGAGGCGCGGGGGCTGCTCCTGCGTTACGCCCGAGAGGTCGCCTTCGCCGCCGCCGACGTCTACGCACGGGCCGCGGAGATCAGGGGCGCCTGGGACGCCCGGCTGGAGACCCTCGTCGTCGATGCGATCGTCCGCGGTGACCCGGCGGACGCGCTGGCCTCGCAGGCCTCCGCGCTGTCCTGGGACGCCGACTGGCCGACCACCGTCATCGTCGCCGAGGCCGCCGCGGAGCCCACTCCGCCCGCGCTACGGCGCCTCGCCCGTGCCGCCACCGCCGAGATCATCGCCGCCCGGCACGGTTCCCGGCTGATCTGCGTCGTGGGCGGACCGGCAGACGCGATGCCGCTCGCGACCTCGCTGTTACCGCACGTCGGGCCGGGCCCCGTCGTGGTGGGCCCGACGGGGACCGGGCTGCCCATCGCCAGCCGCTCCGCGCAGGCCGCGCTGTCCGGCATGACCGCCGCCGCCGCATGGCCCGACGCCCCCCGACCGGTGATGGCCGCCTGGTTGCTACCCGAACGCGCCCTGTCGGGGGACGAGGCCGCCCGTCGGTCACTGGTCGACCTCGTCCATCGCCCCCTTGTCGCGGCCGGTGGCGACTTGCTGGTGACCGTCACCGCCTACCTCGATCACGGCGGCACGCTGGAGGCCGCCGCCCGAGACCTGTTCGTCCACCCCAACACGGTGCGCTACCGGTTGGGAAAAGTGGCCGAGGTGACCGGACTACACGCCACCAATCCACGCGAGCGGTGGACGCTGCAGTTGGCCATCGCCATCGGTCGTTTGGAGACAGTCACAATGCCGGAGTCCTCCATCGATCATGTTCTCGGCGTCGTACGCTCGGCGTAGCCCTCCACTTTGGAGGAATCCTCCAACGTTGTATCTGCAAGATCGTGGCGTTTCGAGCCATCACCAATGCCCGTCGTAGGCCAGAGTGTCCCGGTGCTCGTTGTCGTGTGTCCGGGTCAGGGGTCGCAGACACCGGGGTTCCTGAAGCCGTGGCTGGACCTGCCAGAGTTCGCCGACCGGATGAGCTGGCTGTCGGCGGTTGCCGGCATGGACCTCATCGCCCACGGCACCACCTCCGACGCCGAGACCATCCGCGACACCGCGGTCGCCCAACCCCTGATCGTGGCTGCCGGCCTGGTGTCGCTGCTCGCGCTGTTCCCGCAGCCGGCCGACGCCTTTCGGCTGGTGACCGCGAGCGCCGGCCACTCCGTCGGTGAGGTGACGGTCACCTCGGCGATCGGTGTGCTCTCCGCCGAGCAGGCGATCGTGTTCGTGCGCGAGCGCGGCCGGGCGATGGCCGAGGCCAGCGCGGCGGTGCCGACCGGGATGAGTGCGGTGATCGGCGGCGACTCGGAGGAGGTCGCGGGCGTCATCGCCTCGCACGGCCTGAAGATCGCCAACCACAACGGTCCCGGCCAGGTCGTCGCGGCAGGCACCTTGACCGCACTCGCGCAACTGTCCGATGCGCCGCCGGCCAAGGCCCGGGTGATCGCCCTCGGCGTGGCGGGGGCCTTCCACACCGACTACATGGCGCCCGCCGTCGACGTCCTGGCCCGCCACGCCCGCTCCATCTCCACCCACGATCCGCGCTCGCGGCTGGTATCAAACGCCGACGGCACCGTGATCCACGACGGCCGTGAGGCGCTGCGGCGGCTCGTCACGCAGGTCGCCAAGCCGGTGCGGTGGGACCTGTGCCAGGAGACCTTCCGCGACCTTGGTGTCACCGGCCTGATCGAGATCCCACCGGCGGGCACGTTGGCGAATCTCGCCAAACGGGCGCTGCCCGGCGTGGACGTCATGGCCCTGAAGACACCGGACGACCTGCCTGCCGCGATGGCCATGGTCAAGGAGCACGGGCAGGCGGCGCCGCTGGCGCTGAACCCGACCTGGCGGCTGGTGGTCAGCCCCGCCAAGGGGATCGTGACGCTGCCCGGTGCCATGCCGGAGGGGCACCACCTGGAACCCGCGACGGTGGTGGCCACCGTCTCCGGCTTGCGCGACAGCCACCCGGTGCCTGCCGTTCATGGCGGAACCGTGATCGAATGGCTGGTCCACGACGGCGATCCCGTCTCGCCGGGGCAGCCGTTGCTGCGGCTGCACCCCACCGCGCAGCCGTATCGAGGAGAGCGATGAGCCGAGGAGAGCGATGAGCGCCATCACACCCGCCATCGGCGCGGCTCACGCCCGCATCCTGGGCGTCGGCGGTTACCAGCCGTCGCGTGTCATCACCAATCAGGAGGTCTCCACCTGGATCGAGACCTCGGACGAATGGATCCAGCAGCGCACCGGGATAGTCGAGCGACGCTGGGCCGCGCCCGAGGAGTCCGTCGTCGATATGGCGTACGCCGCGGCCACCGACGCGATGGCCCGCAGCGGGATCGCCGCGGCCCAGATCGACGCGATCGTGATGTCCACGGTGACTTTTCCCTACCAGACCCCGTCCGCGGCCACGCTGCTGGCACACCGCCTCGGCGCGACGCCGGCGGCGGCCTTCGACATCTCTGCAGCGTGCGCCGGGTTCTGTTATGGCGTGTCACTGGCCAACGACATGGTGCGCGGCGGCAGCGCGGGTCATGTACTCGTGGTCGGTGTCGAGAAGCTGTCGGACTTCACCGACACCAGCGACCGCAGCACCGCATTCATCTTCGCCGACGGCGCCGGGGCCGTGGTCATCGGTCCCAGTGACCACCCCGGTATCGGCCCCACGATCTGGGGCAGCGACGGCGCCCAGTGGGATGCCGTGGGCCAGCGCACCTCGTGGCTGGAGGCCCGTACCGCTGACCGCGCCGGCGTCGCTGCCGGGTCTTGGCCCGCGATTCAGCAGCAGGGCCAGAGCGTGTTCCGCTGGGCGGTGTGGCAGATGGCTCCGGTGGCGCAGAAGGCGCTGGACGCGGCCGGGGTCGGCGCCGCGGACCTCTCGGCGTTCATCCCGCATCAGGCCAACGCCCGAATCATCGACGCCCTCGCCAAGCAGATCGGCCTGCCGACCGGCGTCGCGATCGCCCGAGACATCGCCCACTCCGGCAACACCTCGGCGGCCAGTATCCCGTTGGCGATGCGGCGCATGATCGACGACGGGACCGTCACCTCCGGCGGCCTGGCACTGCTCATCGGCTTCGGTGCCGGCCTGGTCTACGCCGCGCAGGTCGTCGAGATCCCCTAGGCCCGCCGACGCCGGCCGCCCAGCATTCCATCCAGCAGCCCCGTCCACTACGAAGGAGACACCATGGCCACCGAGCAGGAGATCCACGCCGGCCTCGCCGAGATCATCAACGAGGAGACCGGCCTGCCCGTCGACGCCGTCGAGCCGGGCAAGTCCTTCACCGATGACCTCGACATCGACTCGTTGTCGATGATGACGATCGTGGTCAACGCCGAGGAGCGGTTCGGCGTCCGCATCCCCGACGAGGACGTCAAGAACCTGGCCACCGTGGCCGACGCGGTGTCCTACATCGCCCACGCGCAGAACTGATGTGACGACAGCTGACATGACGACATCCGTGGTGGTGACCGGGCTCGGTGCGACGACGCCGCTCGGTGGCGACGTCGCATCGACGTGGACGGCCGCACTTGCCGGTGCGGCGTCGGCGCGGACATGGGACGCCCCGTGGGCGCAGGAGTGGATCGAGCAGCGGCAGCTGCCGGTGCACTTCGGCTGCCAGCTCGCGACCGCTGCGGCTGAGGTTCTGACCAAGGTTGAGCAGCGTCGGCTCGACCCCTCCGGTCAGTACGCCCTGATCGCCGCCCGCGAGGCGTGGGCACACGCCGGCTTCGGCCAGGGCAACGGCGACGAGAGCGGCCCCGTGGTCGACCCCGACCGGCTGGGTGTCGTCATCGGCAGCGGCATCGGCGGGCTTTGGACCACGCTGGAGGCCTGGGACACCCTGCAGTCCAAGGGACCCCGGCGGGTGTTCCCGCTGACCGTCCCGATGCTGATGCCCAACGGGCCGGCCGCCGCGGTCAGCCTCGCACTCAGTGCGCGCGCCGGCACCCACACGCCGGTCAGCGCCTGCTCGACCGGCGCCGAGGCGATCGCGGCTGCGGCGGACATGATCCGGTCCGGCCGGGCCGATGTCGTCGTCGCCGGCGGTACCGAGGCGGCGATCCACCCGCTGACCATCTCGGCGTTCGCGGCGATGCAGGCGTTGAGCACCCGCAATGACGACCCCGCAGTGGCCTCGAGGCCTTACGACACGACCCGGGACGGCTTCGTCCTCGGCGAAGGGGGCGCTGTGGTGGTCCTGGAGTCCGCGGCCCACGCCGCCGCTCGTGGCGCAACCGTGCACGCCGAGGTGATGGGGGTCGGTATCACGTCCGACGCCCACCACATCGCCGCACCCGAGCCCAGCGGCACCGGCGCGGCGAGGGCCATGACATTCGCGCTGGACGCGGCCGGGCTGTCCGCCGCGGATCTGCACCACATCAACGCCCACGCCACGTCGACGCCGGTCGGGGACGTCGCCGAAGCGGCCGCAATCCGGCTGGCGCTGGGCTCGGCTACTGACGCCGTCGCCGTGTCGGGCACGAAGTCGATGACCGGTCACCTGCTGGGAGCGGCCGGTGCCCTGGAATCGATCTTCACGATCCTGGCCGTCCGGGAACGCACCGCGCCGCCCACGATCAACATCGACGAGCTGGACCCGGCCGTCGATCTCGACGTGGTGGTCAAGAGTCCCCGCCCGATCGGTAGCGGCGGCGATCGGGTCTTCGGGCTCAACAACTCCTTCGGGTTCGGCGGGCACAACGTCGCGGTCCTCTTCGGCAGTCCCGCATGAGCCCGATCGCACCCGTCGTGCCCGTCGCGACGCCACCGACCACACCTCCCACGACGCCACCGAAGGGCACGCTGACCGACGAGGCCGCACCCACGGTGCAGATCGGGCCTGACCTCGCCGCCGACGTCGACCCACGAGACCCCATCCTGCGGTTGTCCGCGTTCGCCGATCCCGGCACGGTCGAGCTGCTGCACACCCCGGACACCTCCGGAGTGCTGGCGGCGACGGTCAGCGTCGAGGGCACCACGGCGGTGGTCTTCGCCTGCGATCCCCGCTACCAGGGTGGGGCGATGGGCGGCGACGGCTGCGCGCACATCGTCGCGGCCTATGAGCGGGCGCTGCGTGACGGGGTGCCCGTCGTCGGCATCTGGCATTCCGGAGGCGCCCGGCTGGCCGAGGGCGTCGTCAGCCTGGACGCGGTGGGCAAGGTCTTCGCCATCATGACCAGGGCGTCCGGCCGGATCCCGCAGATCAGCGTCGTCATCGGAGCCGCCGCCGGTGGCGCCGCATACGGCCCGGCGCTCACCGACGTCATCATCCTCGGGCCCGACGGCCGGGTCTTCGTCACCGGCCCGGACGTGGTCCGCTCGGTCACCGGCGAGGCCGTTGACGCGCTGCGCCTTGGCGGGCCCGAGCCGCACGGTCGGCGATCCGGAGTAGTCCACATCGTCACGGAGACGACCGAGGATGCCTACCGCCGCGGCCGCGACCTGGTGACGCTGCTGGGCGCGCCTGGCCGCGTCGATCCGGCGGCGGTCACCGACCTCGACGCGGGGGCTCACCTACCCGCCTCGGCCAAGCGCGCCTATGACGTCCACCCGGTGGTCGACACCGTGCTGGACTCCCCGATGCTCGAACTGCATCCCCGCTGGGCGCCCAACGTCGTGACGGCGCTCGGCCGGCTCGGCGGCGGCAGCGTCGGGATCGTCGCGAACAACCCGATGCGCCTGGGTGGCTGCCTGGACTCCTCCTCCGCCGAGAAGGCCGCGCGGTTCGTCCGGATGTGCGACGCCTTCGGTATCCCGCTGATCGTCCTGGTGGACGTGCCCGGGTACCTGCCAGGCGTCGGCCAGGAGTGGGACGGCGTGGTGCGCCGTGGCGCCAAACTCCTGCATGCCTTCGCCGAGTGCTCGGTGCCGCGGATCACGCTGGTCATGCGCAAGGCATACGGCGGCGCCTACATCGCGATGAACGCCCGCTCCCTGGGCGCCACCCGGGTGCTGGCTTGGCCGACCGCGGAGGTTGCCGTCATGGGCGCGATCGCGGCAGTCCGGATCCTCCATCGGCGCCGGCTGGCGGAGGTACCAGACGACGACCGTGCGCGGGTCGAGGCCGAGTTGGCGGCCGAGCACGAGGTACTGGCCGGAGGGCTGCAGCGGGCCGTGGAGATCGGCGTCATCGACGAGGTGGTGAGCACCGGGACCACCCGCAGCGCGCTGGCCACCGCCATCGCAGCGGCGCCGGCAAGGCGTGGGGACCACGGCAACATCCCGCTGTAGTCCGGCGACTCGCCGGGAGTTCATCCCACTTGATGCAGCCAGCGGACCGGCGCGCCGCCCTCGGGCGCCATCCGGAAGGGTTCGAGTTCGGCGTCCCAGGACTCCCCCAGCGCCAGCGACAGCAGCCGACGCATCTCCTGCGGGTCCCCGGCGTCCAAGGCGGCCCGGATCCGGTCCTCGCCGATGACGGCGTTGCCGTGCACGTCGATGACCGCGTGATGCAGCCCGAGGTCGGGGACATGACTCCACCGGCCGCCGTCGCAGCCGCGGCTGGGCTCCTCCGTCACCTCGTAGCGCAACTGCGCCCAACCGCGCAGCGCGCTGGCCAGCCGGGCACCGGATCCCTGCTCACCGTTCCATGGGAACTCAGCCCGCCAGAGTCCGGGCGCGACGGACTGGGTCACCCAGTGGAGATCGACCTGGTGGCCCATGATGCGACCTGCTGCCCACTCGACGTGCGGGCATACAGCACGAGGTGCGGAATGCACATAGAGCACTCCGCGGGTGTAGACGGCCATCGGTCCTCCTGAGCTCGAGGTGCGTCTTCCCCTACGACCTCGTGCTTCGGAACGACCATGACGTGATCCAGTTGTTGCTTGCGAGACGAGTATGCGGCCATCCGTCTCCTGCCGCCAGGGTTTGCGAGGAGATACTGGCACCATCAGCGACATCGACATCGGTACCGGACGGATATCGGCGACACGCGAGGAGGCGAGATGACGACACGGCGTGGATGGGATCGCACCTGGTCCCTCGCCTGCTATACGGTCGCGGCTGTCCCGGTGCAGGCGTTGGCCCGGCGGCTGGGGCTGCCTTACAGCTCGCCAGCGCCCACCGCGAGACTGCTGCTGGTTCCCGCGACCTTGGCCGTGGCTGCGGTCAGTGCGACGGCAGGCGTGGCCGTGGCGCAGGCGGCGGGTCGCGGCACCGGGGCCACCGCTCGAGCGCTGCGGCCGCTGCGCGCCGGACTGGTCGGGGCCCTCCCGGTGCTGGGGCCTCTGGTGACGCTGCTGGCCGAACTGCGTACCTCCCGGCGGCTGGCCGGCGCCGGCGGGGGTGCCTGGGTGCGAACCGCGCTCAGCGCCGCGGTGTTGGCGGGGTTGCGCGTGCTGACCTACCGCACGTTGGCTGCGGTGCTGGACGCCGGGCAGGCGGCGAGCCCCCCTCCGCCGCCGCCGCTGACCCAGCTCAATGTCCGCCCGGCCGATGTGGCACCGGGGCACGAAGACGGCTTCATCGTCTACTTCGACGGCGTAGGCAGGGTGGTCCCGCGTACTACACCGGCCGGGCGCCGCTTCGCCGCCGCCATGGCACATCGGCTGCCGCGCTGGGCTGTCGTCATGTCCTTGATGCCCAACGACGTCACGCAGCAGCCGGCGTGGCGGCGACCGCTGACCGGGCCGCTGTGGCGGCGACTGATGCGCCGCGACCCGAGGTGGCTCATCGGCAGAGGCGTCTGGGAGGCCGTCGTCGCGCTCGATCGGCGCTACCGCGACCGGCTCGCCGCCGACCATACGACCGCTGTCCTCGCGCACTTGGCAGCCGCCGGCTACCGGCCCGGCAGCGGCGTCCCAGTGGTCTTCGTCGGCCTGTCGGCGGGGGCTCAGACAGGACTGCGCTGCGCCTCGGACGTGGCGCGCGCGCTGGGGGCACCGTTGGACGTGGTGGGCATCGGAGCGTTCTGCGATGGCGCCGCGGACCTCTCGGCGGTGCGCCGGGTGCATAGCGCGGTCTCGTGGGGAGACTCTGCTGAGATGGCGCCCGTGCTCTTCTGTTCCTCACGATGGACCGCGCTCGGGGTGGGCGCCTGGTCGCGGGCCCGCCGCCGCCGGACCGTGATCGTGCACCGCCACGACTGGGCGACCCATGTCGGGCGCACCGGATACCTGGGCGAGGCGATCACCGACGACGGCCGCACCCGGCTCGGCCAGGCCGCCGACCTGGTGGCACGCGCCGCTCGCGAGCTGGACCATCACAGTCACCGGCGACGGACCTCTCCCGCGGCAGGCACGCCATGACCGTGCCGAGGCGCCCGGCACCGCTGGCCGCCACCGCCCTGAACGCGGCTGACGGCAGCCATGCCCACGACGACCCGGCAGCCCGGCTGGAGGCCGCACACGCGACGGCCGCTGCGGTCGTCAACCATTTGGCCGGCAGCGCAGACACCGACGCGACGGCCCGGATGAGCGCGGCGATGGACACCGACGACGGCCTCGACGCCGCGGCGCGGCTGTGGTCGGTGGCCGCGCCGGTCTCGCTGCCGGGAGCCCTGTGGCGTCTCGTCGCGCTGCGGGCCGGTGTGCGCCGCGACCCCGTCCAGGCGGCACGTGACTTCGACACCGGACGCAACCACGTGCCGGTCTCGGAGGTGGTGGCAGGGGTGGGCGACCCGCCCGGTCCGCAGGAGGTGCTGGGCCTCGTCGACGCCGTGCTGTGCGGAGTGGGCGGCGTCAACTTCGACGCCACACTGGAGCGGGCAGCGGCCTTCGCCCGGGTGGTCGCCGTCGGCCGGTCCTTCCGCGCCGACGACGAGGACGCCACGCCGGCGAGAGTGCCGGTGACGGTCCCGACCGGGACGAACGGCGACCGCGGCAGAGACCTGACGCGATCGGCGGCGGCGCTGATCACCACCGCTCAGCAACTGGAATCCGCCGCCCGGCGGTGGCGCTTGGGAGACCTCGCCTGAAGGCTGTGCGCCGGACCGGGAGCGCCTCACGGCGCGGGGCCGCTCGAAGCGGCTAGGTATGGAGCCCGGGGCTTCCGCGGTCCGGCGTGCGCCAACGGTAACCGATCGAGTGCGAGCCGCCAAAGCCACTGTCCTGGGTCGGCTCAGGGCGGGATACAGGCACAAGTCGGCGGCCCAAGCACACTGGTGCGATCGTGCATGGCGTGATGCCAGTGCTCGAGGCTGCCGCCGGCATCGTCGTCGGTTTCGTGGTCGGGCTGCTCGGTGGCGGTGGCGCCGTGCTGACCCTGCCACTGCTGGTCAGTGGCTTCGGTGTGACACCGGTGGCGGCGACCACGGTGTCGCTGGCCGTGGTGGCAGCCGCGTCGGTCGTGGCGCTCGCGGTGCACGCCCGGACCGGCACGGTGAGGTGGCGGACCGGCTTGGTGATCAGCGCCGTAGGGGTGGCGGCCAACGCGGCAGGCTCGCTGCTGGCCACCGTCGTGGCCGGGCCGGTGCTGCTGGTGGGCTTCGCTGCGCTGCTGGTCGTGGGGGCGTCACGAATGATCTGGGGCGCTGACCAGGACACGTCGCCCGGCCTCACGGGCCACCGTCGGCTCGCCGTCGTCGCCTTCGCCACCGTGACAGGATTCGTCACGGGGCTGCTCGGGGTGGGCGGCGGTTTCCTGGTGGTGCCCGGCCTGGTGCTGGTCCTGGGCTTCCCGGTGGCTGCAGCCGTCGCCACCAGCCTGCTGGTGCTGGTGCTCAACGCTGTCGTGGCCCTGGCGGCCCGGGCGTTACTCGTGCCCGGTGACATCCCGTGGTCGCTCCTCGTGCTGATCGCCGGTGGCGCGGCGGTGGGAGCGGGCCTGGGGGCCCTGGCATCGCGCCGGGTGCCGGCGGCCGGGTTGCGTCGCGGCTTCGGGCTGCTGCTGCTGGCAATGGCGGGCGTCACCGTGGCCGAGGCCGTCATCGCGTGGTGACCCGGTGATGATGGGCCGAGTGAGCCCGCCCCAATCACCGCCGCACACTGCGCCTGTGGCCACGGCACCGGGGTACGCCTTCGTCATCACCGGGGTCGCGCTGTTCTCGCTCAACGCCGGAACGTCCGCCGTGGTCCTCGACGGGGGCGTGTCACCGGTGGCGCTGACGGCGGTCCGCCTCGTCGGCACGGCCGTCATCCTCGGTGCGGCGCTGCTGCTCAGCGGCCGGGTGGCGACACTGGCGGTGCCGCGGCGGCAGTGGCCGGCGATCGTGGCGTACGGCGCCGGCGGCGTGGCGCTGGTGCAGCTGGCCTATTTCGTGGCCATCGACCGGTTGCCCATCGGGCTGGCCCTGCTGCTGGAGTACACCGCGCCGCTCATCGTCGCCCTGGTCGCCAGGTTCGCCCTGCGGCAACAGGTCTCGCGCCTGGTGTGGCCGGCTCTGGCCCTGACCATGCTGGGCCTCGTCCTGGCGACCAGGGTCGAGGCCGGCGATCGGCTGGACCCGGTCGGCGTGATCGCCGCGCTGGTCGCCGCGTTGGCGTTCGCCACCTACTTCTTGCTCGGGGAGCGCCTGGTTCGCGACCGCGACCCGTTGAGCACCACGTTCTGGGGTTTCGCGATCGCGGCCGTCGCCACCCTCGTGCTGGCATCGCCCTCGTTGCTCCAGGCCGTGCGCGCCGTGGGCTCCCGGACGGACCTGCCCCCGGCGCTCGGCGGTGGCGAGGTCGCGACCGGGTGGTTGCTGCTGACGGTGATCCTGTTCGGCACGTTGGCGCCGTTCGCCGCGGCCACCGCGGCGCTGCGATACCTACCGGCCACGGTCGTCACCGTGATCGCCACCGGCGAGGTCGTCGGTGCCGCACTCGTCGCGTGGTGGTGGTTCGGAGAATCGTTGCGACTGGTCCAGGTCGCCGGTTTCGCGCTGGTCATGGCCGGAGTGGTGCTTGCGCTGCTGTCCCGGGCCGGACTGGGCCGTCCCGGCAGACCGGACCGCGCCGCCAGTTGACGACGCCCCCCCGACCCGCCATTTCTCGACAAACGGCGCCCACGCGAGTCCCCCAAGCGGCCATTAGTCGACAAACGGCGCCTCCAGAGGTCCTGGGCGCGGGCCTTTGTCGACAAACGGCGGGGGGTTGATACCGAGACGGGTGAGCAGGCCTGACAGGGTTGTGTGCCATGACGGCCGCCGATCTAGCCCACCGCTTCCCGTCCGACTTCGTGTGGGGGGCTGCCACCGCCTCCTACCAGATCGAGGGGGCCGCGACCACGGACGGCCGGGGCCGATCGATCTGGGACACCTTCAGCACGACCCCGGGAGCAGTGCTCAACGGTGACACCGGTGAGGTGGCCACCGATCACTACCACCGGTGGGCCGAGGATGTCGCGCTGATGGCGCAGCTCGGGCTGCGGGCCTACCGATTCTCCGTGGCGTGGCCGCGAATTCAGCCGGGAGGCAAGGGCACCAACCCCGCCGGGCTCGACTTCTATGCCCGGCTGGTCGACGCCTTGCTCGATGCCGGCATCGCTCCGGTCGCCACGCTTTACCACTGGGACCTGCCTCAGGAGATCGAGGACGCGGGCGGGTGGCCGGCCCGGGAGACCGCCGAACGCTTCGCCGAGTACGCGGGCATCGTCGCGGGATCGCTAGGTGACCGGGTCGCGACGTGGACGACATTCAACGAGCCATGGTGCGTCGCCTATCTGGGGTACGCCGCGGGGGTGCACGCCCCCGGCCGGCGAGAGCCGGCCGCCGCCTTGGCGGCCGCTCATCACCTCAACCTCGGGCACGGCCTGGCGACGCGGGTCATCCGGGACACGGTCCCCGGCGCCACGGTCGCGCTGACCCTCAACGTCCACCACATCCGACCGGCCACCGACGCCGAGCCCGACCTCGACGCGGCCCGGCGCGTGGACGCCGTCGCCAATCGGGTGTTCCTCGGCCCGGCCCTGTCGGGCTCCTATCCGGACGACCTGTTCCGGACCACGGCGGGGATCACCGACTGGGGATTCGTCCGCGACGGTGACGTGACCACCGCCCACGCCGGGGGCGTCGACGTGCTGGGTGTCAACTACTACGCCCCGACCGTGGTGCGTCATTGGGACGGCACGGCCGCCCGCCTGACCGCCGACGGGCACGACGGCTCCGGCGCCTCGCCCTGGGTGGGTTGCGAGGACGTGGAATTCCCGCCGCAACCGCACCCGGTCACCGACATGGGCTGGCCGGTGGACCCGACCGGGCTGCGGGACCTCCTGCTGAGGCTGTCCAACGACTACCCCCGCCTACCGATGCTGGTGACCGAGAACGGCGCGGCCTACCCGGACGACACCCGCCCGGCGGGTCCGCTGCGCGATGACGACCGGATCGCCTATCTCGACACCCACATCGCGGCCGTGGCCGATGCCCGGGATGCGGGCGCAGACGTGCGCGGCTATTTCGTCTGGTCGCTGCTGGACAACTTCGAGTGGTCCTTCGGGTACTCCAAGCGGTTCGGCATCGTCCGGGTGGACTACGCGACGGGCGAGCGGTCCTGGAAGGACAGCGCCCGCTGGTATCAGCAGTTGCTCGCCGCAGCCCGACCCTGACCCCGCGTTGACCGCCACGCTGTCCACAGGGCTCGCAGCAACCGCGGGTCAACAGGCCGGCCGGGCGGACCTGGCTCGGGTGACCGGCGCCGCACTACACATGGGCCATGGACATCCCAGCACGCAGACCCGACCCGGTCGTCTTCGGCTACGTGCGGCTGCTTCCTGCTCCCGGACCGAACGAGGCCAGGGCGGCCCTGCGGCACTTCACCGACCGCCAGGGCATGGTGCTCGCTCAGGTGTTCGTCGAGGCTGACAGCGGTGGGCGGCGACCCGCGCTGGCA
Source organism: uncultured Kineosporiaceae bacterium (assembly GCA_964516515.1). Lineage (GTDB taxonomy): Bacteria > Actinomycetota > Actinomycetes > Actinomycetales > JBBAYJ01 > JANNOG01. The sequence goes on along the minus strand of CAZEYA010000032.1, from coordinate 9,608 downwards.
TCTCTCATCGAGGCGATCAGCTTCCACGAGGTGGTGGGCATCGTCGTGCCGAGCCTCGACCACCTGGCCGATGAGGCACCGGCGCAGGCGACCGCGCGGGCCCGGATCGAGCGAGAGGCCGGTGTTCCGGTGCTGATCGCCCAGGCACCCCCGTAGGCCCCCCGGACCGCCGGCACCTGCCCAGCGGTCCGGGTCACTAACCTTCTGGCATGACTGCTCACGCGGGCGAAGACTTCGTCGCAAACCTCGGGAGTCGGCTCAACTTGCTGCGCGCGGGCGTGCTGGGTGCCAACGACGGGATCGTCTCGGTCGCGGGCCTGGTGGTCGGGGTCGCTGGGGCGACGACCGACCGCACCGCCATCGCGGTGGCGGGTATCGCCGGGCTCGTGGCGGGCGCCTTCTCGATGGCCGGTGGCGAGTACGTCTCAGTCAGCACGCAGCGCGACACCGAGCGGGCCACCCTGGACAAGGAGCGGTGGGAGCTTGACACGATGCCGGAGGTGGAGCTGACGGAACTGGCGGGCATCTACGAGCGCAAGGGGATCAGCCCGGACGTCGCACACGAAGTTGCCCGCCAGCTGACTGCCCACGACGCTCTCGGAGCTCACGCCGAGGCCGAGCTGGGCATCGACCCCGAATCCCTGACCAGCCCGTGGCAGGCGGCCCTCGCCTCGTTCGTCGCCTTCGTCCTCGGAGCTTCGCTGCCGCTGGTGGCGATCCTGCTGCCGGTCTCCGGGTCGCGGGTCACGTCGTGCGTGGCGGCGGTCGTGCTCGCGTTGACCCTGACCGGCTGGATCAGCGCCCGCCTCGGTGGCGCCAATGTCGGCCGTGCGGTGCTGCGCAACGTCGGGCTCGGCCTGGTCAGCATGCTCGTCACGTACTGGGTGGGCCGCCTCGTGGGTACCCAGATCTGACCTTCGTCACCGAGCGGTCGGCACCGCTCGACCCACCGGCACGACCTGCCGAATGGTTAGCACAAATGTTCGATGGCGTGGCATCCTCGACTGCTATGGCGTACGGCGGCATGCGGTTGACTCCGGGGGCACCCATCGGTCAGCGGGTGTCCGGGGACAGTGCGGCCAAGCAGCCCTCGGACAAGGCGACCCGCGCAGACCCGCCACTGCACTGCTGGGTGACCCACCCCGGTACCGATCGCTGCCCCGGTGTCCTCGTGGAGTGGCAGCACGACGGGGACCAATGGTGGGGTCTGGTCGTGTTCGTCGCCGACGACAAGGGGCGCTCGGTGGTGGTCACCCGGCTGGTGCCGGCCGCCGCCCTGTCACCGGCGTGAGCAATCAGACCAGCAGCGGGTCCATGGTGATCGACACCAGGCTCGGTCCTTGGTGACCGATCGCCTCAGTCAACGCCGGCAGCAGTTCCTGTCGCGAGGTGACCCGGTAGCCGCGCACTCCGCACAACTCGGCGAAGCGGGCGAAGTCGGGGTTGCGCAACGATGTCTGCCATACCTGCCACTCCCCTGCCCGCTGCTCCTTGGAGATCTTCCCGAGTTCACTGTTGTCCAGCACGACGTGGGTGATTCCCATGTCGTACTTGGCAAGTGTCGTCAGTTCCATCGCGTACTGCCCCAGGCCACCGTCGCCACTCACGCTGAGCACCGCACGTGACCCCCCGACGACCGCCCAGGCCCCCATCGCGGCCGGCAGCGCGAAGCCGATCGGCGGTAAGGCCGACGTCGCCCAGAACGGGGACGGCCACGGGGTGGAACCGGCCCAGGGCCATCGGATCGCGGTCGACCTGGACGATCTTCTTGTACGAGGCGATTCCGGTGTGGTTGGAGAACGACGCGCCGAAGGCCAGCACGAGGTCGCACTCGTTCATGAACCACGACGCGATCGGAGTGCCGCTACGGCCCAGCACCCCGCAACCCAGCGGGTGGCGGTCACCGACCAGACCCTTCGCCTTGAACGTGGTCACGATCGGCGCCCCCAGGTGCTCGGCCAGCGCCAGCACCTCGGTCATGCCGCCCTTGGCGCCGGAACCGACAACGATGACCGGGCGATGCGCAGCACGGACGGCTGCGATCGCGGCGGCCACGACGGAGGGGACCGGTGCTACCCGCGGGTCGGGCAACCGGCCCACCGGGGATCCCGGGGCGGCATCACTCGGGATGTTCTGCACCTCGTCCGGGAACACCAGGTGAGCGACCCCGCGCTCGACCAGGGCCGTCTTGCACGCAAGAGTGGTCAGTTCAGCGTGATCGCTGCCCGCGAGCACTGTCCGCGAGTAGGCGGCGACATCGTTGAACGCCCCGGTCAGGTCGACGTCCTGGAAGGCACCGCGGCCCAGCACGGCCGAGGGCACCTGCCCTGACAGCGCCAGCACCGGGGCCCGGTCCGCTCGGGCGTCGTAGAGCCCGGTCAACAGGTTGGTGGATCCCGGGCCGGCGATACCGAAGCAGGCGGCGAGTCGCCCGGTCAGCTTGCCGTAGGCCGAGGCCGCGAAGGACGCCGCGCCCTCGTGACGGATGCCCACATAGGTGACGTCCCCGCGCTCCTGCGCGACCCGCAATGCATCCGCCAATCCCAGGTTGGAGTGCCCCACCATCCCGAAGACATGGCTGACCCCCCACGCCACCATCGTCTCCACCACGACATCGGCCACGGTCCGCCCGCGCGGCCGCTCCAGCGGCAGCGCCACATGCACGACGCCGCCACGGAGCTCCGTCCGGTACGCGGCGGGCGCGTCGCTGAACCCTGGCGGGGGCCTGCCGTTGCACGGCGAGTAGTCGTACCCGTGCCACGGGCAGCGCAGCCAGCCACGCTCGATCGACCCCTCCCCGAGCGGCCCACCCTGGTGGGGGCACCGATTGTCGAGTGCGCCGGACACGTCACCCGAGCGGGTGATGGCCAGCGTGCGATGGCCCACCGTGACAGTCGTCACCCGGCCCTCGGGTAAGTCGTCGACGTCGATCGCTCGGTGCCAGGCGAACTCGCCCTGCGGCAGATCCGGCGTGACCGCGCTCGGCACAGCGACGGCGGCGGCGACGGCCGGCTCGGCGCCGGTGCTCATCGATGCTCCGGGTTCGGGAAGTCGAACCGGCATCCGGCATCCCACTGCGAGCGCTGGTTGCCGTACGCCGGCATGCCACCGGCGCGCTTGAGCAGCCGCGCCGTGTGCAGCAGGTTCCATGTCATGAAGGTCGTGTTGCGGTTGGTGAAGTCGTTGTCCGGGCCGCCGGAGCCCTCGTCGGCGTAGGACGGACCCGGCCCCGCCTCGCCGATCCAGCCGGCGTCGGCCTGCGGCGGCACCATGAAGCCGAGGTGCTGCAGCGAGTAGAGGACATCCATGGCGCAGTGCTTGATGCCGTCCTCGTTGCCGGTCACCAGGCAGCCGCCGACCCGGCCGTAGTAGGCGTACTGCCCGGCGCCGTTGAGCTGGCTGGAGTTGCCGTACAGCCGCTCGATCACCCGACTGCACACCGACGACTTCTGCCCAAGCCAGATCGGCGTCATCAGCACCAGGATGTCAGCAGCGATGACCTGCTCAAAGATGGGCGGCCAGTCGTCTCGGGCCGCGCCGTGCTCGGTCATGTCGGGCCAGACCCCGGGCGCGAGGAGATGGTCGACTGCCCGGATGACGTCCACGGTGACGCCGTGCTCGCGCATGATCGAAATGGAGGTGTCGGCCAGTACCTGGGTGTTGGACAGCTCGGATGACGGCTTGAGGGTGCAGTTGATGTAGACGGCTCGCAGGTCGTGGAAGTCGAGGTCAAGGGTGTCAGTGGGTGTCACGGCGTTGATCGACATGGGGCCGCTCCTGGGGGGGTGGGGACGGTTCGGGGCTGACTGCGTCGCCCGGACGGTGGAACAGGCCGAGGGCGATCAGGGGGAAGAAGAGGACCGACAAGAGTCCAGCCGCCACCAGCGCAGCCGCCACTGCTGGGGAGACGAGGCCGAGTTCGCTGCCGAGGGCGGTCGCGGCCACGACGAAGGGCAGCGTCGTGGCCTGCAACAGGGCGGCGGCCGCGACTTCGCGGGTACCGATCGCGCCCCGGTAGAGCAGCGCCGGCACCCCTCGCACGACGAGCAGCGCCACCACGAAGAGCGGCACCAGCAGCAACGCCGAGCGGTCTCCCAGCAGCGCCCCGAGGTCGAACTGCAGCCCGCTGGTGACGAAGAAGACCGGGATCAGGAAACCGAACCCGAACCCGATCCCGATCCCGATCCCGTCGAGCTTGGCCCGGAACACCGGGCGGACACGCTCGCCGCCGCGG
>CAZEYA010000032.1:0-5274 GCA_964516515.1 uncultured Kineosporiaceae bacterium | reverse complement strand
CCCGATCCCGTCGAGCTTGGCCCGGAACACCGGGCGGACACGCTCGCCGCCGCGGTCAAGCCATCCCAGTAGCAGCCCGGCGAGGAAGGCCCCGAGCAGGGTCTCCACACTGAGCGCCGAAGCGAGCGCGAGGAACCCGATGAGCAACGCGATGACCCCCCGCACCCGGATCTGAGCGGTGGTGTCGGCCAGCCGGGTGAACTCCCCCATCACCCGGGCGAGGCCCGCCACCCGCCCGGCAATACTCAGCAGCACGACCATGGTCACCACCAGCGCGACGATGAGCGCCACCGCGGCGCCGGGCCCGCCGCCACCGGTGGAGAACACGACGCTGAGCAGGATGACCGCGCTGACGTCACCCAGCGTCGCACCAGCGATGATCAGCTGACCCGCCTCGGTGTCGGCGACCCCAGCGTCCTTGAGGACCGCCACGACGATGCCCAGCGCACTCGTGATCAGGATGATCGCTACCAGTACCGGTGAATCGACCGCGCCGGTCACTGCGAGCAGCCCGGCCACTGTCGCCGCAAGCACCAGGCTGACGGCCAGGCCGCCGCTGGCCAGGGCGAGGCGACGCCCCCGCAGGCCCTCGAGGTCTACCTCGAGGCCGGCCAGCATGAACAGCATGGCCAACCCCAATACCGAGAGCAGCTGGATCGGCAGGTCGACGGTGACCCAGCCCAGCACCGAGGGACCGAGGATGATTCCGACGATGATCTCCGCGACCACGGTCGGCAGCTTCACAGCGGGGAACAGGCCCAGCACGAACGGCACCGCGAACGCCGCGATGACCACCACGAACAACCCCATGAACGAGACCTCGGGCACGGAGATCACTGTGACAGCGGCGTCGCCGTACCGATACCGGTCGTTGCTCCCGACCCCCGCCCGTCACATCTTCGTCATTCGTCACGGCCTGGCGGTGACGGTGGCCACGTGCCGGTCCCGTGGAAGTGCGTAAGACTCCTGCCATGGCGACTGCACAGGGCAACGACTACGACCTCGTCGTGATCGGCTCCGGGCCGGGGGGACAGAAGGCAGCCATCGGCGCGACGAAACTGGGCAAACGAGTCGCCGTGGTGGAGCGCAAGCACATGGTCGGCGGGGTGTGCATCAACACCGGCACCATTCCCAGCAAGACGCTGCGCGAGGCCGTCGTCTACCTCACCGGGATGTCGCAGCGCGAGCTGTACGGCGCCAGCTACCGCGTCAAGGGCAACATCACCATCGAGGACCTGTTCGGCCGCACCCAGCACGTCATCGGCCGCGAGGTCGAGATCGTCCGCACCCAGCTGATGCGTAACCACGTCGACCTGCTGGCCGGCAGCGCGGCCTTCACCGATCCGCACACCGTGTCGGTCACGGACGAGCACGGCAATCGTTTCGCGTCGGTCACCGGCGACCACTTCGTCATCGCCACAGGTACCGCGCCCGCCCGGCCGACGTCGGTCGAGTTCGACGAGCGCCGCGTCGTGGACTCCGACGGCGTCCTCGCCCTGGAGAGCGTGCCGTCCTCGATGGTCGTGGTAGGTGCCGGCGTCATCGGAATCGAGTACGCCTCGATGTTCGCCATGCTGGGAACCAGGGTCACCGTCGTCGACAAGCGCCCCGTCATGCTCGACATCTGCGATCCCGAGGTCGTGGAGTCGCTGAAGTTCCACCTGCGTGACCTGTCGGTGTCGTTTCGCCTCGGCGAGGAGGTCGCCCGCGTCTCAGCGAACGAGTACGGCACGGTGACCAGCCTGGTCTCGGGTAAGCGGATCCCGGCCGACACCGTGATGTACTCCGCCGGCCGGCAGGGGCAGACCAGCCAGCTGGACCTGCCGGCGGCAGGACTGGAGGCCGATTCACGGGGCCGGATCAAGGTCGACACGACCTACCGGACATCGGTTCCCCACATCTATGCCGTGGGTGACGTCATCGGCTTCCCGGCGTTGGCGGCCACCAGTATGGATCAGGGACGGTTGGCCGCCTACCACGCCTTCGACGAACCTGTTCGCGACCTGACCGCCCTGCAGCCCATTGGCATCTACACCATTCCCGAGATCTCCTACTGCGGGAAGACCGAGCAGGACCTCACCGGCAGCGCCGTGCCATACGAGGTGGGCGTGGCCCGCTACCGCGAGCTGGCCCGCGGCCAGATCCTCGGCGACTCCTACGGCATGCTGAAACTGCTGGTCCACAGCGAGACCCGGGAGCTGCTGGGCGTCCACGTGTTCGGCACGTCCGCCACCGAACTCGTTCACATCGGGCAGGCCGTGATGGGCTGCGGCGGAACCGTGGACTACCTCGTGGACACCGTCTTCAACTACCCGACGCTGTCCGAGGCCTACAAGGTCGCCGCCCTGGACGTCACGAACAAGCTGCGACAAGTGGCGAGATTCAGCAGCTGAGCTTACTCGGCGAGGAACGTCAGCAGTGCGGTGTTGAACTGCGCCGGGTGTGTGGCGGTGAAACCGTGGGGGGCGCCGTCCAGGACGACCAGGCGGCTGCCGGTGATCGCCTTGTGAGTGCGGGCGCCGCTGACCTCGAACGGCACCGTACCGTCGGCGCTGCCGTGGATGACCAGGGTGGGCACGGTGACCGCGGCCACGTCGGCGCGGAAGTCCGTCTTGCCCCACGCCGTGATGCACTCCAGAGTCGCTTGCGGCGACGCCCACGCCGCCATGTCGACGTGATAGGCGCGGGCCGGGCCACTGATGAGGTCACTGCGGTCACCCGCCCCGAAGAACGCCGTCATGAACGTGTCCAGGAAGGCGATCCGATCGCCCCGCACGCCGCCCTCCAACTGCGCGATCGTGGCGTCGTCCAACCCCCCCTCGGGGTTGTCCGGCGCGGCATACAGGTACGGCGTGACCGCACCGGCCAGCACCGCCTGAGCCACCCGGGCGGTGCCATAGCGCGCGATGTACCGGACCACCTCACCGCCGCCCATCGAGAACCCCACCAGGGTGGCGTCACGCACATCAAGGTGCGTCAGCAGCGCGTCGAGATCCGCAGCGAAGGTGTCGTAGTCATACCCACCCCACGGCTGCGACGATGCACCGAAACCACGACGGTCATAAGTGATGACCCGATACCCCGCCTCCACCAGGACCGGAACCTGCGCCTCCCACGAGCGACTGGACAACGGCCAGCCGTGAATGAGCACCACAGGCCGACCCGCGCCCACATCAGCGTAGGACAACTCGATGGGCAGACCGTTCTCGAAACCAACCCGGATCAACGCCATGACACCACCCTGCCAAACCACGGCGACGTACGCATCAGCTAGCCCCGTCGGAGATGGTCCGGCGACTGAACCTGAGTGTCCGACCCACCGGATCCCCGCATCGCGCAGGCGGCTGCGCGGCGGATCCAGCCGAGTCCGCCAGACTGTTGCATGGCCAAGTCCCGTGCTGCCAAGAACAACAGAGCCGTGCCCGCCGAGAGAGCCGCGAGGATCCCCGTGACGGTCTACCGGAAGGAACTCCTGCGATTGCAGGGGGACCTCGTCCAGATGCAGGAGTGGATCCGGTTCAGCGGCTCCCGGCTGGTCGTGATCTTCGAGGGCCGCGACGCCGCAGGCAAGGGCGGGACCATCCAACGGGTCTCGGCCTACCTCAACCCCCGGGTATGCCGCATCGTCGCGCTGCCCGCCCCGACGGAGCGGGAACGGACGCAGTGGTACTTCCAGCGATACGTCGATCACCTGCCGGCGGCCGGAGAGATCGTTCTGCTCGACCGCAGCTGGTACAACCGCGCGGGCGTCGAACGTGTCATGGGATTCTGCACTCCGCACGAGTACAACCGGTTCATGCGGCAATGCCCCATCTTCGAGAACCTCCTCATCGAGGACGGGATCCTCCTTCGCAAGTACTGGTTCTCGGTGAGCGACGTCGAGCAGGCCAGGCGCTTCAAGGAGCGCCTCGGCAACCCCCTCAAGCAATGGAAGCTGTCCGAGGTCGACCTTGAGTCGATCAGCCGCTGGGACGACTACTCCCAGGCCAAGGACGACATGCTGGTGCACACCGACACCGACGTCTCACCCTGGTTCGTCGTCGAGGCCGAAGACAAGAACCGCGCGCGGCTGAACATGATCCACCATCTGCTTTCGAGCATCCCGTGGCAACACGTGGCCCAGCGCGAACTGACGCTGCCCCACCGGTCCAAGGGGCGCGGGTACCAGCGCCCGTCGCGGGAGGTCTCGCGTACGGTCGACGACTACGCGCGGTCACTGCTCGGGTGATGGCCGTCGTCATACGGCCCTCGTCGCGACAGGGAGGTCATTCGACCGGCCTCCGCCAGTGTCTTCTTCGCCTTTTCGATCTTGGCGTGGGCGTTGGTGAGCTTCTTGTTCAGTTCGGCCACGCTGCCGGTCCGGTCGCACATCAGGTGGGCCAGGGCGCGTTCGGTGTCACCGAGCTCGTTGGTGCGGGTCTTCACTGTGGCGTTGGCGGCCTTGCGGGCGGGGTTGTCGATCGGGCGGGTGTTGGTTTCGATGTCGGCGATGTAGTCGGCCAGGGCGTCGACGCCGTGGTGTTCGGATGCGTACTTGAACGCGTTCTCGATCCGCCAGCGGGCCCGCAGTGTGATCAGCAACGCGACCGGGCAGGTGCTGGTGTCGCTGGTCAGGACCTGCAAGACCACCGCCCCGTGCTCGAACAGGGTGATCTGGCGGGCGGTGCCGTACCTGTTGATCTCGACCAGTTCGTCGGCGTAGAGGAGAATCTTGTGCGTGGTCACGCCCCTGGCGTCGGTACTGGTGATGATCGTGGTCATGGGCAGGCCGTGGACCGGGGCCAGCGGGGCCCGCCGGTAGGTGATCCAGTCCGTGTCGGCGTCGCGGCAGGCGGTGAACACCGACGCGTATGCCCCGCCCCGGTCGAACCCCAACATGATCGTCGCGTCGGGTCCGATCACCGTCCGGAGCTCAACCAACGCCGGTGGCAGGGCCTTGGTCAACCCGGACGGTTCCCCGGTGGTGAACACCACCGCCCGCCCGGCCCCGTCCAGCACCCAGGTGTCGGCCCGACCCCGTTGGGTTACACGGTGTTTGGTGTTCCACCCCTCGCCGACCGGTTTCGCGCCCGTGTAGGGCACGAAGTGGTCATCGACGAAGTACACCCCGGACGTGCACGGGTCCTCCGCCAGCATGGCGGTGGCGAACGCCCGTTGCAGCGCCAAGGGATCCAGCCGGTCGGCCAAGGCGCCAAGGCGGCGCCGCAGCGTGGAGCGATCTGGGGAGCCTGCTTTCTCCCGGACAGGGGCCCCCAGTAGCCTGGGGTAACCGAT
>CAZEYA010000031.1:0-28927 GCA_964516515.1 uncultured Kineosporiaceae bacterium | reverse complement strand
ACGGTTTTCAAGACCGTCGCCATCGGCCACTCGGCCAGCCCTCCTGGGGTGCCCAGTCTGACACGACACGAGACCGGACCGTCTGCCGCGAACCAGGCTGCAAGCTCACGTCAGGTCGGTCTCACCGGTGACAACCTCGGTCGCAGGAGCGGTGAGCTTTCGGCATCAACTCACCCTGACAGACCGCCCCACCGCCGAAAGGCGGGAATCGCAGATCGCACGTACGATAGGGATATCACGCCCAGGAGCTCGGCAAGCATCGTGACCACCACACCGAACAGCGGGCGGCCGTGACAACGGCTGGCGTGCCGTTGCCCCGTGGCAAGCCACATCTCGGACCCATGTCACTGCAAGGGTCCTGGCGAGTCACCGACGCGCACTGCATCCGCCGGATCCGCCGCGACATGGTGGGCCTCGTCGTCGCGACAACCAACGACGCCGACCCCTCGCTGGCCGCCCCGGCACAGCGAGTGTCGACTGTCCTGGCCGAACTGGCGTCCAATGCGGTCCGCCACGCACCAGGTCGGATCATGGTCGACTTGTACCGCGGACCCGGCTCCTGGCTGCTGTCGGTGACCGACGGCCGACCTGACCGGGCTCCGCAAGTGCGCCCCACCGATCCGAGGCGCCCCGGTGGCCTGGGGTTGCCGATGGTAGGGATGCTCGCAGCTGACGTCGGGTGGGATGCCCACGACGACGGGAAGCGGGTGTGGGCCCGGATCGACGACACGGTCCCGGAGCCGCTGGTGTCGCGCCTGCTCGGTCGGGGGGGCAGCTCAGCTGGACGATTCCACTCGATTCAGGGTCTGAGATGCCGCAACCGCATTCGGCCCCCACCATGTGTGGATAATCTCGATTGTCAAGGATGTTCGAGGTGGCCGACGAGGATGGTGCGATGACTGACTCCGCTCAGGATGCCCTGAGCCCGGGTGGGATGGACGTCCCGGGCGACGTCGCCGTCTTCTTCGACAACGGTCGGACCCTCATCCTGCTGCGGGGTCACGTCGACCTGTCGGTCGCCGACGATCTGGAGCACTCCGGCCGCGACGCCATCGACGCCGATCTGCCGATCTTCGCCGACGTCCGCGCGGTCGAGTCCATCGACTCGGTGGGGATCTCGTTCCTGATCCGGCTCGCCGGCAATGCGCGCGCGGCCGGCACCACCGTCAGTCTGGTGGGTCCTTCGCCGAGAGTGCAGGAGCTTCTCGTCCTACTCGATTCGGAGTCGCTGTTCGACTGGGTGGACGGGGCCTGAGGCGACGCGTGTGTTGACCGCCATTCCAGAGGGCGACCCGCCCGGACCCGCCGACGGTGCTCGCTCCCAGTGGGCCGTCGGCGGGCCGGATGACCTGGCCCCGGTCCGGGCCTCGATCAGCTCGCTGACCAAGCAGTCACCGGCCACGCCCGTGGCCCCGGTGCTGGCCTCCGTCGCCGAGAGGTTGGCTGTGGTCTTCAGCGAATTGGCGACGAACGCCCTGCGCCATGGCGCGCCGCCGGTCTCGGCGACGGCTTACCGATCGATCCGGGGTTGGGTCGTCATCGTGTCCGACGCTCAGGGCTCGGCACCACCGACGCTTCGGGAGCCGTATCCACAAGGTGGTCACGGCCTGCGCCTCATCAAGCAGCTCGCTCATGGGGTGGGCTGGTGCCGGGCCGGCACGGCCAAGCAGGTCTGGGCAGAGGTCGGTCTCGAACCACCAGGCGACATGATGAGGCGTCTGACGACGAACGGGTCGGTCTCGGCCACGCCCTGACCTCAGCCGGGCCACCGCACCTCGACCCGCGAGCCGACGAAGCGGGCATACGGCTCGATCGCCGCCTCCACCGCGGCTCGTCCGTCCGGTTCGACCTCGACCAACGGCATGGCATCGACGATCACCCGGCCCGAGCGAGGCGTGCGCCGCCAGGTCCCGATGACCTGCCCGCCGCGGACGAGCGTCCACTGGAAGACGCCGTTGCCGCCGGGGATGATCGCCTGCTTGTGCTCGGCGGCGAGCATCAGTGCCCGGTCCTTGTAGCCCAGCAGGTACTCGTCGAAACCCGCCAGTGCGAGCACCAGCCCGGGCTTCTCGACTGGCGTTGCGGCGCCCTGTCGGTCGAGCGCTGCGGGGTCGACGTGCATCGCGAGGCCGCCCACCTCGACGCTCGCCACTGCGTCTCCGGCTGCCGCTATGCCGAGTCGGGCGTCGGCGGCGCTCAGCCCGGTCCAGCCAACGAAGTCCTGCCGGGTCGTGGGCCCGTGGCTGCGGAAGTACCGGATGGCCATGATGGCCAGGCCCTCCTCGCGGGTCACCTGTCGAGGGTCGGGCACCCAGTCGTCGAGCAGTACGAAGGTCTGTTCCCCGTCGATCGCGGGCGCGATGCAGGTGACGCCGCGTTGGCTGGCGTACCAGAGCAGGTGGTAGCCCCGCTGCCCGGTGGCATCGACGCCCGCCTCGGCCAGTACGGTCAGGCACTGCGACCGCGACAGCCGCCTGCCGCCCGCCATCGCGGCGCCGAGCACCTCCACCCCCCGGTCCGCGGTCTGTTCGCTCAGCCCCAGATTCGCTCGCCGACTCCTCGCCCCCGCCAGGGCTCTCGGCCCCATCAGGTCGAGCATCCAGCGGGCGTCCACGGGGGGCACGAGATGGATCGTGCCGCGCATCGGCCAGGTGCGGATGGCCTCACGACGCTCCAGCGCCTGCTCGACGTCCTCACGGGTCGAGGCGGGCAGCCGCGAGCCCAGCGACCACAGCGCGCTCGCGTTGTCCTGGGCCTGCATGGCGCCGAACCACTCGACGATGCCCGCGACGGTGTCCGGTCGCGATTGCCGAGCGTCGAGCAGCAGGCTGGTCATCCGCATCGCCAACGCCTCGCCCGACTTGATCACCACGAAAACGCAGAGTACGCGGCGGACGATTGGGGCTATCTGCCCACAAAGGCAGCCGCCTGCCCATTGACATGGCGGGTCCGCCACGGTTGGCTATGTTCACGAAGCGCACACCCGTTCGCACACCGAACACAGTGGAGAGGCTTGAACATGAACCCACTCAGTGGCGACCTGAATCGCCGGTCGGTCATTCGACTCGGTGGGGCCGGTGCCCTCACGGTTGCCGGCTCCTCCGTGCTGGCGGGCTGCGCGGACTCACTGGACGATACCGGCACCACCGACGAATCGGTGACCGAGAGCGATACGGCCGACGCCACCGGTGACGCCACAGCGGCCGAGGAGGGCCGCACCATCAAGATCGGCTACGTCTCGCCGCAGACCGGTCCGCTCGCCGGCTTCGGCGAGGCCGACGCATTCGTCGTGGCCGCGATGGAGGCCTACTTCGCCGAGAACGGCATCACCATCGGAGGCGCCCGCAGCGACGTCGAGATCATCGTCCGCGACAGCCAGAGCGACTCCGGTCTGGCAGCCGAGGCGGCGACGGCGCTGACGCTGGAGGACCAGGTCGACCTCATCCTCGTCTCCTCCACGCCCGACACCACCAACCCGGTCGCCGACGTCGCCGAGGCCAACGGCATTCCGTGCATCTCGACGGTGGCGCCGTGGCAGCCCGCGTTCTTCGGCCGCGGCGGCGACCCCGAGGCCCCGTTCCAGTGGACGTATCACTTCTTCTGGGGCCTGGAGGACGTGCAGGCCGTCTTCCTCGACATCTGGAGCCAGGTCCCGACCAACAAGGTCGCCGCCTCGCTGTGGCCTAACGACCCCGACGGAAACGCCTGGGGCAGCACCGAGCCCACCGGCTTCCCCGCCGTCATCGGCGAGCAGGGCTACCAGACCGTCGACCCCGGCTTCTACGCCAACGGCACCCAGGACTTCACCGCCCAGATCACCGCGTTCCGTGACGCCGGGGCCGAGGTCCTGCTGGGCGTGCCGATCCCGCCCGACTTCACGACGTTCTGGAACCAGGCGGCCCAGCAAGGCTTCCGGCCGAAGGTCGCGACGATCGGCAAGGCGCTGCTCTTCCCGTCGTCGCTGGACGCGCTGGGTGACGCCGGCCAGAACCTGAGTACGGAGGTGTGGTGGAGCCCCAACCACCCCTTCACCTCCTCCCTGACGGGCCAGAGCGCGGAAGAACTGGCGCAGGCCTACACCGACGAGACGGGCGCGCCCTGGACTCAGCCCATCGGCTTCGTGCACGCCCTTTTCGAGGTCGCGGTCGCCGCCCTGTCCGAGGCGTCCAGTGCCGACGACAAGGAGGGTGTCGTGGCGGCGCTCGCGGGTCTGAGCCTCGACACGGTCGTGGGTCCGCTGGACTGGACCTCGGGACCGGTACCCAACGTCGCGAAAACCCCGCTGGTCGGTGGCCAGTGGCGCCAGGAGGGTGGCGCCTACGACCTGGTCATCGTGTCCAACTCCGAGGCGCCCGAGATTCCCACGGCGGGCACCGTCGAGCCGCTCGCCTAGGCGTCGGCATGCTGCGGGCCACCTGATGTCGACGGCCAGCGCGCCGGCGATGCTCGCTGCCCGCGACCTTCGGAAGCGCTACGGAAAGCTGGTCGTGCTCGACGGGGTCGGTTTCGAGCTGGCCGAGCGTGAGGTGCTCGGCGTCGTGGGCCCCAACGGCGCCGGCAAGTCGACCCTGCTCAACCTGCTCAGCGGCGTCACACCACCGGACGGCGGTTCCGTTCACCTGGGCGGCCAGGACGTGACACGCGTCTCCGCGGCCTCTCGGTGCCGTCGGGGGATCGGTCGTTCTTATCAGGTGCCACGCCCGTTCGGCGACATGACGGTGTTCGAGAACGTCCTGGTCGCGGCCCGCTTCGGGGCGGGGTTGCGCGAAGCCGCGGCCCGCCGGGCAGCGCTGGACGCCCTCGACCGCGCGGGCCTGGCCAGTCGCGCCAACGACTCCGCCGGGGGCCTGCGGCTGCTCGACCGCAAGCGCCTCGAACTGGCACGGGCGCTGGGCACGGGGCCGACAGTGGTGCTGCTCGACGAGATCGCCGGCGGCCTGACCGAACACGAGCTGCCCGACCTGGTCGAGACCATTCGGGGACTTCGGGACTCCGGCATGTCGATCATCTGGATCGAGCATGTCGTGCACGCCCTGCTCGCTGTCGCCGACCGGCTGATCTGCTTGACCTATGGCCGGGTCGTGGCCGAAGGAGATCCGGCGGTCGTCATGGCCAGCCCTGCCGTGCAGGAGTCCTACCTGGGCTCCGACCCCGGCGCCGAGGCCGAGGTGGCGTCATGACACCCCTGCTCAGCGTCGCCGGGCTGGAGGTCCGCTACGGCGACCTCGTCGCGCTGTCCGGCATCGATCTGGAGGTCAGGGAGGGTCAGATCCTCGCGGTGCTCGGTGCCAACGGGGCGGGCAAGTCGACGCTGCTCAAGGCGATCACCGGCTTGCTGCCTCCAGCGGCGGGCCGGATCAGCTTCGACGCCGCCGACCTGGCGCGGGTACCCGCCCACCGCCGGGTGGCAGCCGGGATCGCCATGGTGCCGGAGGGCCGGCGGCTGTTCGCCTCATTGACGGTGGAGGAGAACCTTCGAGTAGGTGCGCGCGCCGGGCGGCCCGGTCCATGGGCGCTGCCGTCGATCTATGGCGCGTTCCCCTTGGTGGCGGGCATCAGGACGCGCCGGGCCGCGGACCTGTCCGGTGGCGAGCAGCAGGCCACGGCCATCGCCCGGGCCTTGATGAGCAACCCCCGGCTGGTGCTGCTGGACGAGGTCTCCCTCGGTCTGGCGCCCGTCGTCGTCAAGCAGCTGTACGCGACACTGCCGCAGATCACCGCCGCCGGTACCACGGTGGTCGTCGTGGAGCAGGACGTCCGGCAGGCACTCGCGGTCGCCGACCACGTCCACTGCCTGCTCGGTGGCCGCACGGCGTTGCGTGCGCCCGCCGCCGGCGTCACGGTCGCCGACATCGCCGCGGCGTACTTCGGTACCGCCGCCGGGCAGGACGCCGCATGATCGACGCGATCGTCCAGGGCATTCTCACCGGCGGGCTGTACGCACTGTTCGCCGCAGGGTTGTCGCTGATGTTCGGTGTGATGCGGCTGGTCAACCTCGCTCACGGCGACATCGCGGTGCTGGCCGGCTTCGGGGCGGTCATCTTCGTGCAGTCAGCCGGGGTCAGCCCGCTGCTGGCGTTGCTGCTGGTGGTGCCGCTGGCGGCGGTGCTGGGATACGCCGTGCAGCGCGGGCTGCTGACCAGGACGGTCGGGCCCAGCCCGCTGCCGTCGCTGCTGGTGACCTTCGGGTTGTCGGTCGTGCTGCAGAACGTCCTGCTGCTCGCGTTCTCGGCCGATCAGCGCCGCCTGCCGTCCGGGAGCTTCACGCAGCAGAGCGTGCCCGTGCTGGGCCTGTCCATCGGCCTGCTGCCGCTGGCCATCTTCGCCACGGCCGTCGCGGTGCTCGGTGGGCTGTCGCTGTTCCTCGCCCGTACGTCGACCGGTCGAGTGATCAGGGCGACCAGGGATGACCCAGAGGCCGCCCGGCTGATGGGCGTCAATCCCCGCCACGTCTACGGCATCGCCGCCGCCATTGCCTTCGGCAGCGTGGCCGTGGCCGGCTTCGCTTACGGCACCACCACCAGCTTCACTCCGACCAGCGGGCCGGTGTTGCTGCTGTTCGCCTTCGAGGCCGTCATCATCGGCGGCCTGGGACGGCTGTGGGGGACGCTGGTCGGCGGTGTCCTGCTGGGTGTCGCACAGAACGTCGGGGCCTACATCGATCCCGCGCAGCAGATCCTCGCCGGCCATCTGGTGTTCCTGCTGGTGCTCGCCGTCCGGCCGCAGGGGATCCTCGGCGGGCGCGCGCCCGCCGCGGTGACCGCATGACCGCCGGCCCGGGCAGCGAGGTCGAGCAGCCGCCCGCCCGGCGCGTCGTCCGCGGCGGTCTGGACAGTCTGGTCGGCGCGATCGTGCTGGTCGTGGGCGCGCTGGTGCTCGCGGTGTTGCCGCTGGTGGTCAGCACGTCGTGGACGTCCCGGCTGATCACGCTGTGCATCTACATCGTCCTTGCCGTGATGTGGAACCTGCTGGCCGGGTTCGGGGGCATGGTCAGTATCGGGCAGCAGGCGTACATCGGACTCGGTGCATACGGCCTGATCGTCCTCGCGGATCAGTTCGATCTCGACCCGTTCCTCAGCATCCCGGTCGCGGGCATCGTCGCCGGTGTCATCGCCGTCCCCGTCTCGTTCCTGGCGTTCCGGCTGGTCGGCGGCTACTTCGCCATCGGCACCTGGGTGATCGCCGAAGTCGCCCGATTGGTCACCGTGCAGTTCGACCAGGTCGGACGCGGCTCCGGGGTATCACTTCGGGCGCTCGCCGGCACTGATCCGACGGCCCGGATCGAGCTCACCTACTGGTGGGCGCTGGGACTGGCCGTTCTCGCGGTGACGGGCAGCGTGCTGCTCGTCCGCAGCCCACTGGGGGTGGCGCTGACCGCCATCCGTGACGAGCCCACGGCCGCCGCGAGCAACGGCGTCGACGTCGCCCGAGTCAAGCGGATCGTGTTCGTCGTCTCGGCGATCGGCTGTGGCGCGGCGGGCGCGATGCTGGCGTTGTCGTCCTTGCGGGTGCAGCCCGACAGCGTCTACAGCGTGCAGTGGACCGCCTTCATGATCTTCATGGTGGTGATCGGCGGCATCGGCACCCTGGAGGGCCCGATCATCGGCGCGGTGGTGTTCTTCGCCCTGCAGCAGGCACTGGGCGACTACGGATCGACCTACCTCGTGGTACTCGGCGTGGTTGCGATCGTCGTGGTGCTCGCGGCGCCGCGAGGATTGTGGGGCGTCGTCGGGCGAGGCGGGCAGGTCCAGCTGTTCCCGATCCGATACCGGGTGCGCGAGGCGCGCTCGGCGCCACAGCCGACGGCGCCTGCGGCACCGCCGGCGACATCCGAGGAGGCGTTATGACCAGGTCGTTCACGTACACGGCGCTGCCTGGCCGGGTGGTCTTCGGCGCGGGAGCCGCCCGGATGTCGCTGGTCGCCGAGGTGGTCGCGCTTGGCCGCGGGCGCATCCTCGTCGTCGCGGGCCAGGCCGAGGCAGCTCTCGCCGACGAGCTGTGTGTCGCGCTCGACGACGTCGTCGTCGGCCGCTTCGACCAGGTCCGCCAGCACGTCCCGATCGAGATCGCCAAAGCTGCCCGCAGGCACGCCGAGGCGGTCGGGGCCGATCTTCTCCTGTCGATCGGTGGGGGGTCGACCACGGGCACTGCCAAGGCGATTGCGATCACCACCAGCCTGCCGATCCTCGCCGTCCCCACGACCTACGCCGGGTCGGAGATGACCCCGGTATGGGGACTCACCGAGATGGGCCGAAAGACCACGGGTACCGACCAGCGCGTGCTGCCGCAGACGGTGATCTACGACCCCGACCTCACCCGCAGCCTGCCGGGGTGGCTCAGCGTCGTCAGCGGGCTCAACGCCATGGCGCACTCGGTCGAGGCGTTCTGGGCGGCCGGGGCCAACCCGGTCACCGATGCGCTGGCCGCCGAATCCATCGCGGCGCTGGCGCGCGGCCTGCCTCGCGTGCTGGCCGACGGTGACGACGCCGACGGCCGACACGACGCGCTGTACGGCGCCTGGCTGGCGGGTGCCGCCTTCGCTGTGGCCGGCGCCGGCCTACACCACAAGATCTGCCACGCGCTCGGCGGCCGGTTCGACCTGCCGCACGCCCAGACCCACGCGGTCGTGCTGCCCCACGTCCTGGCTTTCAACGAGGCCGCCGCACCGACCGCCGCGGACCGGATAGCGGCCGCGCTCAGCGGCGGCGGGGCTGCAGCGGCCGGAGGCGCCACGGTCGGCACCACGGCCGTCTCGGCAGCCACCAGGCTGTTCGAGCTGGCACGGGCGCTCGACTCACCGCTCGCGCTGCGCGACATCGGCCTGACCGAGGCCGACCTGCCCGCGGCGATCGAGGTGGTCGCCGATCGAGTCGCCGACGGCGCGCTGCCGGCCAACCCAAGACCCGTCACGCGCGACGACGTCGCCGACATCCTCACCGCCGCCTGGACCGGAGACCGCCCATGACGACATCGAACGCCCGCCACGCCGCCGACCCCACCGCGGCCGACCCGGACGGGCCGGATGCCGCCGAGCAACAGCGGCGCGAGACCGAACTGGTCGAGCGGGTGCTCGCCGCCTTCGCCGACACCCCCGATCCGCGGCTCCGCGAGGTGCTCGCGTCGCTGATCACTCACCTGCACGGCTTCATCCGCGATGTCCGGCTGACCGAGGCCGAGTGGAGTGCCGCCGTCGGCTTCCTCACCGCGACCGGTCACATCACGACGGACAAGCGCCAAGAGTTCATCCTGCTCTCCGACGTGCTGGGCGCATCGATGCAGACCGTCGCCGTCAACAGCCCGGCCCGGGGCACTGCCACCGAGGCGACCGTCTTCGGCCCCTTCTTCGTCGACGGCGCACCGCTGATCGCGGCGGGCGGCGACATCGCCCAGGGCGCCAAGGGCATCCCGTGCCATGTCTCGGGCCGGGTGATCGACACCGCCGGGGCACCGATCGCCGGGGCGAGGCTCGAGGTATGGGAGGCCGACGCCGACGGCTTCTACGACGTCCAGTACGCCGAGGGCCCGACCACCGGCCGCGCCCACCTGTTCAGCGCGGCGGACGGCAGCTACGACTTCTGGGCGGTCCAACCGTCGTCCTACCCGATCCCCGCCGACGGTCCCGTCGGAGCGCTGCTCGGGGCGACCGGCCGGCACCCCTACCGGCCCGCCCACCTGCACTTCATGGTCACCGCCCCGGGCTACCGGACCCTGGTGACGCACATCTTCGTCCCCGGCAGCGAGTACCTCGACAGCGACGCCGTGTTCGGTGTCAAAGACTCCCTGGTCGTCCCCTTCACCGACCACGAGCCCGGCGAGGCGTTTGGCCGTGTCCTCGACCAGCCATGGTCATCGGCCACCTTCGAGATCGTCCTGGCACCCGAAACCCGAGGAGAGCAGCCATGAGCGTGTACGAAAGCGAAGCCCCCAGCGCATCGGGCGTCCCCGAGACCGATGTCCTCATCATCGGCAGCGGCCCCGCGGGCTCGTCGTCGGCGCTGTTCCTGTCCTCGCTCGGCGTGTCCAACATGGTCGTCACGAAGTACCGCTGGACCGCCAACACGCCGCGGGCGCACATCACCAACCAGCGCACAATGGAGATCTTGCGCGACCACGGGATCGAGGACGAGGTCAAGGCGCTCGCCGTGCCGCAGGAGAAGATGGGCGACACCGTGTTCTGCACGAGCCTGGCCGGGGACGAACTGGGCCGGGTCCGGACCTGGGGCACCCATCCCTCCCGCCAGGCGGACTACACCCTGGCCAGCCCGTCGACGATCTGCGACATCCCGCAGAACTACCTCGAACCCATCCTCGTCGGCAACGCTGCCGAGCGCGGCTCAAAGGTCCGCTTCGACACCGAGTACGTGTCGCTGCAACAGGACGCCGACGGGGTAACCGTCCAGGTCCGCGACCGGACCACCGGGCACCAGTACCCGATTCGGGCCAAGTACGTCATCGGCGCCGACGGCGGGCGCAGCAAGGTGGCGACCGACATCGGGCTGCCGAGCGAGGGCCAACTCGACGTCGCCGGCAGCATGAACATCATCTTCAAGGCTGACCTGTCGCGCTACGTCGCCCACCGGCCGTCGATCCTGTACTGGATCCTGCAGCCCGGCAGCGACATCGGCGGGATCGGGCTCGGCCTCGTGCGCTGCATCCGGCCGTGGAACGAGTGGCTGTGCATCTGGGGCTACGACATCAACGACGAGCCACCGGTCATCGACGAGGCGTTCGCCACCCGGATCGTCCACAACCTGGTCGGCGACGACACCATCGACGTCCAGCTGACGTCCACCTCGCTGTGGTCGGTCAACAAGTGGTACGCGACGAATTACTACAACGGCCGGGTGTTCTGCATGGGCGATGCCACCCACCGACACCCGCCCAGCAACGGCCTCGGCTCCAACACGTCGATCCACGACGCCTACAACCTCGCGTGGAAGCTCGCCCACGTTCTCAAGGGCCAGGCGGGCCCGGCGCTGCTCGACTCGTACAACGTCGAGCGGTCACCCGTGGGGAGGCAGATCGTGCTGCGCGCGAACAAGAGTATCGAGGAGTTCGGCCCCATCTTCGATGCCCTCGGCGTCCTCGGCACGTCTGAGCCCGACGTCATGAACGCGCACATCGCCGCCCGGGCGGACGACTCGGTCGAGGGGGCAACCCGCCGCGAGGCGCTGGTCAAGGCATTGGAACTGAAGAACTACGAGTTCAACGCCCACGGTGTGGAGCTCAACCACCGCTATGCCAGCACGGCGGTGGTCCCCGACGGCTCGCCGGAGCCGGCCTTCGACCGCGATCCCGAGCTCTACTACCACCCGACCACCTGGCCGGGCGCTCGGCTGCCGCACGTCTGGCTGGGCACCACCGGCGTCACGGGCGGTCAGAAGATCAGCACTCACGACCTGGCCGGGAAGGGCCGCTGGTCACTGTTCACCGGCATCGCGGGCCAGGCATGGGCGGTCGCCGCCGAGAAGGTCGGCGCCGAACTGGGCATCGAGGTGGCGGCCCACGTCATCGGGCCCGGCCGGGAGTACATCGACCTCTACGACGACTGGGCGCGCGCCAGAGAGGTGTCCGAGGCCGGGGCAGTGCTCGTCCGTCCCGATACCCATGTCGCCTGGCGCTCGCACGGGGCCGCGGAAGATTCGGCACGGCAGTTGCGGGCAGCACTGGCGGCCATCTTGGACCGGGCCGACGGCACCTGACGTGGCCCGCTTCACCGACCTCGCCGAGGCGATCGCGGACCTCGTGCACGACGAGGACACGGTCGCCCTCGAGGGCTTCACCCACCTGATCCCGTTCGCGGCGGGGCACGAGATCATCCGGCAGGGTCGGCGCGACCTCACCCTGGTCCGGATGACCCCTGACATGATCTACGACCAGCTGATCGGCGCCGGGTGTGCCGCCAAACTGGTGTTCTCATGGGGCGGCAACCCCGGTGTGGGGTCACTGCACCGGTTCCGCGACGCCGTCGAGAACGGCTGGCCCCGACCCCTGGAGATCGAGGAGCACAGTCACGCCGGGATGGCCAACCGCTACCTCGCAGGCGCCAGCGGGCTGCCGTTCGGTGTGCTGCGCGGCTACCGGGGGACCGACCTGCCACGGCATACGGCCACGATCGCGACAGTCACGTGCCCGTTCACCGGCGAGGAGTTGACCGCGGTGCCGGCCCTCAACCCCGACGTCACCGTCGTGCACGCCCAGCAGGCCGACCGGGCCGGCAATGTGCACATGTGGGGCATCACCGGGGTGCAGAAGGAGGCATTGCTGGCCGCGCGGCGGACGCTGGTCACCGTCGAGGAGGTGGTGGACTCCTTCGACGCTCACCCCGGCGACGTCGTGATCCCCGGCTGGGCGCTGACGTGCGTCGCCGTCGTCCCGGGTGGGTCCCGGCCCTCCTACGCCCACGGCTACTACGAGCGCGACAACGCTGCCTACACCGAGTGGGACCCGATCAGTCGCAGCCGGGAGAGCTTCGCAGCGTGGCTCGGCTCGATCGGTGCCGTGGCGAGGCCGGTGCCGGCATGACCGGGGGCACGACCGGGGGGACCATCAACTGGACCACCGACGAGATGATGACGATCGCGGCGGCCCGGGGGCTGGCGGAGACGCCGACGTGCTTCGTCGGCATCGGGCTGCCCAGCACGGCGGCCAACCTCGCCCGCCGGCTGCACAACCCCGAACTCGTCCTGATCTACGAGAGCGGCACGCTGGGTGCCAAGCCCGGGCGGTTGCCCTACTCGATCGGCGACGGCGTGCTGGCCGAGACTGCCGATGCATTGTGCAGTTCCGTGGAGGTCTTCAACTACTGGCTGCAGCCGGGCCGGATCGCCACGGGGTTCCTCGGGGCTGCGCAGATCGACCGGTACGCCAACATCAACACCACGGTCATCGGCGACTACGAGCGACCGACGGTACGGCTTCCCGGGGCGGGCGGCGCTCCCGAGATCGCCACGTCGTGCCGCGAGGTGGTCGTCATCGTTCGGCAGACCCCGCGCACGTTGGTCAGGACCGTCGGCTTCGTCACCAGCTTCGGGTTCGGCCGGGGCACGGGCGACCGCGAGGCGTTGGGGTTGCCCGGTGCCGGACCCCAGGCCGTGATCACCGACCTGGGGATCCTGCGGCCCGACCCCGCCACCTGCGAGCTGACCTTGACCGACGTCCACCCGGGCGTGTCGGTCGAGACTGTCCGGACAGCGACCGGCTGGGACCTCGCGGTGGCCCCCGAGCTGCGGGTCAGTGAGCCGCCGACGGCGCAGGAGCTCGACGTGTTGCGCGCCCTCGAAGCGACGAGGAGGGCGGCATGAGCGGCGTCGCGGTGTTCATCGCCGACGCGGTGCGCACCCCGATCGGGCGGATGGGTGGTGGGCTTGCGGGGGTGCGACCCGACGATCTGGCGGCCACGGTATTGCGCGGCCTGCTCGACCGCTCGCCCGGCCTGGACCCCGCCCGGGTGGACGACGTGATCCTCGGCGCCGCCAACCAGGCGGGCGAGGACAACCGCGACGTGGCCCGGATGGCGGTGCTGCTGGCGGGCATGCCGACCTCGGTGCCGGGGACCACCGTCAACCGGCTGTGCGGTTCGGGTCTGGAGGCCGTCATCCAGGGGTCGCGGGCGATCGCGGTCGGCGACGCCGATCTCGTCATGGCCGGAGGTGCCGAATCGATGAGCCGGGCGCCGTGGGTGCTGGCCAAGCCCGACCGGCCATACCCGCGCGGACACGAGACGCTGCATTCCACGACGCTCGGCTGGCGGCTGGTCAACCCTGCCATGCCGGAGCAGTGGAGCGTCTCGCTCGGCGAGGCGACCGAGCAGCTGGTAACGGAGTTCGGTGTGGGCCGGGCGGCGCAGGACGAGTTCGCACTGGCCAGCCACCGCAACTCCGAAGCCGCCTGGACCGCCGGCGCGTTCGACGGCGAGATCGTGGGCGTGGCCGGAACTGATCTCGCCCGCGACGAAAGCATCCGCGCCGACACGACGATCGAGGCACTGGGAAGGCTCAAGCCGGCGTTTCGCCCGGACGGCTCGGTGACGGCGGGCAACTCCTCGCCGCTCAACGACGGCGCCTCCGCCGTCCTGCTGGGCAGCGAGGCAGGCCTGGCCGCGGCCGGCCGCCAACCCCTGGCCCGCATCGTCTCGCGCGCGGCGGTCGGGGTGGAACCCCACCGTTTCGGCATCGGTCCGGTCGAAGCGGCCCGGATCGCGCTGGCCAGGGCCGGCATCGGCTGGGGTGACCTGGCCGCGGTCGAGCTCAACGAGGCCTTCGCCGGGCAGTCGCTGGCCTGCCTGTCGCAATGGCGCGACCTGGACCCGGCCATCGTCAACAGCAACGGCGGCGCGATCGCGCTGGGTCACGCCCTGGGCTCGTCGGGCTCGCGCATCCTCACCACGCTGGCGTGGCGGCTGCGGGGGCTGGACGCCCACGCAGACACGAACGGCGGACGTTGGGGTCTGGCCGCCATCTGTATCGGCGTCGGTCAGGGGCTCGCCGTCGTCGTCCGGTCGTGACGGTCATGCCTGTGCCGGCGGACGACGGCAGCGAGGACTCCGTGGTCGAGGCCGCCATCGACCATTCGCTGACTCAGCTCGACGACGAGCGCTCGGCCGCGCACGTGCAGTCGCTGGCACGAGGGTTGGCCGTGATCAAGGCGTTCAGCGCCGACCAGCCGGAGATGACGCTCAGCGACGTCGCTCGCGAGGCCGGCCTGACCCGGGCGACCGCGCGGCGCTTCCTGCACACGCTGGTCGACCTGGGGTACGTACGGACCGATGGCCGACTGTTCGCGCTGCGGCCGCGGGTACTCGAGTTGGGCTACGCCTACATCTCGTCGATGTCGCTGCCGGGGCTGGCCCACCCGCACCTGGAGGCGCTGGTCGCCCGGGTCGGTGAGTCGGCGTCGTTGTCGGTGCTCGACGGAGACGACGTCGTCTACATCGCGCGGGTCCCGGTGAAGCGGATCATGACGGTCGCGATCAGTGTCGGGACCCGGTTGCCCGCCTATGCCACGTCGATGGGTCGGGTGCTGCTGGCGCACGCCGACCCGGACTGGCTGACCGTCTACCTGGCCCGGGTCGAATTGCGCCGGTTGACGCGCTGGACGGTCACCGACCCGGCTGGGCTGCGGCTGGTGCTCGACCGGGTGCGCCGAGACGACTATGCCCTCGTCGACCAGGAACTGGAGATGGGTCTTCGGTCGGTCGCAGTTCCGGTGCGGGACGCCGGAGGTGTCGTGGTCGCGGCCATGAACGTGGCGGCGCCGGCCGACCGGGGTGACGCCGCGAGCGTCAGGGCTGATCTGCTGCCGCGGCTGTGGCAGGCCGCGGCCGCCGTGAGCGCCGATCTGGTGGCGGGCGGCCACGGTGCGCGGTACTCGCGGCCACCCGCCTGATCACAGCCCCGTCATGACCTCCCTCTGGACCGTCACTCCGGCCCGGCCTCAGCTGCCGTACACCTCCAGTTCCCACAGCGAGTAGCCGTAGGGGGTGCCGCGCGTGGTCCCCGCCATGCGGACGTAGCGGGTGCTGGTGGCGGCGGTAGCGAGTGTGATGTCGTCCGTGGCACCGTCGCCGGTCGTGGTGGTGAACCTGGTCGTCCAGGTGGTGCCGTCCGGTGATGTCGCAATGGTGTATGAGCGGCCGAAGGCGGCCTCCCACACCAGCTTGACCCGGCTGACGGTCCGGGCCGATCCCAGGTCGACCGTGATGCTCTGCGGGTCGGCGAAGGCGCTGGACCACCGGGTGGTGCCGATGCCGTCGACCGCGTTGCCGGCCGGGTAGGACGCGTTTTCCACACTGGTGGCCGTAGCCGGCCGGCTGAGCGCCAGGTTGGTGGTACCGGCCGGAGGCGCGGCGCTGGTGAGGGTGATCTCGTCGACGTCGAACATGGCTCCGGCGCCGCCGCTGAAGACGAGGTACAGCGAGGTGGCGGTGCTGGTGGCCGTGGTGGCGCCGACGTCGACGAAGGTGCTCCAGTTGCCGGTGGCCGTGACCTGGGCGCTGCCCAGCAGGGGTCCGGTGGGGGAGCCGGTGCGGTACTCGATGGTGCCGGGGGCTTCGCCTGGCATCACCCGGGCGTCGACGCGCGACAGCTTGGTCAGGTCCAGGCCGTCGTAGCGGATCCAGTCACCGGCGGCGATGAATCCGGCCACGGCGCCGCCGCGGGCGGCGGGCTTGTTGAACGGCTGCACCCCGCCGGTGGCGGCGAACGACTCGCCCTGCAGGGTCACCGTGGTGCCGGTGGTCCCCAACTCCTTGATCCTGATGTTGCGGAACAGCACGGTGTCGCCGCTGCCGTGGTTCTGGATGCCGATATGGCCCTGCGTGAGGTCACGGGCGGGGTCGGTGCTGGTGAACTCGTTGATCTTGACATTGTTGAGGAAGACGGTCAGCCGCTGCCCCTCCACCACGATCTCGTAGGTGTTCCACTGGCCGGCGGGTCGCAGTGCGCCGTCGCGGGCAGCGATATCGGCGCCCTTGAATCCGTAGATCGCCCCAGTTGTGCGGTCGGCGGTATCGGTCGGGTCGATCTGGATCTCGTAGCCCTGAGTGATGGCGATATTCGGGTCGCTGCCCGCCGGGAACCCGACGAAGACCCCGGAGTTGTCGTCGCCCTCGACCTGCCAGTCGAGCTTCAGCGAATACGAGCGGAACTCCTGGGCGGAATACCACAGCATGCCGAGGCCGCCCTGGGACGTCAGGACACCATTGCTCAGCGTGAAAGACCCGGGCCCCGCCTGGGACCAGCCGGTCGTGGAGCTGCCGTTGAACAGCGAGGTGTACCCACTCTCGACACCGCCGGCGCCACAACTGGTACCTGCCACCCCGGCCGCGTAACGGATGCCGCCCAGCAGGTGCGCCCGGAAGTCCGCCTCGGCGTAGGACTCGTCGGTGTGGCCGCCACCGGTGTACCAGGACCGGCCGCCGTCATAGAACTGGCACCAGGCAATCGGGTGGTCGCTGCCCATGGTGCCACCGCTGTAGCTGCTCTCGTTCAGGGTGGCCAACACGTTGACGCGGGATCGCGGGTTGGTGCCGTAGTTGTACCACTCGTCGAAGCGGGACCACGTGGCCCCCAGATGCGCGGTCGAGGCGTGGGTTCGATCCTCGACGGTGATGGTGGCCTGCTGGTTGGCGGGATGCGAGGAGAAGTAGGCGCCGACCAGGCTGCCGTACCACGGCCAGCTGTACTCCGTGTCGGCCGCCGAATGGATGCCGGCGTATCCCCCGCCGCCCCGGATGTAGGACTCGAAAGCGGCCTGCTGGGTGGTGTTCAACACGTCGCCCGTCGTGGACAGGAATACCACGGCGCGGTACTGAGCCAGGTTTGTGGTGGTGAAGGCAGCGGCGTCCTCGGTGGCATCCACGGTGAAGCCGTTCGCCTGTCCGAGCGAGCGGATGGCGGTGATGGCCGGGCCGATCGAGGAGTGCCGGAAGCCGGCGGTCTTGGAGAAGACGAGCACCTTGTAGTTCGTCGAGGGCGGCGTGGTGGTCTTGGTGAGATTGAACTCGTCGACGTCGTACAGCGCGCCGGCGCCGCCGGTGAACACCAGGTACAGCTCGCTGGTGGCTGTGGTCGCCGCGATGGCGCCGCTGACCTCGGTGAAGGTCTCCCAGCTGCCGGTGTTGCCGACGGTGGCCGAGCCGAGCAGGGTGCCGGTGGGGGAGCCGCTGCGCAGGGACAGGGTGCCGCCGGCGCCGTTGGAGGAGACGCGGGCCGTGAAGCCGGTGACCCCGGTCAGGTTGTACGGGGTGAAGGAGACCCAGTCGCCGTTGTTGATGCTGCCCACGGTCTTCCCGCCACGGGCTGTCGTCTTGTCGTACAGCGCGATCCCGCTGGAGTTCGAGTAGTGCTCGGCCTGCCGGGTGGACGGCTGGGTCTTGCTCTCCGCGATGCCGGTCAGCCCGCCGGCGTCGGTGTAGCTGGCTCGCCACACGCCGAACACGTTGGCGTTGGCGTCGTGTTCGCCGTCGGCGGACGTGGCGATCGTGCCGCTGCAGCCGTTCACCGTGGTCTGCGGGTGGCCGTGCAGGTCGTGGCCGAAGATGTAGGTCATCGACACCTTGGAGCAGTCGATCGTGCCGTCCTCCGGGTCGGTCACCGACACCTGGTAGGAGACCGTGTCACCGAAATTGATCACTGATCCGTTGACCGGTCCGGTGATCCGGACCGTTGGTGCCGTGTTCCCCGGTGTCACGAGGACGTTGGCCGAACCGCTCTTGCCGCCGGGGTCGGTGACGGTGAGCTTGGCGTTGTAGGTCCCCGCTGTGCTGTAGCTGCGGCTCGGGTTGACGGCCGTGGAGTCGGTGGTGCCGTTACCGTCGAGGTCCCAGGCATAGGACAGCGCGTCGCCGTCCGGGTCCGCGGAGCCGCTGCCGGTGAACTGGACGGTCAGGGGCAGCGCGCCGGAGGTCGGTGTCGCGGACGCGATGGCGGTGGGTGCACGGTTGCCGTCGACGTAGTCGATCCGGTACAGCGCGGAATTGGCGTCACCGCCGAAGTAGCTGGTGCCGTAGTCCAGGACGTACAGCGCACCGTCCGGGCCGAACGCCATGTCCATCACCTGCTTGCCCGACCACGGGAACGTGTTGATCGCGCCCACGCCGCCGCTCGCCGTGACCTCGATGTCGCGGATCCACTGGCGCCCGAACTCACCGGCGAAGAAGTGCCCGTTGTACGAGGCGGGGAACTTCACATCGCTGGGGTTGGCCGCGTCGTAGCGGTAGACCGGGCCGCCCATCGGGGACTCGCTGCCGCTGCCGAATTCGGGTACCGAGCCGCCGTCGTAGGGCAGCCAGGCGGGCTGCGCCGCGGGCAGCGTGGTCAGTCCGGTGTTGCGCGGTGAGTTGTTGGTGGGCCCGCCCGCGCAGTTGAACGTCGCGCCCGACGGTCCGGTGGGGAACGTGAAGTCGACATAGGAGTCGTTGCGCCCGGTGCAGTACGGCCAGCCGTAGTTTCCCGGCCCGGTGATCCGATCGAACTCCACCTGCCCACCCGGGCCGCGACTCGCGCTGGCGGACCCGGCGTCGGGGCCGTAGTCGCCCAGGTAGACCACGCCCGTGGCCTTGTCGACGGACATCCGGAAGGGGTTGCGGAAGCCCATCGCGTAGATCTCGGGGCGGGTGCCGGCGGTGCCCGGAGCGAACATGTTCCCGCTGGGGACGGTGTAGGAGCCGTCGGCGGCGACCTTGATGCGCAGCAGCTTGCCGCGCAGGTCGTTGGTGTTGCCCGAGGTCCGCTGCGCGTCGTAGGCGGGGTTTCGGCCGGACCTCTCGTCGATCGGGGTGTAGCCGTCGGAGGCGAACGGATTGCTGTCGTCGCCGGTGCTGAGGTACAGGTTGCCGGCTGCGTCGAAGTCGATGTCGCCACCGACGTGGCAACAGATGCCGCGGGTCGCCGGGACATCGAGCACGACCCGTTCGCTGGTCAGGTTGAGTGTGCCGTCGAGGTTCAGCGTGAACTGGGACAACCGGTTCACCCCCTCGTAGGGGGCGAAGGCCGTGGCCGGACCATCGGACGGGGCGTCGCCCAGCGGCGTGCTGAGTGTCGGTGCGTAGTAGAGGTAGATGGCCCGATTGGTGGCGAAGCCGGGGTCGACGCCGACGCCCTGCAGCCCCTCCTCGTCATGGCTGTAGACCGACAGCGTGCCCGAGACCTTCGTGTTGCCTGCGGCGTCGGTGATCCGCAGCGTGCCGTTGCGTGAGGTGTGCAGCACGCTGCGATCCGGCAGCACCGCCAGGGACATCGGTTCGCCCACCTCCGGGACCCCGATGGCAAGGGTCACCTGCTGGAACGCCGCGGCAGCCGCAGGCGTGACGGGCTGGACGGCGATGATCGTCGCGGCGAGCAGCGCCCCGGCGGTCAGGATGGCGAGGTGGGGTCGACGGTGGGGCAGCGAGGGTCGCAGGGCAGGGGTCATCGAACTCTCCCGGGGGGCGTGAATCACTCAGAATCAGAACGTTCGGACGCCCGCCCGGTCGGCCCCGTCGGACGTCGGTGTCCGCTGGAGAGTGACAGTGCGCCCCGTTGCGCGATCAGAGGGTGGTGAGGAAAGTGCAGAGCGTGATGCCGATACGGACATTAGCTGCGAAGTGGACCCCTCCGCAAGACTTTCGTCGACTGAGTCTGAAAGTTTCGAGCGGACGAGCGTTTGGTGCCGGGGGTTCGAGGGCGGGCCCTAGACCACCGGTGGTCGGTCACTCCACGGGAAGTCGATCCATCGGTCGGTGCGACGCCACACGTAGTCGCAGGCGACGACCGACCGCGACTTCTCGTACAGCACGGCGTGTCGGATCTCGGCCACCCGGCCACCGGCGAACTCCTCGACCAGCTTCAGGGTGTGACCGGTGTCCGCGACATCGTCGGCCACCAGCACCCGGGCGTCGGCCACCTCTGCCAGGTCGGGCACCGGCGGCAGGATCATCGGCACGTCCAGGCGCTGGTCGACGCCGGTGTAGAACTCGACGTTCACCGTGTAGAGGTTCTTGACGCCGAGCGCGTAGCCCAGCGCCCCCGCCACCAGAAGGCCGCCCCGGGCTATCGCGAGGATCATGTCGGGCCGGTAGCCGTCGGCCGCCACCAGCCGCGCGAGGTCGCGCGACGCCTCGCCGAACAGCGGCCAGGACAGCCGCTCCCGATCGGCGGCGGCACTTTCCCCTACTGCCGCCTCGGTGCGCTGCGCCTGCTGCATGGCCGAACGCTAGCCTGCGGCGGGCCCGCGGACCCGCGATGGCGCTACCCTTGCCGTGCAGTGGAGGTGTCGCCTAGAGGCCTATGGCGCCCGCCTGCTAAGCGGGTTGAGGGTAAAGCCCTCTCGCGGGTTCAAATCCCGCCACCTCCGCCACTGCGCCCCGTGCCGAGTGTCACCCTCGTGGGCCAGCCGCTAGCGTCGCGCTCGTGGCCACTGATCAGGGACTGCTGTATGTCATCCGGCACGGTGCCACCGAGTGGAGTGCGGCGGGCAAGCACACCGGCCTGACGGATCTGGAGCTCACCGAGGCTGGTGTCACCGAGGCGCGCGAGCTGGGAGAGTCCTTGGCGGGGCTGGAGTTCGCCCAGGTTCGGGTCAGCCCGTTGCGGCGGGCGTGCCACACCGCTGAGCTGGCGGGCCTGGAACCGATGGTGCTGGACCCCGACCTCGTGGAATGGGACTACGGCGGCTACGAGGGGCTGACCACCGCCGAGATCCGGACCCGGCTGGGGACGGACTGGAGTGTCTGGACAGATGGCGTCGTGCCAGGTCAGACCCAGGGTGAAGGCATCGGTCAACTCGCGGACAGACTGGACAGGGCCATCGCGGCGGCCCGTCCGGCGCTGGCACAGGGGAATGTGGCGCTGGTGGCGCACGCCCACTCGCTGCGGGTACTGACCGCGCGCTGGCTGGGTATGGCGCCGGAGGCGGGTCGGATGTTCCGCTTGGAGACGGCCAGCTACGGCGTGCTGGGACTGGAGCACGAGTGGCCCGCGATCCGGCGCTGGTCGGTGCGCTGAGCGCCTCGTCCGGCCGGATCCGGTCGATCACTCCGGCCGCGCTGGCGGCCGAAGTCGCAGCGCGCGCCGCGGCGATGGTGCCGGGAGCCGTCGAGCGGCGTGTGGCGGTCAGGGTCGGCATCGACGCGGCCGATCCTGGCGACAGCGGCCGGCTGGCCGACGCGGTAGTCATCGAACTGGCGGCCGCCGGACGGGCGGTGGCGAGGGTCAGTGCCGGCGACTACCTGCACCGGCGGTCGGTGCGGCTGGAGTACGGGCCGGCCGATGCCGACGCCGCGTACGAGCGGTGGGTGGACTGGGCCGGCCTGACGCGCGAGGTGCTCGACCCGTTGGCCGATCCCGCCGTGATGCGGTGGCTGCCCCGGTTGTGGGACGCCGAGGCGGACCGCCCCGCTCGCGACGCGCTCCGATCGGCGGTCCCGGGCCTGGTCGCGGTGGTCGACGGGCCCTACCTGCTGCGGTGGGAGCTGTCCGGCTGCTTCGACCTGGTCGTTGCGCTGGCCGTGTCCGCCGCCGCCCTGACCCGCCGCTTTCCCTCGTCCGATGATCCGCGCCCAGCAGCCTGGGCGCGATACCTCGACGAGTGCGACCCTGCGGCGCGCTCCGACCTGGTCATCCGCTACGACCACCCCCACCGCCCCGCCGTGGTCGATCCAGCCGCGATTCCAGGGTCACCGTCACCTGGCAATTAGCGGCCTCGCGGTCCCCATACCCTGGCAGAGTGGCTCCGGAGCAAGTCGTCCGCAGGGTTCACCTTGCCACAGGAGTTTCGCTGCCCTACGTCGTGCAAGGCGATCCGTCAGGGCCGCCGGTCCTGCTGCTGCACGCCTGGGCCGAGTCGTTGCATTGTTTTGACCGGCTTTTCCCTCTGCTGCCGCCGTCGCTGCATGTTCTGGCGATCGACCAACGTGGCCATGGTGACGCTGACAAGCCGACCGGTGGGTACTCGCTCACGTCGTTCTCGAAGGACGTTGAGGCCTTCATGGACGCGGTCGGTTTGGCCTCCGCGGTTCTCGTGGGCTCCTCCAGCGGCGGCTATGTCGCTCAACAGGTGGCACTCGACAGCCCCGACCGGGTGGCCGGGCTCGTGCTGGTCGGGTCACCACGCAGCCTGCATGGCCGTCCCGCGTTCGCGGCCGAGGTGGAGCGCCTCGACGACCCGGTCGACCCGGCGTGGGTCCGAGGGTCTCTGACCTGGGTCCCGCGCCAGCATGACGTCCCGGACTCGTTCGTCGAGGCCCGAGTTCAGGACGGACTCCGCCTGCCGGCGCATGTCTGGCGTGACACCCTGAGGGGCCTCTGCGCAGCACCGGTACCTACTGAAACGGGAACGATCTCCGCCCCCACCCTCATCATCTGGGGTGACCACGACGATCTCCTTCCGCGCGCGGACCAGCAGGCCATGGCTGCCGCCATCCCAGGTTCGCGCCTGGTCGTCTACGACGACACCGGCCACTTGGTGGTGTGGGAGCAGCCGGAACGGGTCGCCACTGACCTGACCGCCTTCATGAAGGCCAGCAGCTGACCCCGGAGCCGCGCTAGCTGCGGACCCGCGTGTTGCCCGGGTCGAGCATCGGGCGCAACGAGGCGCGGGCGGGCACCCGCTCGCCGGCCACCTCGACCTCCAGCGTCGCCGCGTCGAGCCACGCTTGGGTCAGCGGGTCCTGGGCCGTGATGTAGGCGAGACCGACGGCGCCGCCGAGGGTCCAGCCGTAGCCGGCCGACGCGACGGACCCGACAATGTGGCCCTCGCGCCACACCGGCTCGTCGTGCCAGAGGATCGCCTCGGGGTCGGTCAGCAGCAGCTGTACCAGCCGTCGCCGCGGTGGCCCGTTGCCGCATCGGGCGAGCAGGGCGTCCCGGCCGACGAACCCGCCGGGCTTGTCCCAGGCCACGGCGAAGCCGAGCCCCGCCTCCAGCGGGGTGTCGGTGCTGCCGATGTCGTGCCCCCAGCTGCGGTACGCCTTCTCCAGCCGCAGCGAGTTCAGCGCGTGGTAGCCGGCGTGACGCAACCCAACGGTTTCGCCGACCCCGACCAGCGTCTCATAGACGTGGACCGCCTGGTCGGCGGCGATCATCAGCTCCCATCCCAGCTCACCCACGTAGGTGATCCGGTTGGCGCGGACGTAGGTGTACCCGAGGTCGATCTCGGCCCAGGTGCCAAAACCGAACGCCTCGTGGGACAGGTCGGCGTCGGTCAGCGGCTGCAGCAGCTCCCGTGACCGGGGCCCCATCACCGCGAGCATCGCCTCGCCGGCGCTGATGTCGGTCACGGTCGCGAAGTCCTCGCCGATGTAGCGGCGTAGGTGGTCCAGATCGCGGCCGACGGACGCGGCGGCTGTCATCACCACGAAGCGGTCCTCGGCCAGCCGGGACACGGTGACGTCGGCCTCGATCCCGCCGGCGGAGTTCAGCCACTGCGTGTAGACGATCCGTCCCGGCTCGACACCGACGTCGTTGGCACAAACCCGCTGGAGCACCGCCTCGGCGTCGCGCCCGGCGACCAGCAACTTCCCGAACGAGCTGAGATCGAACACCCCGACACCCGCGCGCACCGCACGATGCTCCTGCCCGGATCGTTCCAGCCAGGCCGAGCGGCCGTAGGAGTAGTCGTAGACCGGGGAGGACCCGGGGTCGCCGAACCAGTTGGCCCGCTCCCACCCGGCCAACTCACCGAAGCAGGCACCTGCGGCGGCCAGGTGAGCGTGCACCGGACTGCGCCTGATCCCGCGGGCGCTGGATCGCTGCAGGCCGGGCCAGTGCATGTCATAGGCCAGATCCAAGGTCTCCGGCACCCGCACTGCGAGGTAGCGGCGGTTGGTCTGATGACGCATCGACCGCCGCGGGTCCACCTCGGGCAGGTCCATCGGCGCCGCGCCGTCGACGATCCAGTCCGCCAGCACCTTCCCCGCGCCCGGACCGGTGAGGAACCCGATCGAATTGAACCCGGCGGCCACCCAGTAATTGTCGACTCCGGCCACCGGGCCGAAATGGAAGAAGCCGTCCGGCGTGAAGCTCTCGGGCCCGGCGAAGAACAATCGGATACCCGTCTCGGCGAGGATCGGAATCCGCTCGACCATCCGCTCGAAGAACGGGCCGATATGGTCCCAGTCCTCACCGAGGCTGACGAATCCCGGACCCTCCGGGATGCCGCGCGGTGACCATGGCCTGCTGCCCGGCTCGAAGAAGCCGACCATGAGCGTCCCGGCGTCGTCCTTGACGTAGGAGAAGTCGTCGCTGCTCTTGATGGTCGGCATGTTCGGCGGTAGCCCGGCGATCTCCTCGGTGACGACGTAGTAGTGGTGCAACGCCTGCAACGGCACCGTCACCCCGGCGCGTCGGCCGAACTCCCGGCCCCACATGCCGGTGCAGTTGACCACGACCTCGCACTCGATATCGCCGTGGTCGGTGGTGACACCGGTGACTCGGGCCCGGTCGCGCAGCACCCCGGTGGCCCGGATGTGCTCGTGGATCGAGACGCCACGCATCCGCGCGCCACGGGCCAGCGACATCGTGGTGTCGGTGGCGTTGCCGCGACCGTCGCTCGGATAGTGCAGCGCACCGACGATGCCGGCCGGGCGCAGCAGCGGGAACAGCCCTGCGGCAGCCTCGGCGTCGATCTCGCGGACCTCGACGCCCGCGCCGCGGTGCCCGGATGCCTGCCGGCGCAACTCGTGCCAGCGATCGTCGGTCATCGCCAGGTGCAGCGTCCCGGTACGCCGGAACCCGGTGTGCAGGCCGGTGTCGGCCTCGAGGCCCTCGAAGACCTCCAGACTGTGCTTGACCAGCGCCGTCGTGCCATGTGTTGGTCGGGCCAGAGTGACCAGCCCGGCGGCATGCCAGGTGGTGCCCGAGGTCAGCGTGTTCTGTTCGAGCAGCACGACATCGGTCCAGCCCCGTCGTGCCAGGTGGTAGGCAACGCTGCAACCGACGATGCCGCCCCCGACCACAACCACCTGTGCCCGCGGTGGCAACTCTGCTCTCATTCGCCGAGCCTAGATCCGGACAGGCGCGCTCGGGCCGCCGAGAAACCCGTTGCCGGAATCGAGCCGTCGGGGACACCATGCGACGGTGAACATGCTGACCACCGACCGCCTGCAGCTCCGGGCGGTCCAACCACCCGAGGCCACGACGCTGCTTGCTGGTCAACGACCCGTCGGGCTGGTGTTCGCGCCGGACTACCCAGCCGAGTTCTCCGCCGAGGTGATGCAGATGGTGACCTCTGCCGGTGTCGCCGGTGAAGCAGGCCCCTTTCTTCGTCATCCG
This sequence comes from uncultured Kineosporiaceae bacterium, assembly GCA_964516515.1. GTDB lineage: Bacteria > Actinomycetota > Actinomycetes > Actinomycetales > JBBAYJ01 > JANNOG01. Next base: position 3,176 of record CAZEYA010000031.1, on the reverse strand, counting down.
CCGGTCGGATGGTGCCGTCATCGGTGAGATCGGTTGCAGCGTGGACGGGTCCGGCACCGGCATGACCGGCTATGGCCTGGTCCGCTCCGCGTGGGGGCACGGATACGCCACGGAGGCCCTGCGGGCTGTCCTGGCACACGCCCTCGCCCTGCCCGGGATGCAGCGCGTGGTGGGTGACGCGCCCGTCGACCGTCCGGCCAGTGGTCGCGTGATGGAGAAGGCCGGGATGCGCGAGACCGGACGTCGGCACTCGGTCGAGGACGGGGTGTCGATGGAGCTCGTTCGGTACGAGACCGGACTCGACTGACCTCGTTCGGCCGCCGCGCCTGCCGACGAGCCGACTCAGTTCAGCCGAGCGTGGATCCGGAAACCGCGGGTGGTGCCGCGCCGAGGAAGAAGATGCCGGGGAAGCCGTCGGTCTCGAAGCCGTCGCTCGGGTTGGACCGCAGCGTCGAGCCCTCGATCGACATCGTGCCGGTCCGGTTGCTGCTGACGAAGAACACCGCCCCGCCGCCCTCGTTGGCGCGGTTGTCCTCGATTCGGGTGCCGGCGAGCCGGATCGTGAACTCGTTTCCGTCGGCGTAGATGGCGCCGCCGGAGCCGCCACCGGGGGTGCCTGCCCGCGACGGGTTGGCGCCGTCGCCGATCGCCTGGTTGTCGGTGAAGACGCTGTTGAGCACGACCCACGACACCCCGATCGAGCTGGGCCCGCCCCCGTTGGAGCAGCGCCCGCCGGTGAAGGTGCTGGCCACGACGTAGACCGGCAGGTCCTGCGACTGGTCGAACACCCGGATCGCCGCGCCGCCGACGTCCGGCCCGGTGGCGTCGCACCGGTTGCCCGCGAAAGGGGTGTTGACGACCTTCAACCGCCCGCCGCGGGCGAAGATCGCGCCGGCCTGTTCGAGCTCAGCAATGTCAGCAACCGCGCGTCGGACATCTACGAGAATGGGACCATCCCGGTGCAAGAGCTGGCTGACGCCCGCAACGCTAACGGCAGCGTGCGACAGCGGATCCTGCTGCACCTCGTGCCACCGAGGCGGACAAGCCCAAGCGTGAGCAGCAGATCGAGGAGTTCGACGAGACCTTCGACCGCTTTGCCGCAGCGCTGGCAAGCGAGCCGGGGACCGCGAAGCTGCTCCCCGCCTATGTGAAGGCGCCCCAGCGTGCGGACGGCGCGCATCACCATGCTCACCATCCTGTTCGTCGCGGGACGGCCCACCACCGCCCGACCCGTCACCCGCCGATCCTGCCCGAGCCGCTAGCTCGGGCAAGCCTTACCCGCGAGGAAGAAGGCCGACGCTACGCCAGGACGACCGACAGCACCCCTTGGCCGTAGCGGGCGACATCGACCAGGATGTCCTCCCGCGGCGCCGCCTTGACGGCCAGCGCCTTTACATCCGACCGCATCTGGTCACCGGGGCCGGTGACGGAGTACAACCGCAGATGAGGTGCGCCGTCCCGGTTGAACAGGGCCGCCAGCACGTTGAGCACCTCTGCGGCGTTCTCACGCAGGTTGGCCGGTAGCACATTGTCCTCCAGCGCCGCATCGGCACCGCCCGCGGGCACCAGGCCGATAGCCGCCCCCACCCTTGCCGAGAGGGGGAAGTCAGCGACGATGACGGCCACAGAACGCAGGTTGTCGTCGACGTAGAGGGCAACGAGGGAATTGCTGTCGCCGCCCAAGCTGGGTGACGGGGCCCCAGCACTGACCTCGATCTCACGATCGAGCAGACCGCTCAGAGTTTCCTTGATGTCCTTGAGGGTGGGAATGGCGGTGGTGACCGTCATGGCGTTACTCCTGTGTCGGCGGTGGCACCTGGTCGAATCAGGTGAGAACGGGTGAGAGTGCGTCGGCGAAGGTCTCCGACGAGAACGGCTTGGCGATGAGGAACAGCGCACCGGCGGCGGCGGCTCGCTCGCGCATCTCATTCGACCCCTCGGAGGTGACGAAGCCGAACGGCGTGGCATTGCCTGAAGCCCGCAGGGAGACGAGGAATTCGATGCCGGTCAGGTTGGGCATGTTCCAGTCGGACAGGATGAGGTCGGGCCGCTCGGCAGTGACCTTGCTCAAGCCATCGGCTCCGTCATCGGCCTCCACGACGTCCACCTCGTCGAAGCCGGCCTGACGCAGGGTGCGCACCACGATCTTGCGCATCACCTTGCTGTCATCCACCACGAGGACCTTCATCGCGCGGCCCCCGACGCTGTCAGCGGGAGCTGCCCCGCGACCTCGGCGCTGATGCCCGCCATGACGAGGTAGGGACCCCAGGCGACGGTCGCGGTGACGGCCGTGCCGTCGTTGTCCCCTGCCGTCCCGGTTGAACCCGCTGTCACGTTCGGCAGCGTGAGCGTGGAGCCGTCGGGCAGCAGCGCCTTGATGTTGCCACCGAGGACGTTGGACAGTTCACCGATCGCGTCGCTGACGTCGAGTTGGGTCGGTGCGCCGTAAGCGCCCTCGCCGAGCATCATCTCGGTCACCAGGACGGCGCCGGCCTGCTCGACCGAGAGGGTGATGCGAACGGGCGCGTCACCGGCGATGGCGATCTCGGCGACCACCGCCGGCCGCCGCTCGATCAGGCCATCGACCGGGGCGAGGTAGCACTCCGGGTCGACGAACGTCGCCCAGGTGACGGTGAGCAACTCGACGAGGGTGTCGACGTCGACGAACGACGACGGGTCGACGACGGCCTGGCCGATGGGCGCAGACTCCTCGATTGGCTGGGTGCGCTGGGGAAAAGGGACGGCGGTCATGCCATCACCTCCGCCGAGGTCTCGACCAGGCCGAGCATCGACAGCTTGCTGATCATATCCTCAGCCGTGAACGGCTTGAGCACGTACTCGTGGGCGCCAGCCGCGAGAGCGCGGACGATCTGCCCGTGCTCGCTCTCGGTGGTCACCATCATGAGTGTCACGTCTCGCCACCTCGTGTCGGCACGCACACGCGTGACGAAAGTCAGGCCATTCATTACGGGCATGTTCCAGTCGATGGTGGCGATGGCGGGCAGCGTGCCCGCAGCCGTCATATCCTCGAGCTTTGCGAGGGCTTCTTCGCCGTGTTCGGCCTCCACACAGGTGAAGCCGACCCGAGCAAGGACCGAGCTGACGATGCGCCGCATCGTTCTTGAGTCGTCGATGACGAGTGCGTGCATCTCAGCGACCTCCAAGAGGGGCAGGTG